>JBAVLE010000325.1:0-30336 GCA_049688735.1 Candidatus Angelobacter sp. | reverse complement strand
GTGCATATCAGTCCCGTTGCCCGGTGTGGGGGTCGGTTGCACACCAGGATTGGTCGACAGAACGATGGCATGCGCCAGTCTCCCAGGATCACCTGAAGGGGATGGAACCGGAACAATAAATTGCCGTAACGTATCATTGCAGCCCGCTGCCATGACCATAAGAATGCCCAGGCTGGCCAGCAGCCACATTGCCTTGAAGCTTACCTTCATTCAAACTCCACCGGTGCTACCGGTTGAACGCCAAAACTCTGAATTATTGCGAAGGATTTTATTGTAAACCATTGAATCTTGTCGCTTCGCTCCAGACCGCCAGAAAGGAGGGCTTCCTGACGGAAAGAATACCGTAAGACCCTTGCAGCTTGGGTTCAAGCCAGCATCGGCCCAAATCAACTGATCAACCAATCACGCACGATCACCCAATCTTGATTCGTCACGCAGCTCGCTTCGGCGGTTTCTTCTTGCCAGCCACCGATTTCTGCTTCCCTTTCACCTCAATCTCTGACTCCCGCTGGGCAGCTTCCACCCGTTGCGGCCCTTTCTTCTTACCTTCCATCTGGGCCAGGCTTTGCTTCAGTGCGGCCATCAGGTCAGTAGGTGCGGCAGGGGGACGAGGCTTATCAATCGCTACTACTTGTTTGCCTTCCATGTGGGCCTTGATCAGCTTTTTCAGGTTTTCTTCAAAAGTGTCGTAATATTTTTCCGGGTCCCACTTCGCGGCCAGCGCTTCAATCAACTGGTGCGCTACTTTCACCTCGCCTTCTTTCAAATTGGCATGGTCGGTGCCAAAGTCAGGCGCTTCGCGGACTTCGTCCTTGTAATACATCGTGTGCAGCATCAATCCTTTTTCGTAAGGACGCAGAAACGCAGTGTATTCGCGGTTGTGCATTGCCAACTTGGCGATGCCAACATAGCCCGAATCCTTCAGCGCCTTCACCAGTAAGGCGTAAGGCTTTTTGGCCGCTTCTTCCGGCGCAAGATAGTAAGACGACTCAAAATACACGGGGTCGATCTCTTCCTGCTTCACAAACTCAAGAATTTCCATGGCTTTGGCGGTCTTCGGCTCGATCTTCTTGATCTCTTCCGGCTCAATCACCACGTATTCACCTTTGCGAAATTCGTAGCCCTTTACAATCTCATTCCTGTCGATCACCTGCTCATCAACGGGGCAGTAAAGCTGCTGCTTTACCCGGGCATTGTCAGTGCGATGCAGCATGTGGAAAGAAACGCGCGATCCACGCGCACCGGAAAAGAGCCGTACCGGCATGGAAATGAGTCCAAAACTAAGATATCCGGTCCAGACAGAAGCAGCCATGTTCACCCTCCATTACCATTCACCGCTGAAGACAATCTATGAATTCCCTTTAGTAGTTCCAGATTTCCGCGAACGGTTGAGCCACCCTGTTGTGGCAAGCCCTTTCTCTTGTACGATGCGGAAAGCAGCTTTGATGCCGCCAGCCATGCATGACGGGCTGGTCCGTCGGGGAGGAACTCACTGTCAAACCCGCGCTCATTCAGGATCTCTGACCTCCTGGCTCTAAGCTTTGCCGCCGCGATTCTGGCTGTCTTCGCAGCGCTTCATCATGCTGAATTCCCTGTTACCAGCCACCGATTGCTGATCGCTCTAGCCATCACCGCCGGCTTCGCCGTGCTGGCCTGGTTCGCCGGAGGCGTCAATTTCAGCGGAGCTCTGGCTGGCTCGGCGGTCGCATTCATCATGGCTATTCGCGATCTGCGCATGTTTCTGGCGCTGCTCATCGTTTTTGCCGTCACACTGGTGGCTACTCGCATTGGATACACCCGCAAGCAGCAACTCCGTACTGCTGAACCTGCCGGCGGACGCACTGCCGCTCAAGCCATGGCCAATCTTGGAGTCGCCGCGCTGGTAGTTGCCATCGCCGGGGCCGGATGGCCTGTGCTGGCGCTGGCCGCGCTGGCTGAAGCCGCGGGAGACACGTCTTCCAGCGAGATTGGTATGGCTTTCCCACGTAAAACCTTGCTGGTGACAAGTTTCAAATCCGTTCCCGCCGGCACGGATGGAGGCATCAGCCTGTTTGGAACAATCGCGGCTTTGCTTGGAGCAGCAAGCGTCGCCGTAGCCGCCGTCCTAACCGGGCTTGTGCCTATAAATCAGATTGCCCCGATCATTCTTGGCGGCCTTTTCGGCACTATTATTGATAGCCTTCTTGGCGCGATTTTCGAACGTCGCGGGCTGCTCAATAACGATCTGGTAAACCTGCTCAGCACCGCTGCGGCTGTTGGGATGGCTTGGGCGATAGGGTACTGACGAACTTTGTTCCTTGATTTCCATCCCTTTTCAATCAAAATTGATTAAAATCACGTTGAATCTAACGCAAATACTGATGCTCTTTCGTTAACAACTGTGCTTCAAGTCATTGGTTCTAATCGCTTACTTATAACCTGGCTTCAAATTTCCTCAATACCCCCTGCCCTCCCCTATGTTGACCCATTTCCACCCAAGACGACCCAAGGTCACCCAATGCTGAGAGGTTCGGCAGAGGGCCGTAAGCGGCTTATGCTTTGGCTGAATGCTGAGAACCAATGCTGACGTCAATTTTCAAAGATCTTTTCACTTCCGCATCTTGGGCCCTGCCATACTTTAGCCGATTCTCTTGGGCGAAGCAAGTACGAACAGCTTAGCCGTCACGCGCCTCGCAGGGTAGGTTTTGATCGTCACAGAAGCGCCTTCAAATCTTTTTCTATAACGTCCGTATATTCAAACCCAATGATCTTCTGCCGCAGAATACCCTGCCGGTCATAGATAAGAGTTGTTGGCAGTCCTTCAATGCCGCCGAATTTATTTTTGATTTCATCGGTTGCAACAGCCAGCGGATAATGTATACCGAGACGCCTGGCAAAAGCGCGCGGCTCTTCCGTGTCAGCCATGATGTCCAGCTTGAGGCCAATCACTGCGAATCCTTGCGCTCCATAGCGGTCCGCCAGCTTTTGATATCCCGGCATTTCTTTCTTGCAGGGCCCGCACCATGCAGCCCAGAAATCAATGAGCACTACCTTGCCGCGCAGTTCACCGGAAGAGATCCGGCGTCCTCTTAAATCGCGCGTGGACATGTCAGGCAAGCGTGAACCAATCTCTCCTGCCGCGATTGCCGGGGCTTTTGGCTGCAAAGGGCTCGCCGGAACTTGTTGCACTCCGGCGAGCCGCAGCGCACCCAGAAACAGGCAAAACACCAATTGTTTCAGCATTTATTCCTTCTTCTGCACTTCCAGTACGGTAAGTTTCAGGGGCTGCGTATTGTCCGGTTTCTTTTTTCCCCCAGGCTTCTTGTACAACTGGCCGCGTAGCGTGACCACGCTCGGCGAGTTGGCCAGCGATTCAAGTCCCTGAGACAACTCATTCGGCGCGAACTGGTAAGACCGGTTGGGACTGACCTGCAAAGCAAGATTGCCGGACGAGTCTTTCACCACTTTTCCCCGCGCTGTCACATCCATCTCGGCCACTGACACGCCGCTGTCATACGTCGCTTTAAGAAGCTGGGCAGGATCAATTTGGCCATCTTCTTTGGGCGTGACGTCAACTTTTCCATCGATCAAACTGACTTCAACTTTTTGAACGCCAGACTGGCGTCCGAGGTGTTGTTTCACCCCGTAGGCTCAAAAGTTTCAAGTCATGCCCTCAACGCGCATATCCACGTGCGTGATCTGCGCCTGGGCAAAAGGCGCAGCGAGCATAAAGCCAAACAGAGCAAGCATGCTTAGTTTTCTAATATTCAAGATCTTCCTCCTTTAAAGATGAATTCGAAATTGTTGGGTAATGCCAAAGGTGATATGACGCCGGACCGGCGTAAAAAGCGCGCCGCTGGAATGAGCGATGTCCCAGTCTGCCCCCAACCACACATACATCCCTGGCCGCAAGCCGACGTAAGTGGTGATTCCTGCCAGCAACGCACTTCCGCCGCTGCCATTCTGATTGACGCCGCCGATGCGATCGTCCTGTGAGTGCAGCAACGTGAGCGCCGGGCCGATAAACCATTCTCGCTCTCCGTTTTTTGCCTCGTACAGACGATATGAAAGCCAGAAACGTGATTCCAGATCGCTGCCCAACCGCGTTGCCTGGCTGCCTTCTGATCGGAGAAGGGTATGGAAATCTTCATCGGCCACCAGCCGGCGCAGATTGAAGAGTCCGGTGTAGGTCCAGTTGGCGGCAAGAAACAAGTCTGTCGATCCGGAGCCGGGCTGCAATCCCGCAGGAAGCCGAAGCCCACCTCCGCCGGTTAGGCCCGTGCTGCCGGTGGGAAGCTTTGGCCCCAGCGTGACTGAGGCTTGCGTGGTGCCTCGCGGTGAGTCGCGACGATAAAAGCGGTACTTTGCCAGGACCAGCAGGTCGCCCAAGCCAGTTCCTCCCACTTGCGGCTTTCCTAACGATGAAAAATGGTTCGTCACGATTGGCAGGATGAGAGTGAGATCAAGGTTCTTATAAAAACCCCAGGTGAAGTTAATGTCGCCTTCATGGGAGAACGTAGGACGCGCAGTGGCTGGAACATTGCCTGTTAGCCGCGGTGCGGAGCCACGTGTAGTAAAAGTGGGATTGTAAGAAATAAGCCCGCCTCCCGGAAAAAGCGGCGGCGCTGTTTCCGGGGCCGGACCTTGCGCTCTTGCAGTAGAAGCAGCGCACAAAAGAACAAGAAACACGGCGGCAGTAGAGCGGGGCACAGAAATCAGCTTTTGCAATGACACAGACTTTCCTCCAGGAAAAACAGATCGCAGGCACAGAAATACCTGAAGTCGCGAACCGACAGGAGGAGAGATCAGATACGAAGCTGAAGAGGAGCGGTCGAATCAAAGATCAGGGGCGGATCGTGGAAGCGCAAAACGGCGCGCCACTCCACACAATCGAAAGAACTGATATGGATGGACGCCGCCGGCTGCACCGCAAAGGCCAGAGGTGCGAACGTAATCCCATGTATCGATGCGGGCTGCACAAAGGGCGCATGCACGGAAGGGGCGGTTTGGCAGCAATCTTCTCCGTGCATCCCATGAGAACAATTCATGGAGTCGCAGCACTCCATTGCCTTATCTGGCGACGTCATGGGTGAACAGTCGAATCCATAAGCCGCAAAAGCGAAACCGAGCATGGCGACCAAAATGGATTTGCCAAAACGCATCAATACCTTTTTAACAGTTTGTAAAGACAAGGGTCAACTCGATGTTCCCCAGTTCTGAAATAGGGGCTATGTCGCCGCTTGCCAGCAGCATATTCGTCATTGATTCGCCGAATAAAATACGATACTATACATCTACCCCAAGGGGTGAAATTGGTCAGATCATTGAAAATACAGGCAATCTCCACTCGTAACAGCATTCAACTAGGTTGGAAGCGATTAGACGATAAGAAAGAATTTCAACAGTCTTTCGACCCAAGTCCTTGTGCGGAAGCATCTTCACTCCCGCGCTCTGGCGGCTTCTTACTCGGCGCTCTCCGCAGCGGGAACGGCGAGTGCGCCTCCTTGAGCTTTACTGCGCCAGCTCCAGGGCATCTGCTCCAGAGATTCGAGAAAGTCGATAAACTCCCGATTCGTAAGAGAACGGAAGGTCCCGGCTTCATGAGCGCGAATGAAGCTTCCACCATTTGGGACAAGGCAGTTCATCGCCGCTCGGACACTGGAATGAAAGTGTCCGCAGGCGTAGACGCCATCGTCTTGAGTAAAACAAGCAACATACTGGATCTCTGATGTAGGCGACGACATAACGTCGCCGCGAATTATACACCTAATCAAGTCGCTATCTAGTCAGGATGTAGATTTGTGCGGATTGCCGAAAGACCCTATACAGCGTGCACAGCGCATTGGTTTTGTTCGGCAAACAGGTGCGAAGGTTAAGAATTGAACGGCATCTCTCCCAGGAGAAGCTTGCGGAGACGTGTGCCTTTCATCGGAACCAGATAGGAAGAATAGAACGCGCTGAGCAAACCGTCTCATTTGACGGTCTTCTCCAGCTTTCCTACGGCCTTGGTGTAGCGCCTTCTGAGATTGTCAAGCTCGTCCCGCTGCAAAAAGGCCTTCCCTCAAAGAAGGGGAAGGCCAAGGACGAATAGCGTCGCAAGAGGACAGTAGCAACGAAAGGCAGTGGCTGTTATAGCTTGCTTACGCTCCACAAATAGGCTTACAGCAGGTGCCATTTAGCCTCTAATTGCGGATCTTCTTCGGTCCGCCTAAAGCCTTCAGTCAGGTAGGCCAGCAGAATGCCGACCAGCAGCGCAAATAACGTGACTGCCAGAACAAAAGCCCTCGCTTGGGATGGTGAAGGTCTTCACCCGACGAGATCTGGATTGACCGGCTGATTGTGGCTGAATCAAACACTCATACTTCGTACGTACCTATCAGCCCAGCTCATCCATCACCGTGCCTAGCGATGCCCGCCACGGCGGCAGCGTCACGCCGAAAGTATTCTTGAGTTTGTCATTGCACAGCCGGGAGTTGTGGGGTCTGGAGGCTGGAGTTGGATACTCCCTGCTTGATATCGGCACAATGCTGGCCACATTGTTTGATAAGCCACGGTTCTTCATCTCTTCCACAATCGCTGCTGCAAACCCGCACCATGAGACGCTTCCAGCGGCTGTCATGTGGTAGATCCCGCGCCGATCACCTAATGCGTCTCCCATAGAAATCCTGGCCGGAGAAGATTGCGCCGCTAGCTGTTCGATGATCTTCCTGGTCGAGTCAGCCAAATCGCGGCTCCAGGTCGGAGCGCCAACTTGATTATCGACTATCTTCAACTCAGGCCGTTCCGCTGCCAGCTTTAGGATGGTCCTGAGAAAATTCTTGCCTCGCGCGCCGTACACCCAAGAGGTTCGAAATATCAGATAGCTTCCGCCGATGGCTTCCACAGCCCGCTCACCACTAAGTTTGCTTGCGCCATACACGTTCAAAGGCGCAGCGGGATCGGCCTCGTTGTAAGGAGAAGCTTTGTTCCCATCGAAGACATAGTCAGTGGAATAGGTGATGAATAGCGCGCCCAGGCGCTTTGCGTCCTCGGCCATAGCGGCGGGCGATTCAGAGTTAATCTTCATCGCGGCTTCCGGCTCAGATTCTGCCTGGTCCACTGCCGTATAGGCTGCGGCGTTTACTAAAACTGAAGGCTTGATCCTGCGAATCTCTGCTCGAACGTCCTCTATATTCAGCAGGTCGACTTCAGGCCGTCCAACACAGATGATCTCGCCCAAGCCTTGAAATTGCTGGTTGGCTTCCCACGCAAGTTGACCGTTACGGCCAACAATCACGATTTTTAGATCAGACTGATTCATTTGTGCAAAGAGAGTTGTTCAAGCGCGAGTGCGTCTCCGCGCAAGGCTTGTTTAGAAGGCCGGCCTTTCCAGCAAGCCGCGAAGATATTGGCCGTATCCATTGGAGCCGTGCGCCTGCGCCAGGGCCTCAAGTTCGGCAGCACTGATGAAACCAAGTTTGAAAGCTATTTCTTCAGGACAGGGAACCTTCAGTCCCTGCCGCTTCTCAATAGTTTGGATAAACGACGACGCTTCCAACAGTGAATCGTGAGTGCCCGTATCGAGCCACGCCATGCCGCGCCCAAAGATTTCTGCGGAAAGCCGGCCACGCTCCAGATACCAGCGGTTCACATCGGTGATCTCCAGTTCGCCTCGCTGGGAAGGTTTCAGTTGCGCAGCAACTTCCACAACTTCAGGGTCGTAAAAGTAAAGTCCTGTCACTGCATACCGGGACTTTGGCGCTTTGGGCTTTTCCTCAATGCTTAACGCCTTGCCTTTTGCATTGAACTCAATCACTCCATAACGCTCCGGGTCGTTCACCGCATAAGCAAAAACTGTCGCGCCTTCAGTGCGTGCAGAAGCATGTCGCAGGCAATTCGTTAAATCCTGCCCATAAAAAATGTTATCGCCCAAAATCAGGGCGCTGGGATTTCCTGCAAGAAACTGCTTGCCAATGATGAATGCCTGCGCCAGCCCTCCTGGTGCAGGCTGCACGGCATAGCTGAAGTTGAGTCCCCAGCGATGACCGTTACCCAGCAATTGCTCAAAACGCGGCGTGTCTGCCGGAGTGGAAATGATAAGAATGTTTTTGATCCGCGCCAGCATGAGCACGCTGATGGGGTAATAGATCATCGGCTTGTCATAGATGGGCAGCAGCTGTTTGGAAACCGCCTGGGTCACCGGATGCAACCGGCTTCCCGCGCCGCCTGCCAAAATGATGCCTTTGCGTTCCTGGTCCATGAGCTTTATTGGCCTTTATTGTGCCGTGTGATAGTGGAGATCAATCCACTCCCTATAGGCGCCAGAGGTTACTGATGAAATCCATTCTTCATGCGCCAAGTGCCATTGGATGGTCTTGCGCAGTCCGCTGGAAAAACTTTCGCTGGGCGTCCAGCCCAATTCGCTTCGAATTTTGGTGCAGTCCATCGCGTATCGCCGATCATGGCCCGGACGGTCTTTGACATATGTGATCAAACCTTCGTATCCACCACCGGGTCTTAACTCAGAAAGAATCGCGCAAATCTCTCGGATGACCTCTAGATTGCTCTTTTCACTGTTGCCGCCGATGTTGTAACACTCGCCGATACGACCCTTCCTTAACACCTGGCGGATTGCTTCGCAATGGTCTTTAACATAGAGCCAGTCCCGCACATTCAATCCATCGCCATATACCGGCAACGGCTTTCCCAATGTCGCGTTATGGATCATCAAGGGAATCAGTTTTTCAGGAAACTGGTAAGGACCATAATTATTTGAGCAGTTCGTGGTCAGCGTAGGCAGGCCATAGGTGTGATGAAATGCTCTCACCAGATGATCAGACGAAGCTTTAGACGCTGCATAAGGGCTATTGGGGGCAAATGGAGTCTTCTCCGTAAAGGCCGGATCGGTGGGCCCAAGCGAGCCATACACTTCGTCCGTTGAAACATGCAGAAAACGAAAATTCAGTTTTTCTGCTTCGGCAAGACCTGTCCAGTACTGGCGTGCGGCTTGCAGGAGCTGGAATGTTCCTTCAATGTTTGTGCGAATAAATTCCTGTGCATTGTGGATGCTGCGATCCACATGGCTTTCAGCCGCAAAATGGACGATTGCCGCAGGTTGATGGAGGCGCAACAAGTCGCTGACCAATTCTGCATCATTGATGTCGCCGCGCGCGAACACGTAACGATTCTCTTCGCTAAGCTCAGCCAGGTTCGCAGGATTTCCGGCGTATGTGAGCTTATCAAGGTTCACAACTCGCGAACCTTCTTGCGCCAGCCAATGCAATATGAAGTTGGAACCGATGAAACCGGCCCCGCCCGTCACCAGAATCGATTGTTGTGACCTTGTCATTTATCGTTTTACGGGAACAGGACCTTGGCTGCTGCCGCTCCAATCACAAACGTGCTGATGATCTGGGTCCAATCCTTAAAGCCACGAAGCACAACGTCTTTGTCCAATTTCTCCGGCACCACGATCGTGTCCCCCGGCATCAATCTGGCCTGGGCAAAACTGTTTACTAGAAGGCCATTATGTCCCTGGCTGCTCACTGTTGTGCCATCTGCGCGGGCCACAAACGAACGCCCTTTATCTCCATTGCGCGTAGGCCCACGGGAAAGAGGCCGCGGTCGTATCGATCATCGGGTGTCGGCGAAGCTGAAGGGCGGTCTGTTTGGGCAGAAGAAACACCCATGACAAGGCAAACAAATAAGAAACCTAGAGCTAATTTATGGCGCAAGATTGTCATCTTGAGATGCAAGGCTCCGAAATAAGACGCTCACTGGAACTCAACCTGCCGGCGTGGATGCAACGCATCTCCGGGGTCATGACTTGGAATAAACGATAGGCGTCAATGACCAAAACTATACCGTAAACAGTCCTGCTTTGCCTAGCATCCGATAAGCGAAAGCGCAGTTTGGCTGAGGTATTTACATGCCAACACCTTACACCCGCAGCAAGGGAATTTTCTGGAAACTTGCCGCTCATTGGCAATCCTTGTAGAGGTGTATGCATGAGCTTCCTCCGGCGACGACGCTTGCATAATTTGGCTTAGGATTTGTATTGCGCTGATAAAATAAACGCACGGGCCCGTAGCTCAGTTGGATAGAGCATCTGCCTTCTAAGCAGAGGGTCGCCCGTTCGAATCGGGCCGGGCCTACCATTTCCGCAAATTTCAAACTGCTACTCCTTCTGCTTTTTTTATCCTCGGACTGGGGCGTGCATGCAGCAAGCCATTGGACTACAATTTCCACCCTATCATTTGTCGGAATCCATCACGCAGCACATCGGAGGATCTATGAGAATCAATCAAAGCATTTGGAGCAGAACCACCGTTGCGGTGCTGACGCTGTCTTTGGCGTTAGCAGCCACTCAGCGTGTTTATGGCGAAGATCACGGCAGTTCCAACCGCGACGCAGCTGAGCTGTTTGCCGTTCTTCCCGAGGGAGCTTCCGGGCCGGAAGGTCTGACTGTGGGGCCGGACGGCAACGTGTATGTTGCGACGTTTGGCTTCAATGCAGCCGGGCCGGTCACCGGTCTGGGCCAGCTTTATGTTTTCAATCATGAAGGAAAGCTCCTGCGCAATGTAAGCGTGCAGAGTTCATCGCCCCACCTGCTGGGAATTGCGTTCCATCCTCAAACCGGGGCTTTGTTGGTGGCTGATTTTGGCGGCGGACAAGTGCTGCGCGTGGACCCTTTCACCGGCGCTTCTTCGGTTTTCATGACCGTAACCGGCAGCTCCGGACTGAATGGGCTAACTTTTGATTCTGCGGGCAATGTTTACGTTTCTGACTCCGCTCAGGGGATCATCTGGAAGACGGGAGCAAACGGCGGCCCGGGCACCGCATGGGTGACTGACCCTTTGCTTACGACCACCGGCGTTCCTCCATTCGGAGCAAACGGTGTGGAATTCAATCACGCAGAGACAACGTTGTTCGTCGCCAATACCGGCAATGACACAATTGTTCAAATTCCTGTGGACCATGGCACGCCCGGACAACCAGTGCTTTTTGTGAACAGCATTAACGGCGCAGACGGAATTGCCATTGATACCCATGACAACCTGTGGGTGGCCGCCAATCAAAGCGATGAAATTGATGTCGTGGGCCCTACCGGCAAGTTGCTGGCCAGGCTTGGAGATTTTGAAGGCCTCACTCGCTCAGGTACTCCACGCGGACTGCTCTTCCCTGCCAGTCCTGCATTCAGCCGGAACGGTGAATTTGTTTACGTAACCAACCTTGCGCTCGACTTGCGTATTTTCGGTCTGACGCAGGCGGTGGACTCACAATGGTGCGCGCAGGTGAAGCACTACACGGTTTCCAGGATCAGGACACACTTTACGCCGCTAAGAGTGGGACAAGACTGAAAGTTGAAATGGTGAGAAGCACGCCGATTTCCTAGTCGGCGTGCTATTTGCATTTTTAGCGTGCACTTGAAGAGGCGAGTTGCGCTTCCGATGCCACTCGTGCCAAGTCTGCGTCCACCATCATGGAGACAAGCTCTTCCAAACTTGTTTTGGGCTTCCAGCCGAAAATCGATTTGGCTTTTGCCGGATTGCCAACCAGCACATCGACCTCAGCCGGCCGTTCAAATTTTTTGTCGGTAACAACGTATTTTTCATAGTCGAGACCAACATGGCGAAAGGCGAGCCGGCAAAATTCACGCACGCTGGTGCAGCGCCCTGTGGCAATCACGTAGTCGTCTGCCTTCTCTTGCTGCAGCATCATCCACATAGCTTCAACATAGTCAGCGGCGTAGCCCCAGTCGCGTTTCGCTTCCAAATTCCCCAGCCTCAGCTCACTCTGTAAACCAAGCTTGATTCTCGCCACCCCATCGCTGATTTTCCGCGTGACAAACTCTATCCCTCGCAGCGGAGATTCATGATTGAACAAAATGCCGCTGCAAGCAAATGTGTTGAAGCTCTCGCGATAGTTAACGGTCATCCAATGAGCGTAGAGCTTTGCTACTCCATAGGGACTTCGCGGATAAAAAGGGGTCCGTTCCGACTGGACTGGCTCCTGTATCTTGCCAAACATCTCACTGCTCGAAGCCTGATAAAAACGAATGGCAGGATCGGTGAGCCGGATTGCTTCCAGCAAATTCACGGCGCCAATGCCCGTGGTCATCCCTGTTAGAACCGGCTGCATCCAGGATGTGGCTACAAAGCTCTGCGCGCCCAAGTTGTACACTTCGTCAGCGGAAATTGCGGCAAGCAGCCTTGTCAAAGACGATAAGTCAGTCAAATCGCCTTCCATCAAATCCACTTCATTCTCAATGCCCAGGTGGCGCAAACGCCACTGCGTGTCAGAAGATCGCCGGGCCAAAAGCCCATACACCTTGTAACCTTTTTCCAAAAGGAGCTTTGACAGGTATGCGCCGTCCTGTCCGGTGACTCCCGTGATCAACGCTTTTTTGCTCATTCCAACTTTTCTCCGGCGATTCAGAGTGTCGCTCTTACGCAGTGCTCGATTCTACCTGACGTATGCGCATGACCAGGAGAGCTACTTCGCTTTGGCCAGTTGTTCCATTTCTTTCTCGCCGATGACCTGCACGCCCAGCTCGCGCGCTTTGTCCAGCTTTGAGCCGGGATCTTCGCCGGCGATCACGTAGTCCGTTTTTTTGCTGACCGCGCTGGAAACTTTTCCTCCGGCATCTTCCACCAACTTCTTTGCGGCCTCACGGGAATAATTGGCCAGCGTGCCGGTGATTACAAACGTTTTTCCAGCCAGAGCCGTGCCGCGCTGCTTTTTTTCACCCTTGAAGTTCAGATACTTGCTCAAGCGCTTTACCAGATCGCGATTGCGAGGCTCGGCAAAAAATTCCTGAATGCTGTTGGCAATGCGCGGACCAACTTCGTCCACTTCCTGCAATGTTTCTGCCGAAGCATTCATCAGCGCGTCCATGGAGCCAAAATGTTCTGAAAGAAACTTGGCTGTGCGTTCACCCACAAAGCGTATGCCAAGACCGTAAATCACGCGTTCCAGCGGCAGCTTGCGCGATTGCTCAATCTCACGCAACAGGTTCGCAGCAGATTTCTCGCCAACGCGCTCCAGGCTGAGCAGCTTCTCTTGATTCAACTCATAGATGTCCGCCAGGTCTTTGACCAGCCCACGGCTTGTGAGCTGATTGACCATGGATTCGCCCAGACCTTCAATGTTCATCACGGAGCGCGCCGCAAAATGCAGAATGCTTTCACGCAGCTTGGCCGGACACGCCGTGTTCACGCAGCGATGGTCGGCTTCACCCTCAACACGCACGACATGGCCACCGCACTCCGGACAGCGCTCCGGCATGTGAAATATCTTGTGACCGCGCGGATGGTCTTTATCTGAAATGACTTTTACGACTTTGGGAATCACGTCGCCGCCGCGTTCGACCATTACCCAGTCACCAATCTTTACTTCCAGACGGTCAATCTCATCCTGATTGTGAAGTGTGGCCCGTGTTACCGTGGTGCCGCCTATCGATACAGGCTGGAGCGCTGCCACGGGCGTCAGCTTTCCGGTACGGCCTACCTGAACAAGAATGTCTTCAATCCTGGTGGTGCCGCTGCGCGCGGCATACTTATACGCAATGGCCCAGCGCGGAGCTTTTCCGGTAAAGCCAAGGCGCTGTTGCGTTCGCATGGAATTTACCTTGATGACCACGCCATCAATTTCGTATGGCAACTTGTCCCGCAACTGCTCGCACCTGGCGATAAACTCCAGCGCTTGATCGATATCGCGCGCCAGCAGGTGGTTTGAATTCACTTTGAACCCCAGCGCCTGAAGCGCGTTGAGCGAGTCGTTATGGTGCTCGGGATAAAGCTTGCCATCCACCAAAAGGAAGTAAGCGTAGAAATCCAGCCGGCGTTGCGCCACAATGTTCGGCTCTAAAACGCGAATTGTCCCAGCGGCCGCATTGCGAGGATTGGCAAACTTGCTCAGCTCCTGCCGTTCGCGGTCTTCATTCAGGCGTTCAAATGCCAGCAATGGAATTACCACCTCGCCGCGAACCTCAAAGTCGGCGGGCACGCCAGCTTTCTTTAGAGTGGCGCTTGGCACCGAAAGCGGCACAGATCGCATCGTCCTCACGTTCGAGGTGACGTCTTCTCCGACAGTGCCATCGCCGCGCGTAGCGCCCTTGAGCAAATGGCCGCCTTGATATGTAAGCGCCAGCGACATTCCGTCCAGCTTCAGCTCGCACACATATTCCAGCTTTTCACTGCCGGCCATCTCGCGAACGCGACGGTCCCAGTCACGCAGCTCCTGTTCGTTGTAAGCGTTGTCCAGTGAGAGCATGGGCCGCGAATGCTGCACCTTGGGAAAACCTTCCAACGGCTTGCCACCAACGCGCTGGCTCGGAGAATCCCTGGTAATCAGCTCCGGATGCGCCGCCTCCAGCTTTTTTAGCTCCTGCATCAGGCGATCAAAGTCGGCATCGGGAAGTTCAGGGGCATCCATGACGTAATAAAGATGTTCGTGATGGCGGATTGTCTGGCGCAACTCGTCGATCTGGTGCTTTACGGCCCGATCTCTTACCCGATCTTTGGGCACGCGATCTTTGGCGGCAGTTGTCATGGCTTGATTATATTTCGAAGCATGAGTGAGGCTAAAGCAGCACCGGGGCGCTTGCTTAGTTCAGTTTGCCACGTCTGGAAGAATGTTTAGTGAGCGTGTTTTTTATCGCTGCGCGCTGCCGTTGATACTCCGGGCACTGTAACTTGAGCATCTACAGAGCCAACGTTTCCGCTGCCATTGTCACGCGCCGCCAGCCTGAGGAAATAGTGGCCGGGAGGCAAGTCAACTTGCAACTGGCAAGGGAAAAATTTTGACTTGATCTTGGCGAACGCGTCCGGCTTTAAAGCTGCATTTACTTTTGTTCCCTCGGTTTTGACAGGATTGTCCAGATCATTCCCGGAAAATACCCGCACCGCGCAGTCAACCTGGGCCCGTTGCAGCCCTTCTGCATCTGGAGTGAATCGAATGGAGTCGGGTTCGATTGCATAGAGCAGATTTACAGTATTTGAGCCCGGGGCGGGCGGGGTAATTTGTGCCATAAAGAGGAGCGCACTGAAACTCGGCGACTCCATGCTCAATGCGAGGTTATAATCCACGTCCTTGCGCTCTGGGTGCCGTGCCGCATCTGCTTCTCGATCGATAGCGAAGTAGCCGGTGCGGTAGCGCAGATTGATTCCTTTCCGGCGTGTCTTCACTTGAATTTTGCGGAATCTCCCATCCCATTTCTTGTTTTCAGGGTAGTAGCCAAGGATGTAGTAGGTTGAACCGTCGCGAATGCCATCGCCCAGCGCATCGTCAATGTCGTTGCGATTGTAATAGGCCTTGCCCCCGGTTTTGTCTGCGATATCCAGCATGGAAGTGTGCGCCTGGAACAGCTCTTCAGCCTGTTTACCTTCCCCTTGCATTCCCAGGCCGCCCATAACTCCCTGGCCAGAGATGCCATTGGCCACGTTGTAAAGAGCGCTTCCAACGAGCCCGCGAGCATCGACAGGATAAACAGAGACCTGGGCATCCGTAAGAAGATTGGCAAGATACGCCAACTGGTCTCCATGCCTGCGGTCAGAGATATGCCCTGTGTACACATCCGGGACTTCGCCGGAGCCAGGATATCCCTCAACCTTTGAGGTTACAGTGGCAAAAACATTCATCGGTATGGATTCTGACACCCAGATCAGATTTTTTCGGCCTGGATACCTGGAAAGTATTCGCCCCAGCGATAGCAATGCGGAATAGGTGTACTGAACGCGCATGTCGCTCTGGTCAGCGGTAGTCTGTTCGGCGAATTCCTTCATTTGGTACAGCAGCGCGGGATCCCCGGCGGAGGGGTCTGTAAGCACTTGTGCAACAAGCCCCTGTGGAACCATTGACGCCTCGGTTGTTCCGGTGGGATTCTGCAAGAAAGCTGAGCTTTCACCTTTGAACGCATTCACAACTGCCTTTAACTGCGTCAAGTCCGTGGTGAAATCCTGCACCATGTGCAATCTTCTGCCCAGGGTGAAGACGGCAACAGGCCGGCCCTGCGGGAGTTTTTCCAGAAACTTTACCATCTCAATCCGCATGTAAGCCTGGTTGAGAAAAGTGGTGTTGAGCGAGTCAAGCAGAACTACATTCAATGCGGCGTTCGGAGGATATCTGCGTGCATTGCTCACCATGTCCGCGGGCAATAGCTCTTGTTTTTGCGCCGGTTCTTCCGCGGGCTGATCTCCTCGTTGCAACATGAAACTGCTGATCGGCTGCTCTTTGCCGTCCTCAAGAATCCGCAAATCAGCAGTTCCCAGATCAGTAACAGCGTGGCCTTTCTTGTCATGCGCAACTACGTCCACAACCACAAGCCGCGTGGTTATTTTTACCGCAGGAATTTTTTGGTCGCGATTTGCTCTTTGTGGAGAATTGGAATCGCTCGTTTGGCCATACAGAAAGGAAGAAAAGGCAATGAAAGCTATGAGGATGGCTGTGTAAAGGAGCTGTTTTGATGAGCTAAGCATGGTCCCGCCTCTCTGGCCCGTCAGGCCAAGATATACGCCATTGCCAAGGGTCTTGCAAGCTGCATTGTCATACTTCTCGGATGTTTTGAAGCGTGAAAATCCAAAGCCTTTTTGCATATCCTGGTCTTTCGGGGCTAAGAAGCTTCCGCGGAGACGCGCAGGTGCGCCCGTGCCCTTCGCTGATGTAGTTTGCGAAGGGCCGGAATATAAGGGCGTAGATTAGATTCGGAATCGAGCTGCCGCATTTTAAGGCGGCGAGAAATGCTAGTCGCGGTCGGAACGGGAGTCGCGGTCTTTACGGATCTTTTTCTTTGCCCGCTTGCGCGCCAGCGCCTGCTTCACGCGCTTCTTTTCGCCCGGCTTCAGATAATACGAGTGGCGCTTTACTTCCTTGATGATGTCCTCTGTTTGGACTTTACGTTTAAACCGGCGCAGCGCATTTTCCAGCGGCTCGCCTTCCTGTAATCGGACTTCTGCCAAGCTATTCCTCCGTGCCAAGTTAAGTGGATGCTGAATCGATAACTTTAAATTGTGCTCTTAAGAGGATACATCACTCCACGCCAAAATGCCGATTCCAAGCCGCCAACTCTCAAAATATTAAGTTCCGGGTGTAAGGGGGATGACGGCCTTGACCGATTCCGTGTAAATACGGTATGGACAACGCTTTGCCAGTGAACACAAGAAGTTGCAGGCTTTTCAGGGAGCCAGGATCAAGAGAGGACGAAGGGAAAAGATGGACCTTGGCAGGGCTGTGTAAGCGGCCTAAATCGATCCTTCATACTTCAACTCTCGATTGTTGAATGCGGGCCGCGGGCCTTCGAGGATGTCCACGACCGTGATTGATGAGAGTATTTTCGATAGATCCCGAAAGCACCAGTTTGCGAAGGACACTGTCCTTTTTCGCCATTGATATGTGGGCGAATAAAAGGTATAGTAGCGGCTCGACGTTCGGACGGAGCAGTGCGTCCGGAATGGTGGTCTTTGACAACTCAAGCAGCTAGCAAATAGCAGCTGACAATTAGCCAGATTCGACCCCGAAACGAGGATGAAAAGAGCTTCGACCGTTCGGTGACCGTTCGGTCGAACGCGTTTTCTCATTTGATTGCAACAAAGCGGTTATCCCCCCGGTGGGGCTATGTAGCAAAAGCCAGTATTTTGGTACTTAGTAATGAAGTTCTTAGCTAAACCCAAAGTATCGGCTGAGGCAGATATCACCGGATTCGACGGGATTTGAGGCCGGTTCGAAGCGATTAGAAGCCGGTTGGAAAGGAGTTGTAAGCCGATTTGAGGCTAGTTCGACGGGGTTGAAAGCTCATGAAGGGCCGAACCCCTGGGATCGGATGGAATAAGCTCTTTGGAATCATAGTCGAGGCCAGGGGGGTGGGCGCGCAAAGCGCGATGCCACGAGGATATTGAATCCTAAAAAAAGCGCACCCCCCTTACGAGGGTGCGCCTCTTTGTTCACGTTAAGGTTTTATTCGCCGTTCTGGTTAGAGCCGGGCTCGGCCGCGTGCATTACACGGAATGAGCTTCCGCCGTTGGACCAGACAAGCACCATGGCGTCTTTGCCGCTGGGAACGTTCCCCAGTTCGCGCTTTACGTCATCGGCGTTCTGCACCGGCTTGCGGTTGACTTCCATGATCACGTCGCCTCGGCTGATGCCGGCGTTATCTGCCGGGCTTCCGGGAACCACGTTGCCAATGACTACGCCCTTGACGTTGTCAGGCAGTTGCAGTTCCTGGCGAAGATCGGGCGTGAGGTTCTCAAGACCAACGCCCCAGCGCGCTTTGCCGTGTGCTTCGCCGGAGTTGGATGCTGTTTCGTCAGACTTCTTGTTGAGCCCTTCCAGCGTTACTGGAAGGTTGAGGCTTTTGCCATCACGCATTACGGTGAGAGTTACTTTGTTTCCCGGACGCTGCGAACTGATAGCAGCCTGAAGCTGGCCTGAGTTCTCCATCTTCTTGCCGTTCAGTTCGGTAATCACGTCACCAACTTTGACTCCAGCCTTGGCTGCAGGAGAGTCGGAGTCAACCTGGCTGATTAGCGCGCCGCTGGCGTTATTCAGATGGAAGAAACTAGCGTTCTCCGGCGTCACATCGTTAATGCCAACGCCGATTCGTGCATGCTCGATCTTTCCGTCTTTCAGCAGCGTGTCCACTACGGGCCGCGCAATCTGCGTTGGAATGGCAAAGCCCATTCCGGCGAAGCTGCCCGAAGGAGAAATCAGGAACGTGTTGATGCCAATCACTTCTCCATGCGCATTCACCAGCGGGCCGCCGGAATTGCCGGGATTGATGGCTGCATCGGTCTGGATGAATTCGCCTGGCTTGCGCGCATCGTCACTGTAAGGGTTAGGACGGTTCAGCGCGCTTACGATGCCGCGAGTCACGGTGAATCGGAAGTTGAACGGATTGCCGAAGGCCAGAACAGTTTGTCCGGGCTTGAGCGCAGTTGAGTCGCCCCATGGCAAGCTGGAAAAGCCGCTGCCGTTGATCTTGATCACCGCCAGGTCCGTCATGGGATCGGCGCCGATCAGTTTTGCCGGTAGAACGCGGCGGTCATTCAGCGTAACGCGAATGTCGGTCGCACCGTCAATCACGTGATTGTTCGTCACGATATAGCCATCGGGCGAGATAATGATTCCACTTCCAAGTCCGTGCTCTACGCGCGCGCCTTGGCGTCCCTGTGGCATTTGTTGACCAAAGCCAAACGGTCCAAAGAACCGCTGGATTTCATCCTGATCTTGACCAGACATCTGCTGCTGTTGCTTGGCTCGTGAAGTTACGGTCACGTTGACCACGGCGGGCGTCACGTGTGCCGCAAGCGTTTCCATGGCGTGATCAAGCGCGGAAATCGCGCTAACGCTGTTGTCGTCCAAAGCCGCGGCTGCAGGCGCAACACTTGCGGCGTTTGCAGACGCGGGTTTAAGAAATTCATATCCTCCAAAACCGGCTGTAAGAGCTAGCATAAGTACTGCTGCCAGCGTCCTGCCTTTCAGGAGAGCTTTCCATTGCTGTATTGGCGTTTTCATTTGTTGCTTTTCTCCGATGTAATTTAATCTCGAATGATCTTTAACAACTAGTTATTTAGTTTTTAAAAGCCAGAGTTCAACTTGCCGCTCTCTGGCGCTGAAAAAATTCTTTTAAGTCTTTCGGGGTTTTTGTACGACCTTGGATTGTGGCTGGAAACTCACCTGCCACATGTGAACCTGCCAACTCTGCTGCTGGCCGGAAGCGGTCCGCTCCGTGACCACAAAAAACATCTCTTCCCGGACGGTTACGTACTGCTCTGGTGCCGGTAATTGGTTCTTGGCCATCACGACCAACGGTTCTAGATTCTTGCGACGATTGGTCCGACGCGCATGAGCGGCGTTGCTTCGAGAAGGAAGCAGCGCCTTCGCTTTGGTTGGCACGATCTGGCCATTAGCGGTTTTCAAACTTGCCGGCACCATGTGAACTGCTTCATCATTTGCCCTGGTAGCAGCAAATGTTGGAGCAATATTCAATTTGTTTTGGCTACTCACCTGCGCCTTCACCGTCGGTGCGTTATCCGCAAATCCCACCAGTTCCGGTGTAAACGAAGCTGGCACAGCGCAGAGCAGGGCCACAACCATCACGGCTGGTACTGCGGGCTTCCACAATTGCGTGGCCCGCGGACGATCAGGATCCAAAATTTTGGTGACACGCTCAGTGAGCTGACGAACTCGTCCGACAGCGGCCTGCGCCAGAGCAATTTGACGCCGCAAAAAGCTTCTTTCCGCTACACGAGCGAGACATTCCGCATAACCCACTGGCGTTCCGGAATGCACCAAAACGGCGTCATCGCAAGCCATCTCTCGATCCAGCGAGAGCCTGCGCTCAATCCACCACACGCTAGGCAGGAAGAACAGCAATGCTTTCAGGATTTTTTGCGCCAAATTCGTCCAATCGTCGCGCCGGCGCAGGTGCGCCAATTCATGCAGCAAAATATATTTCAGCTCTTCGGCTGGAGTGCTTTCCACCATCCATGCAGGCAGGATCACCGCAGGGTTGTGGAATCCAATCGCCGTCGGCACTTCCAGCTCATCCGAAACAAGCACTGAAACTGGTCGCGACTTCTGGGCGTCACCAATTAATGAACGCGATTCGGCGGGCAAAGATTCCATTTCCACCGGCGCTGCATGCGAACGCAACCTGCGCAGTTGGAAGGTCGCGAGCACGACCCGGGCTAGACCTGCCAGTGCAATCACTGCCCAGGCAATGAATACGTACCATGCAATCGAAGTGGAAACCGTAATCACGGCAGGAGAGCCTCCCGGCGCAACAGCTCTGCCCTCCAAATACAAACCCAGCAGCGGCAACATTGCTGTCGCCAGTAAGGTTGAGAACCAGATAGCGAAGTTGGTCCGTGAATCTCTTTTAGGAAATAGCTGCAAAAGAAACCAAACGGCAGCGGCAAGCAGGGTACCGCCTACCGCGCTGAACAATAAGCGCTGGGAAACTAGTGTCGCCACGCCATGGAAATCCAGGTTCATGGCTTCCCCCTGTGCTCTTGCAGCAGTTCGCCTAGACGCTCAAGTTCGTCCGCCTTGATGCTCTTGTCTTCAAGAATGTTTAGCACCAGTAATTCATGGGAATCCTTAAAGAACCGGCCGACAAGGTTCTTGATTTCGAAACGCGTTGCTTCCTGTTTACCCACCAACGGCGCATAGACATGCGCTCGTCCTTCTTTCACGTGCTGCACATAGCCCTTTTTTTCCAGAATGCGAATTGTGGTAAGCACGGAGTTGTAAGCCAGTGGAAGCTTAGCGGGCAGCGCTTCCATAACCTGGTGGACCGTCGCTGGCCCTACCTCCCACAATACCTCCATGAGGCGAAGCTCAGCTTCTGTCAACGTAGGGGATTTTCTGGGCGGCACGGCTCTTTTGCTCCTTCACTTCCCTGAGGAATTTCCAGTTGTCTATTTATATAGACGCCACAGAAATGAAATAGTAACTAATTCTTTAGTTATTTTGGAAGAAAATTTACCCGCTCTTCTAAGCGACTCATTTTATTGGATTTATCTTGCCCGGTCGCTTACTCGCTCGAAACGTCCGCGATGCTCTTCCACTAGCTTTCGGAGCTGCACCTGGAGAGAGTTCACGGTATCATAGAGTGATTGGATTCCGCTCGTCTGCCACGTTACGCCTTGATGTTCAATATCGGCGGAGAGATCTTTCAACATCTGGTTGGAGCGGCGCATGCGCTCTGCAGCTATAAAAGACAAGACATTGGCGGGATCTTTTTGCGACTCCACCGCGCTGAGCAGTTCACTTACTGTCCACGCCGTAAGGCGGGCATTGTCCAGCACGTGACGAAATTCCTGCAGAGGCAACAGCTCTGGAGTTGCGCCTGCTTTCAGAGCCAGGTCAATCTCTCTCAATTCGCTTGAGATTTCCTTTAAACGACTTGAAAATGCTCCCGGAAGGGTATCCGTCATTTCTGAGCACCTCGTTAAGCGATACGTTATCCCAAATAAACGTTACAAACATATTAAAAAAGGCTTATCAAGGCTCAGAATGGTTACTAATGTCATGTATTCCGAATGAATTAGGGTGAAACGGCAGGGTGCAAGTGGCGCAACCTGGTAGTTCTATATCTGCGAATCTCGAACGGAAATCGGATCTTCACAAAGTTTTCCAAAGCCTTATACGGCTATCCCACCGCAAAGATTATGATTACACGTTAGAAGATGTCTGACAGTTTCTATTCCAGAGCGGCAGAACTCGCGTCGCAACGCAAGCCTTTTGCGATTGCTACTGTCGTGCGCGTGCAAGGATCATGCTCGGCGCAACGCGGATCAAAAGCTGATCGATTCACAGGGAAACATCATCACGGGTTGGGTAGGCGGTGGCTGCGCGGAGAGTGCCGTCCGCAGTGAAGCGCTCCGTTGCATTCGCTCACAACGGCCTGAGCTGATCACGCTGGACCTGCAGGACGAAATCCTGGGCGTGGGCATGCCCTGCGGAGGAATGATGGATGTTTATATTGAGCCTGTTCTGCCCCAGCCGGAGTTGATCATCGCCGGTCACGGACGCATTGCGGAAACGCTGGCGCGGTTGGGACACTTGATGAACTTCACCGTCACCGTGCACGATCCGTCCGCCACACGAGAGAATTTTCCTGAAGTCCAGCGCATCGTCAGCAAAGATTTCGCCATTTCTGAAATCGCTTTTGGTCCCAGCACCTATGTTGTTATCGCCACGCTGCACAAGAATGATCACCTATGGCTCCAGCGCGCGCTGGAAGGTGAAGCCGCTTATGTGGCGCTGATTGCCAGCGCCCATCGTTCACGCCTGGTTCTTGATTACTTCCGGTCCGGAAGAGATCGCTTTGAGTATCATGAGCCAGATTGTTGCCCTGCGGCGCGGAGGCAATGCTGCATCGCTCAAAGTGAGAGTTGCACATAATTCGGACAACTCAATGGAGCGTTCTGGTGCTGTTGATAAAGTCATTCGTCAATGCGATGTCAGCAAAGCCAAATAAAAGACAGTTACTAGGCACCACCTCAGAGATAACGTGTGCATTCAAATACGTCCATTTCTATTGCGAGCCGGCGCTCAGCACAGCCGTGAGAGCTGTTGAAGGCAATTTCACCGGCAACCAGCTATCCCTCTCCACTTTGTTGTACCGTATTACTTGACGGGAGAACTGACCGGATGCAAAAGAGCGATTTACCTGAACCATGGCTACGCGGCACGCTGGCAGAGGTGCCGGCCGTGCAAAGGGCCGTGCTGCATGCGCTGGAACTGGCGCGTGAAGACCTGGAGCGCTGGTGTGATGGCCTGACTGACGAAGAGTTGCACGCCCGTCCCGGCGGGATTGCGCCAGTGGCGTTCCATCTTCGCCACATTGCGCGCAGTATTGATCGATTGCTTACTTACGCGGAGGGCAACCAGCTTTCCTCTGAGCAGCTCTCTGTAATGAAGGCCGAGATGGAACCACACGGCAGCAGAAATGAGCTAATGGCAGAATTGATGGTAGCAATCGCAAAAAGCGGCAAACGAATTCGAGCTTTCTCAGAACAGCAGATGCAGGAAGAACGCCACGTCGGTAAAAAACAGCTTCCGGCATCCGTGGGAGGATTGCTGGTTCACGTGGCCGACCACACTCAGCGGCACGTTGGCCAGGCGATTACGACGGCAAAGATTGTGGTCGCGCAAAGATGAAGATATAAGGAACAGCTGAACCGGAATCATTATGGCGGGAGATATAGATAATCACGAATGTGGCGACTCTGTCCGGCGCATCTTAGCTGCCGGTCGGTTCGCCGCGGAGAAGCATGCTCAGCAAAAGCGCAAGGGAGAAAATGCCGAGCCATACTTCAATCATCTGCTGGAAGTTGCTGAGTTGATCGCAGCCAGCGGTCCTGATCTTGATGTGGAACTCATCATGGCCGCTTTTCTGCATGACACAGTGGAAGACACCGGCGTCACATTGCAGGAACTTGAGCGGCGATTTGGAAAAGACGTTGCCGAGCTTGTAGCAGAGGTTACAGATGATAAATCGCTTCCGAAAGAGATCAGGAAGCAACTACAAGTTGAGCACACGCCCGAGAAATCTCCGCGCGCGCAGACACTCAAGCTGGCTGACAAAATTTCAAATCTTCGTGCCGTCGTCTCCAGCCCACCCGTGGGCTGGAGCCTGGAGAGAAAGCAACAATATTTCCAATGGGCAAAGGAAGTAGTCTCAGGCATTGCCTCCCCGAACGAATATTTGAAATCAGAATTCGACAAAGCTTATCGAGCAATCTCCAAACTCAGCGAACCGTAGCCATCCTCAACGCGCTTCGCTGCATCGCGCAAAAAATCAACCCTCATAAGAAATCCAGCTCTGGATTGCGCAAAGGCCGCATCGAAATATAAGTGCCGCTAAACCGGCATAGCTATGCGTCGATCCCCCACATCAGCGGCCTTGTTTCTTTTGTTTGCCTCGCTCATTGTTTGCGGGACAACAAAGCTGGCAACGGCGCAAGATGAAGTCGGTCCTGCATTAACCAAATTCGCCACAAGCCCGGACAGTCAAGGCCTTCCCCAAAATCGGGCCGACGCAAAAAGTCTCCTATTACTAATCGGCCAGCACATACATGAAACCGAGTTGGATTGTTCGCACTTTGTGCAATATCTCTATGAGCAAGCTGGGCTGTATTACGGATATGCGCCTTCACGTACTCTTTATGATGGCATGGAAGGCTTTAAGCGTGTAGCCCATCCCCGCGCAGGTGACCTCATCGTATGGCGCGGCCACGTGGGGATTGTTGTCGATCCGGAAGAGACAACGTTCTTGAGCGCATTGAACTCCGGTGTGAAAGTATCCTCGTACCGATCGCATTATTGGCTGCGGCGCGGTAAGCCGCACTTCCTGCGCTACATTGGGCCAGATGATAGCAATGCGCCAGAATGGGCGGCGCGAAGGGCAATCGCGTCGCGCGCTGGATCAACTTCCGAGTAGCCAGATTTTAAAAAAAATCAAAGATCAACAGCTGATGAGCGCTGACTCGCAAGAATACTTGGGTTTGTCTTGTTTGCACGCTGTTCCTCATACCACTGAACGGTGCGCTTCAGTCCCTCTTCAAAACCTACGTCGGGCGAATAGCCTAAATGTCTTTTCGCTAACGTGATGTCTGCCAAAGAATGTCTTACATCACCAGTGCGTGGCTCGGCATATTTAGCTGCTCCGCGAAACCCGGTGATCTTACCCAGCATTTGAAAGATTTGATTCAGTGAAAATCGCGTGCCTGTGGCGATATTGAAAACTCGGCCTGATACTTCATCCGCCGGCGCGACACAAGCTTTCAGATTGGCCTGCGCGGCATTGGCGACAAAAGTGAAATCCCGGCTCTGCTCGCCATCGCCAAAAATTGTGGGCGACTCTCCCAGTTGCATCTGCGTAATGAATTTAGCCAGCACGCCGGAATATTGGGAGTTTGCATCCTGGCGCGGACCAAAGATATTGAAGTAGCGCAGACTTACCGTTTCCAGACCATACACCTTTGAGAATGTCTGTAAATAGTATTCACCGGTAAGTTTCTGCACTGCGTAGGGCGAGATAGGCTTCGGAACCATGTCTTCCCTTTTGGGCAAGACCTCGCTTTCCCCATACGCTGAAGAAGAAGCGGCATATACCACCCGTTTTGCACCGGCGTCACGCGCCGCAAGCAGAAGATTCAGCGTGCCATTCACGTTGACCCCATGCGTCAACTCGGGCTCGACTACCGATTTTGGTACTGAAGGCAGGGCCGCCTGGTGAATGACGTAGTCAATTCCGTCACAGGCTGAAGCCAGTCCTGCTTTATCAAGAAGGCTGACCTGCCTGAAATCAAGGTCATTTTCAATGTCGGCGATGTTTTCCCTTTTACCGGTGGAAAAATCATCCAAGCCTCTTACAGTCTCACCACGACTGACCAACTCATGTGCAATCGAGGAGCCTATGAACCCAGCAATACCGGTAACCAGATACTTCGCCATCGGATAAATGGACCTCACGTCAGCCGCAGCAAAAAGCTGTGTTGACCAGGAATTGGTTCTTAATTGGCTTTGGCGCGCAGGCCGAACTCGCGGCTCCCGGCTGGCGATAAGCCATGCTGCTTAATCTTATATAACAACGCCTTGTAGCTGATATTCAAATCCGCGGCGGCCACTTTTCGGTTCCAGTTTGAATCGTCCAGGGCGCGCTGGATCTCTTTGGCTTCCGCATCGTCTTTCAAGCTGCGTACCAGGGCCTTGAGTCCGCCATGCCCGGATGACGACGCGCCGTCTTCAACGCTTCCCTCCTTGCTTTTGGTCTGCAGCTCATCCAGCACCTGATTTTCGTCTTCCAGCACCAGATAACGCTTCACCAGGTTTCCTAATTCGCGCAGATTGCCGGGCCACGCGTAGCGCGTGCATTCCTGCACCAGTCTGTCAGAGATCGGTAAAGGATTCTTCCCGAACTGGCGGGCAAGGTTGTTCATGTAATAGCGCAGCAAGATGGGAATTTCTTCACGCCGCTCACGCAACGGCGCCACGGTGACGGTAAAAGCATTCAGGCGATAGTAAAGATCTTCACGGAGCCTGCGCTCCGCAATGGCTTTCTTCACGTCGATATTGGTAGCCGCCAAAACACGCGCATCGACCGTAACATTGGCGCGCCCGCCCAAGCGCGAGAACGTGCCGTCCTGAAGAACATGCAGCAGCTTGGCTTGCAATGCCGCGCTCATTTCTCCGATTTCATCCAGAAGGATGGTTCCCTTGTGCGCCATTTCAAACTTGCCCGGCTTCGATTTGTTGGCGCCCGTAAAAGCTCCTGCTTCATAACCAAAGAGTTCGCTTTCCAGCAGGTCCGCCGGCAGCGCCGCGCAGTTCACTTTCACCATGGGGCGATGCGCGCGGATCGACAGCTTATGAATCAGTCGTGCCAGAATTTCTTTGCCAACGCCGCTCTCGCCCAGAAGAAGCACAGGCACGTTCACCTTGGCGATCAGCGCAGCTTGTGCGCGAATCTGTTTCATGGCAGGGCTTGCCGCCAGAAAAAATAAGTCCTCATCCAGATTGTCAACCAGCTCTGAGCCTCGGGCCGGAGCTTGAACAGGCGATGGACTGTTCACGATAGCGGTGTTCAGCGCCTTGCGAATAGCGCCCTGAAACTGCTGCGATAAAAATGGCTTTGTGACGTAGTCGGACGCTCCCAGCTTAATCGCCTGTACCACCCGGTTGGTGTCATTCACGCAGGAGATCATCACAACCTTTTGCTCGGGATGAAGTTTTTTGCAGTTCTCCAGCGTTTGCAGCCCGTCCATTCCCGGCATCACCATGTCAAGGACAAGCAAGTTGGGAGCCGGTCCCCGTGTCATGCGCTGCAATGCTTCTTCACCGCTATTTGCGGTCTCCACGTTGTAATTCTCAATTTCAAGCAGAGTCTTGGTATAACGAAGAACACTCGGCTCATCATCGACGAGTAGTATGTTTGGCGCGCTAATCACTTTGTCTCCTATTTGGCCTGGGACAACAACAATGAAAACTTGCTTCCTTTGCCGACTTCGCTTTCCACCCAGATGACCCCGCCGTGCGCTTCCACCAGACGCCGGGCTATGGCCAGTCCTAACCCGGTGCCGCGAGCGGACCCGCCCGGCAACTGCACAAAGTCCCCAAAAATTTCATCGTGATGCTCGGGTGCGATCCCGCGCCCGGTATCACTTACGTCAATGCGCAGAGCGTTTTCTACCTTGCAGGTCTCTTTCCGCTCCATGTTGAACAAAAATTCGCTCTGGGCCTTCCGCCTCTCCCAGAAACAGGGTGTTACGGTGACCGTTACCAGCCCTTGAGCGGGCGTATGCTTCAACGCATTTTCAATCAGACTGGAAACAATGTGCTGCAACTTGAGCGCTTCGATACGCACTCTCTCGTTGCCTTCCGACGGATTGAACTGGTACCTGACGCGTTTTTGCGTGGCCGTGGAAGACCAGTAGTTAAAAATCTCGCTAACACTTTCATCCACGCTTATGGATTCCTGGTTCTGGGCAACGCCTCGGCCGGCCTTGAGCTCCTGAAGCAACAAAAGGTCTTGAATCAGTTTTTGCAAGCGCTGTGCGCCTTCCTGTATCTCTCCCAGCACCTGCTTCTGTCTTTGGTTCACTGCGCCCAGATGGCCATTCAGCAAAAGATCTGTATACCCAAGCATGACCACCAGCGGTGTTTTAAATTCATGTGCCGCAGACACCAGAGGAAAAGCCGATGGCTCAACTTCTTCATGTCCACAACGTAGCTGACGTTTGCGGCGCTCAGGAGGAGTCACCTCCACGATTTCATTACCTGCGCAGAAAGAAGTATGCAAGGTGGAACCCACCAAGCTGTGACATGCCTGGCATTCGGTGCTTTGATTAACCTGTTCTTTTTCCATAATCCTCATATCACTGGCCACACACTTTTCGGCCAAACGGCCATGGTTCCCGGTCTGCGGTGTCTCACCCCAAAAATAAAGTGTAGTATCCAGCTCTCAATTTGGCTGTGACACCTGTCACTTTATGCAGTGACTTGCAACCAATTTCTTGCACTTATGCACCGGTTGCACATGAGAGATTCTCAGACGTGCAAAGGCATAAGCTCGAACCTGGCTATAGTGAGATAAACGGATGGGCGTTTCTTGAAAAACTTGCGGCAGCAATCCCGCGCAGTTTAAGAACGCCCGACTGGAACACCTCTTTTACCGACTCCGCATCGCAGATGAAGCGAGCGCCAAGCCAGCCAACTGAGATAAGTTGATTCTGCAATATCTCTGTAACCCTTCCAGGTGTCCGGTTCCGTCGAAATGCCATCAATCTCAGCGCGAAGGGTAGCTTTCAGATTATCTAGAAAGCATCCCTAGGGGGCTTGCCGAAAACGATTGGCAATCGTCCACTTGGCCAACACATACATTGTACTTAAGTACAATGTACTATAAGGAGTATGCAAATCCTTTGCAAGGAAAAAGATTGGAAATTCTAAAATTTGGGGTTTATCGACCTGAGGGTCGGATTCGCCATCTGAGGGTCGGATTCGCCATAAATATGAAAACGATTTCATATTGCTGTCCGTTTCTTGGAGTGATTGATCGGATCGCTGCACATAATTACTTTTTTTACTTATGCTTACGGTAGATAGGATGGGTTTCGGTTGGCAGTCCGCTTGCATTTCCCTTTATGCAAATCCATGTTCTCTGGACTAACAGAAACGGCGCTTCCGCTTGAATCCTGCCCTATGGCAGCAAAATGCACAATCCGCGTATGCCGTAGCTGGGAAGAATTGGAACAGTTTCATGAGAGCTGGAACAGTTTGTTGCGGGCAAATCCAGCATCTTCCATCTTCCAGACGCCAGAATGGCTGGGCTCTTGGTGGCAGGCTTATGGCGAGAACAGAGATCTTTTTGCCTTGGTGTTCACAGAGTCTGGCGGCGCACTCCTAGGAATTGCTCCCTTCTATGCGGACCAGTCACATTGTTATGGCCTGTCCTTAGCAACCCTTCGGCTGGTTGGGGCAGGATCCGGAGATTCTGACGGTCTGGACTTCATTACCGTGCCTGGATGTGCCAGCGCCTGCGCGAATGCATTTATGACTTGGCTTGCCGCCCAGAGAGAATGGCAGCTTTGCCGGCTGGAGACACTGCCGCAGCATTCGCGTGCGGCTGAGTCGCTCTTGCATGAGACCCAGCAGTCAGGCATGAGCATCGATTCCACGCTCACACCAAACTTTCTTATTGATTTGCCGGGCACGTGGCAGCAGTATCTGGATTCGCTGGAACCGTCATTTCGGCCATTGCTTACTCGTTATCCCAAGCGCCTTCAGTCCCGCTTCACAGTCCAATTCTCGCGCTGTGAAAATCAAGGCGAGCTCAAAACACAACTGGATACGCTGTTTGACCTTCATCAGATGCGCTGGACCGGCCGCGGTGAGGCCGGAGCATTCGCCGACAGTGCTCGGCGCGATTTTTACTATCGAATGGCGACAGCCTTCCTGCAGCGCGGCTGGCTTGAATTCTGGCGACTAGAATTGAACGGCGAAACAGTGGGCGCACAATTCTGCTTTCGCTATAACGACACAGTCTCTCTTTTGCAAGAAGGCTTTCATACCAAATACGCGGGAGAGAAGATTGGATACGCATTGAAAGCACATCTGCTGCAGGAGATGATCAGCTCCGGCGCCAGGCGCTATGACTTCCTTGGCGGAGCGGATCCGTATAAATCAAAGTTCGGAGCGCACCAGCAAAATTATCTCAACTTGCTTATTGCCGGACCTTCAAGGCGAGCGCGTTTTTATCTCCAGGTACAAAAGCTAAAACGTGAAATCAAGGGATGGCTAAAACGCAAGCTTCCGTCAGGCCTCGTGGCTGCCTATCGGGGGCGTGCCACGCCTCGCGCGGCTAGACCTTTG
>JBAVLE010000324.1:0-5505 GCA_049688735.1 Candidatus Angelobacter sp. | reverse complement strand
GCCCAATGCCGTGCGCCGCGTTACTGTGAGCGCTCTTACCAAGCCGGAGGACGCATTCGCGCGCAAAGACCCGGACAAGATGTCCCCTGCCGTGCGCGACCGCTGGTATTGTTCGCCTTACGCCAATTCCATCGCTTACCAGCTTCGTGAGGTTCTGCCCAACGCGCGCGTGGAGCAAATCCGTCAAGTGGAACAAAATCAGGGCAAGGTTCTTTCTCGCGTCTCCGGACTTATGCTGCTGCTTAGCTTGGCCGCATTGCTGGCTGCTGCCCTGGCGGTCTCAGCCGCCATGGCCGCCACCATCCTTGAGCGACGTCAGGAAGTTGGCCTGATGAAGTCTTTGGGCGCGGGAAACTCCGCCGTCGCTTCCCTTTTCCTTACCGAAGCCGGATTACTCGCGATCACTGGCGGCTTGATCGGCTTTCTTGCTGGTGCGGTTCTGGCCCATCGCATTGGACAAAGCATTTTCGGTTCCGCTATCGTCGTTCATCCGGTCGTGTTGGCTGTGGTGCTCTTTGCCGCCGTGCTGGTCACATTCGTCGGGAGCGCGGGGGCCGTGCGTAAGGCCATGCAGTTTGATCCCGCCGTCGTGCTCCGAGGCGACGCATGAGGCATAACAGGAACACAACCCAGCTTCTTCTTCGTCTGCTCTTCAAGGCCGCATGGGTGCGCAAGGACCGCGCTTTCACCGCACTGGTCTCCGTTGCTGTGGTCGCCACCATGGCCACCGCAGCGCTTACGATTTATTCCGATCTCGAAGGCAAGCTCAGCCGCGAGTTTCGTGGATTTGGCGCGAACGTGGTTGTCACCAAGACCCCAGGGGCGTTGGCTCCCACCGAACTTGCAGAGATCAGTAAGATCGTCGGCGCTGGAGGAGAGATGGTCCCGGTTGGCTACGCCATCGCCACGGAAACCAGCAGTAACGCAAAGATCGTTGTCGGTGGCGCAGACATTGACAAGCTCCGCAAACTTAACTCATCCTGGTCTTTCAGCAAGACTGGCCAGGGTAGCGCCCTTGTCGGAGCGCGCGTAGACGAAGCGATCACTCACGGCGCCGATCTACACCTTTCTTTCGGCAAAACCTCAGCCGTAATCAATCCGGCAGGATCTTTCAATTCCGGCTCCGACGACGACAGCCGTGTCTATATCCCTCTGGATGACTTCGTGCGCCTTACCGGCGCCCAGCCCAGCACCGCGCTGGTTCGCGTGGACGGCAAGGCGCAGAAAATCCAGAACACCGTCGCACACCTCCGCGCTGCACTGCCCAATGTTGAAGTAAAGCCTGTTCGCCAGATCACCCAGGCCCAGACTGCCGTGGTTGCCAAAACGCGCTCCGTGGTGCTCGCGTCTTCCGCTGTCGTAGTCGTGCTGATCATGCTTTGCATGGTGGCCACCTTCACCGGCTCCGTGCTTGAACGCCGCAAAGATTTTGCCGTTATGAAAGCGCTTGGAGCTTCCAATCGTACAGTCAACATTTTGTTCGCTTCAGAGTCCGCTCTGCTGGCGCTTGCGGGCTCCGCCGCCGGATACCTTCTGGGTTGCGCTGTCGCTTTCTGGATCGGCAAAGCAAACTTTGATGCCGCCATCCTGCCGCAACCTCTGCTCCTGTTTCCGGTTTTGCTGGGAAGCGGAGCGTTGGCGCTGATTGCATCCACGGCTCCATTAAGATTGCTGCAGCAGATACAGCCCGCAGGCATCCTGCGAGGAGAATAATGCCGATTGAATTTAAGAACGTCACCAGGGTATACATGAGCAACGTCGAGGTGCGTGCGCTCGATGATGTCTCCCTCTCGGTCGCACCCGGCGAGTGGCTGGCCGTAATGGGCCCTTCTGGCTCGGGCAAATCCACGCTGGTCAATCTCATGGGCTGCCTCGATCAACCGACGACAGGCGAAATCTGGATTCACGGCACGAACGTCTCCAAAATGACTACGGCGGAGCTGAACCGCTTCCGCGCGGAAAAGATCGGCTTCATCTTCCAGCAATTTCACTTGATTCCCTACCTCACGGCCCTTGAAAACATTATGCTGGCCCAATATTTCCACAGCATGACTGATAAAGCCGAAGCCTTGGCGTCGCTCGACCACATCGGTCTCAGGGACCGCGCGGACCATCTGCCTTCGCAGCTTTCCGGCGGCGAGCAGCAGCGCGTCTGCATAGCGCGTGCCCTGATCAATGATCCTCAGATCATCCTGGCCGATGAACCCACCGGCAACCTGGATGCCGTGAATGAGGAAATCGTGTTGCGCAAGCTGCGTGAAATGCATGCTCAGGGACGGACCATCATTATGGTCACGCATGATCCTGTTGTTGCTCGCTTGGCCGACCGCCGGCTGGAGCTGCACCACGGCAAAATCGCGGCACAGGAAATCTTCTCTTTGGCGGACGAAGAACAATTCGATGAAGTCTTGGAAGAGCTGTGGGTGCTGGCGGAAAATGGCGAGCCTGCCGAGTTAGGTCGCGTTGAGGTTGAGGGCGCTCTGCCTATGCGGCTGGCCCTGGAACGCATGAAAAGCCTTGGCCTGGTTAATCTTACAGAGCACGCCTTGGAGCCGCATACGCACAAGCAGGTGCTCAATCGCTGCCATGTGGCGTTCCGTCCCGCTATTGAGCATAGTGGCCACGGCGATCACATGATCATCTTCACGGAAAAAGGGCGCAAGCGCGCTGAGGACGTCATCCGCCGCCACCGCCTGGCGGAGCGACTTTTTACCCAGACATTCCACGTGCACGATGAAAAGGAAATCGCGGAAGAAGCTTGCAAGTTCGAGCACATTCTTTCACCGGAAGCCACGGAGCGTATCTGCACCTTCCTGGGACATCCGCGCACATGCCCCCACGGCAGCCCTATCCCCGCAGGCGAATGCTGCATCGCGGACAAGACTCAGAACACGCAGGAATCAACCGTCAGCTCGCAGAAGTAGCATTCAGAACCCGATTTCACCGCAAAGGCGCGAAGGTCGCAAAGAAGCTTTGGGGCTGAAAATGTTCGGATCAAAAAAGATGTTGCCATCGAGCGGACCTCGCTCCTGGGAAAATTATTTTCCGTTTTCCTTTGCGCCCTCTGGTAGTGGTACAGTTTGAAGTTCTCGGCTTCGCACGTTGGCCCTGAAAATGTGCCATCATGGGAATATGAGCATTAACGAAAACACCGCAAAGCATACCCGCAGAATCCTAAAAAACCGCACCTTGAGCGCCGTTGAAATAGCCGCGATGCTTGGCAAAGAGGTCAATGCGCCTGATGCCTATAATCCTAAGCAAATTGAGGGCATGCTCAAGCAGATGCCTGACGTTGAAGAGGTAAATGGTAAATACCGCCTCAAATCCGAAGATGTGAACCAAGCCGCTGCGCGGATTCTCAGGCAAGCTACGCAAGATTAATTGTCCTGCTCCTGTTCGCTCATTGGCGGGAAGGGCAGGTCTAGTGTTGTCCCTTTTTTCGGCATCACCTGATCCACCATTTTTACGAACCTATGCCAGCCGTAGCCATTCTTAAGGGCGAGCCTTTGAAACATGAGTAGAGAGTGGATGTGCTGAGCCAACATCGGGTCGCCCACGTCCTCAGTCAGCCATTGATGCATTCTCTCACCCCTTTGCCCTTTTTCGTTTTTGGGTGTCTTACCCTCCAGCTCATGCAATAGGCCCGGAGCAAGCCGCTCATACACAAGATCGCGCGTATAGTACGCGACCACGCTGTAGCGATTTTTCTTCATTCCGGGCCAAGGCCAATTCTTGAGTTTGTAAATATTCTCGTAAAACTCATCGGGAAACTTCTTTGCCCATGCTGCCAGCTCTTTGCGGATGATCTTCTCCAGATACATCTGGAGAGCATCTTTAGGGCGTACGCCTTGGTAGCCTGTAGCCTCATCAACAAGAGCAATGATGCCAACATGTGCTAGGCTGCGCATCAATAATTTTGCTTTGGCGGCAATCTGTTTTTGCCGTACACCCAGCTTGCCGCCCTCTTCCGCATCCAGCCAAATTTCGCAAATCTTAGGTATGATTTCCGCCTTGATTCCATGAGCGGTTCCACCCGATGCAGTGCGATATTTCAAAATGATGGACTGCAGGTCGCCTAAGTGTCTGTCAACAAAAGGCTTGAGGCTCTTAAAGGACAGGAAATGGGGAACTTCTGCAGAATCCTCCGCAGCAGTTCGATTCCTTGCGACCCATCCGCTGTAGTACATTCCCATGCCCTTCATGAAGTCACTTTGGGTAAGAATCCTGGTGCCATCCGACAATACGGAGCATGGGAATGACATATCTCCGATTTTCAGATTGCCTGTGTATTCCGCTCTGGGAATTTCGCCCGGATTCCAACGGGCCATAGCTCCCTTTTTCGCAATCTTGCTACGTTCCTCTTGGCTCAGACTCTCAGCCCTTGCAAAGCCGCCCTTGGCCTTACCTGAAATATCGTCTGTCATGCTTGCTCCTTAATTTTACAAATAATGCTTGCATTATATCGCGCAAGCATTTATTGTCAATATGCTTACTGGAGAACGAGCATGAATCGGCTGAAAACAGACAAGCGCACCCAAGTAATTGCGGCTCTCGTTGAAGGTGTTTCCATCAATGCCATTACTCGCATGACTGGCGTTTCCAAAGTGACCATCCTGAGACTCTTGGAACAAATGGGCTGCGCTTGCGCTGAGTACCACAACCGCGCCGTTCGCAACTTGAAAGTGCGCCGCGTCCAGTGCGATGAAATTTGGGCTTTCGTTTATGCGAAGCAAAAGAATGTCACCGAAGAACAGATGGCCAAAGGTGCTGGCGATTGCTGGACATGGACAGCGATTGATGCCGATACAAAACTAATCATCTCTTACGCTCTTGGAATCGCGGCATTTCTACTGCTCAATTCTTTATGCGTGATCTGGCCAGCAGAATTTCAAACCGTTTCCAGCTCACTACAGACGGTCACAGAGTTTATGTGGATGCCGTAGAAGATGCCTTTGGTGGCGATGTCGATTACAGCATGCTCGTAAAGATATATGGAATGCTGTCCAGTTTGGATGAAAGCCGCTACAGCCCTGCTACCTGCATTGGATGCCGTACCGCTACGATCTCCGGCAATCCTGACCCTGACCATATCAGCACATCTTTTGTGGAACGCCAGAACCTCACAATGAGAATGGGCATGCGCCGTTTTACGCGTCTGACAAATGGCTTTTCCAAAAAGGTCGAAAACCATGGCCATGCGGTCGCCCTGCATTTCATGCACTACAATTTTTGCCGGATTCACAAGACCCTAAGAGTTACCCCAGCCATGGAAGCAGGGCTGACAGATCACGTTTGGACAATAGAGGAATTAATTTCTCTTTTGTAATCAAGATGTTACGTTGATCATGCCTAGCTTTTTGGACTCAAATTAATTATTCTAAGTGAATAATTTTTCCGTTGTGGATACACGTATCTGGTGTATTATTTGACGGTTTCAACAGCTCTCTTTAAATGGCCACCGGGCGCAACTTTCCTCCCTAGAGTCGCGTCTATACTATTGACAAA
>JBAVLE010000323.1:0-23843 GCA_049688735.1 Candidatus Angelobacter sp. | reverse complement strand
CCTGAGGCTCGCTCTGGAGCGCCTCATTGCCGTGCGCAAAAGCCTTACGACAAACCTCTTTTTCTATTCGTCATTCTTTGTTTGGCTTTCCGCCGCGAATGGCGCGCGCCATTTCTGGCAATTTCATAAATGCCGTCACGCTGCGCAGCCATTGCTTGTGATCAAACGCAGGCGTTCCGCTAAACACGGATCCCGCAGGAATATCGCCGTGGGTGCCACTCTGCGCGGTGATAATAACGCCGTCGCCGATCTTGCAGTGCCCTGCCACGCCAACCTGGCCAGCAAGGATCACGTTCTTGCCAATTTCTGTTGAGCCTGCCAATCCCACCTGGGCGCACAACATGGAATTTTCCGCGATAACGCAGTTGTGCGCCACCTGGGAAAGGTTGTCGATCTTGGTATTTCGGCCGATACGCGTTTCACCCAGGCTAGCTCTATCAACGCAGGAATTCGCCTGAATCTCAACATTGTCTTCAATCACCACGCGTCCGGTCTGCGGGATCTTGTACCAGTTGCCGGAATCGTCCTTGGCAAAGCCAAAGCCGTCTGACCCGATAATGACACCGTTATGCAGCAGCACATTGTCGCCGATCTCACAGTTTTCGCGGATGGAAACGTGAGAATGAGCAAAAAAGTTCTTCCCGATCTTGACGCCGCTGTAGATCACCACTTGAGGCATGAGCGTGCAGTTTTCGCCAATTTCGACACCGGCCCCGATCACCGAGCAAGCGCCAATAGATGCATTCTCGGCGATGCGCGCCGAAGGATCGACTACCGCCGTGGGATGGATGCCGCGTTTTTCCCGCGGCAAGACATGAAGAAGTTCCACAGCGCGCGCGTAAGCATATTGCGGGTTCCGGGTCCGCAGAGTTGGCCTATCCAGAGCAGGAAATTTTTCATCGACAATAAGAGCAGACGCTTTGCTGGCCACAGCCAGCGGCACAAACTTGGCGCTGACGGCAAATGTAATCTGGCCGGGAACAGCGGACTCAATGGATCCGACGCTGCTGATTTCAGCGTCTGCATCCGGCGGATCAAGCCTGGCGCCCAGCTTGTCCGCGAGTTCTTTGAGCTTCATAACCAATGGGTCCTGAGGAAACTTGCCTGAAGGCGTGATTGTAACGGGAAGTGCGGAAAAGGACAGAGCAAAATCGTAATTGCCTGTCGTTAAGATTCCATGAACAACTTCTCCTGGCGCGCGTCTTCCGCCGCTTTCTTGTGGCCTTCGGGACGCCCAATCACCGCCAGAACATTCAATTCCTGTAGCGCAGTCCGGGGAACAAAGACCCGCTGCGTGTTGCCGCGCGTATCCGGCGGCGTGATGAAAAATCCTTCGGCGCTGATCTGGGTGAGATCATTGGCCATCAGGCCTTCCAGAACGTCATTATCAGTGAATTTCAGCCGCACCCAGAGTCCATCGGTACGGGGACGAGTGGTGAAGGTCTTGCGTCCCAGGGCAGCTGTATCACTGAAATCGCGGACAAAATCCACGCTTTTTACTTCACCCAGGTCAATCAACACGACTTTGCCGGAAGGATTCAGCAGCTCCAGCTTGCCTTCAACCACAAAATTGGCGGGTAAAACGTATCCGCTAATGGAATCGCGCCCCATTTTGCGCACGATCACCTTTTTGTGGCTGGAGGCCATAATCCATTGATTCTCGCACTGTTTTCGGGGGCATCAAAGACGCCATCCCGTGTTTCCGTGGCATGGGGTAGCCAAAAGGTAACCTTTGTGATAATGTTTCGAGTTTGTTCGAGTCCCTGCAGTAGCCGTCTAACTCTTGTATAAAGTGCAACTTACGAAAAATCGAGGAGAAGCGTTAGCCCACCGGCTGTGGCCCGGAAGGGCAATTGTGTGTTCCTTTAACTGATGGCTGACTTTATCTACCTAATGGAAACCCGGCTTTCGCCGGACCAGCAGCGTGCAGTCGCGCTGGTGACCGATGTTGCCCGTGCTCATGAAATGAACATTTACCTGACCGGGGGCGCGGTCCGCGACATTATCAGCGGCTTTATTATTCGCGACCTTGATTTCTCCGTGCAGGGCAATGCGCTTAAGCTGCAAAAGGACTTCGAAAAAGCCGGCGCAGTGCTGGAAGCCACCGACGAAGGCACGCGGACACTGATGCTGCTGCTGCCGGGCAACGTTCGCGCAGAAGTTACCAGCGCCCGCTCAGAGCGGTATGACAAGCCCGGCAAACCTATCGAGGTTACGCTGGGAACAATCTATGACGATATGCGCCGCCGAGACTTCACCGTCAACGCCATGGCGCTGTCTCTCAATCCGGGTTCGCGCGGCCTGCTTACAGATCCTTTCAATGGCGTGGCCGATATTGAAGCCAAGGTGCTGCGCGTCCTGCACAATTATGCTTTTTATGAAGAGCCTTCGCGGCTGATCCGCGCAACTCGCCTGGCCTGCCGCTTCCACTGGACGCTGGAAGAGCGCACACAGGCGCGCTATGACGCGGCCAAAGAAAATAACTATATCGAAAACATTTCTGATCGCGCCGTGGGACATGAGATTGAACAACTGGCGCATGAAGATAATCCGATTGAAGTCCTGAAAGCGCTTGAGAAAGAAGGCTGGCTCAAGGTGCTGGTGCCGCACTTCTCGGTGGCCAAGGTGGATTCAGCGGGACTGAACCAGGTTTTCAAGGTCAAGCAGCAGTTGCAGGAAGTGGGCGTGAACCCAGACGCCAGCCCGATTGTGATGCACTTCCTCACGCGCAAACTGGCTGATAAAGATATTTCAGCGATGCAGAAGCAGATCGTCAACAAAGGATTTGTGGAGCGCTGGAAGCATCTGGAAGACGATGCCAAGGACTTTGCCAAGAAGCTGATGGCCAAGGAACTGGCGCTGCCGTCGCAGACATGGAAATTCCTGACGACGAACCGCCCGGACGCTCTGCTATTCAACGCGATCACGCCGCGGGCTTCTGCCGTCGAACAGAAGATCAAGAATTTTTTGACAAAGTGGCCGCTGGTCCGACAGAAACTACCTTTCCCGGAAATGGCGGAGATGCGCATTACGCCGGAGCATCCTGAGTACAAAAAGATTTTGGATGAAGCGTTCCTCATGTTGCTGGACGGCAAGCTGCGGTCGCACACGGAAATTGTAAAGTTCCTGGAGCCGTACTCTCCGCCGGAACCGCCGCCACCGCCACCACCAGTGCGTCGCGGAAGAGCAAAGAAGGAAACAGCGCCCGGCGCTCCCGGAGAACAGGCGCCCAAAAAGCGTGGACGTAAGCCGAAAAACGCTGTGGAAGGCGCGCCTGCACCGGTACCTGTTGCTGAAGCTGCAAGCACTCCAGCGCCCGCTCCGGCCAAACATGGAGCGCCAGCTAAGCAGACTGGGCCAGCGGCCAAGCAGAAGGCTGCGCCGGCACCGCCTGCGGCGGCGAAGAAGGCTGTACCATCAAAACCAACCCCATCTAAAGCTGCTCCAGCAAAAGCTCCTGCAAAGCCCGCAGCCAAGAAGCCAGCGGCAAAGAAAGCTGTCCCGACGAAAAAGCCCGCTCCTGCAAAGAAGAAGGGCAAGAAGAAGTAACGGTCGGCTTGCACGAAACCCAAAACCTTACCACAGATAACACTGATGGCACTGATTTACACGTGCGGTGCTTTCTTGACGTGGTTGGCGCAATGAGCGGCGAAGGCATCTAAAAATCCATGGCTCAGAACGGACATAGACTAGGGTTTTTGATCATTGAAACAGAAAGAACGGACGGGCTTTCCACGCGCAAACTGCTGCTGGAATCAGCCAAGCACAATGTGGTGACTGCCTATTCCGGCAAGGAAGGCGTGGAGATGTACAAACGTTTTCCGCACGTCGACGCAGTTTGCATTGAAGCAGAGCTGAAAGACCTGAAAGGCGCGAGTGTGGCTGCGAGCATACGAAAGCTGAATCCAAAGATTCGCATCATTGGCCTTTCGCCGCGGTTGGGCGCTCGTTACGAGTGGGCAGATAAGACTATCGACTCCCACGATCCTACTGCGTTGCTGGAATTCCTTGAAGAGATGGGCGGCCGCACCGATATCTGATTTATCTCCTGGATGGTCACTCAGACGCATCCGGTTCGCTGTTACCACAACAAAGGTTCCCAAAACTTTCGTTACCTTTCGCCTGGTTGCCTTCAGCGCAACAATATGCCGATGGCAAGCGCGACTACATACGAATTGCAATCCAGCACGATTCACGCCATTGCTCCGGGGCGTGTCCGTTTTGTTGAACATCAGGGCAGGCGCGTCCTTTTTATCGATTACTCGCATTGTGACGTGGCCATGCTAAAAGCGGTGGCGGAAGAAGGCCATCGCGTGATTGCGCTGGAGCCGCCGAATACCGTGCTCACGCTGAATGACGTGACCGGCACCAGCTTTGACAAGGAATCAGTAGCGGTGCTGCAAGCCAAAGTAGCTGCCAACGCGCCATACGTCAGAAAGGCCGCCGTGATTGGCATTAGCGGACTGCAACGTCTGATCTATGAAGCTGTGCAGACATTTTCCAAGCGGCGTTTGCCAACGTTTGAAACACGCCGCGAAGCTCTTGCGTGGCTGGCGCAGGAATAACTCCACGCCAAGAATGTTGTGATTAAGTATTCAAAGTAGTTGTCTGCATTGAGTTCTCCTGCTAAAGTTTGAGCGCTGCAACCCCCTTGAAAAAGTTGTGTCTTCCAGGAGCGTAACCATGTCGCGAACGATCCGCTTGATCTTCACGCTAGTTCTTTTGGCTGTTACCGGCGCTGCCCAGACTTCGGGCAAAAAGCGCGTCGCCGTGCTTGATTTTGACTATGGCACCGTCCAGTCTTATGTGTCCTCTATTTATGGCAGCAACCAGGACGTGGGCAAGGGCATTACGGACATGCTGGTGGAAAAGCTGGTAAAAGACGGCAAATATTCCGTGATTGAGCGTAAGGCCCTGGACAAGATTCTTGCCGAGCAGAACTTCTCCAATAGCGATCGCGCCAATCCGGCGACTGCGGCCAAGATCGGCCAAATCCTGGGCGTTGACGCCATCATTATGGGCTCCATCACCAAGTTTGGCCGCGACGACAAGAGCAAGGCGATTGGTGGAGCGGGGTTGTCGTCCCATGGCTTTGGCATTGGCGGAATCAAGCGCAATGAAGCGAAGGCGGTGTGCGCCATCAGCGCGCGCCTCGTCGATACCAACACAGGCGAAATCCTTGCAGCCGTAACTGGTGAAGGCGAAAGCAAACGCTCCGGAACGTCTCTGCTGGGCGCGGGAGGCGGCGGTGGCGGAGCCGGTGGCGGCGCTTTTGATACGCATGCTTCCAACTTTGGCCAGACTCTGCTGGGTGAAGCCGTAACGCAGGCCGTGACTCAGGTTGGCAGCGAGTTGGGCACGTCCGCCACGAGCGTTCCCACGCGCAAGGTTGACGTCTCCGGCGTGGTCGCCGACGTGAGTGGCAATACCCTGATCATCAATGTAGGCAGCAAGACAGGCTTAAAAGTGGGCGACGTGCTGGAAATCAGCCATGCCGGCCGCCAGATCAAAGATCCCACAACCGGAAAAGTCTTGAAGACCATTACCACCAAAATTGGCGAAGGCACCGTGACTGAGATCGATGCCGATTCCGCCACGCTCAACTTCAGCGGCTCCGGCGCAAAGGTTGGCGACGTGGCAAAGACGCCGTAGCAGAATTGAGTTGTGGAATTCTGGGCTCGCTTACAAGGGCGAGCCCAAAACTATTTGCTGGGGTGAGCTAAAGCTTCAATGTGTTCTGGTAGTTTAGCCTAGAGAATACAAGGCGAATCTGATAGGATTGACTGAATTCTGGATACCACGGCTGCACATAAAATGAAGCAAACGAACATCAATTCAGATTTTCTGCCTTTAGAAGGCACCTTTGGTGTAGAAGATAATAGGAACCGCGACAACGGAGCAGCATTGGCAACTCTTTTATCTACTCCTCTTTCAGAACGGATTGCGAGAAACGGCGTTGCTAATAGGGTCTCTTCAGAGGACCGGGCGGCTCACGACTGGTACAGATTTGTCCTATCCTTTCCGCCGCATCTCGTCCGAAAATATGTTGAGCGCTTTGGGTTAAATGAACAGAGCGTGGTTTTAGATCCGTTCTGTGGAACTGGAACGACTCTCGTTGAGTGCAAACGAATTGGAGTCCCGAGCATTGGCGTTGAGGCTCACCCAATGTCGCATTTTGCCACCGCGACAAAAGTGCGTTGGAATGCGAGTCCTGATTCATTACTCCAACTTGCCTATGCGATCAAAGAAAAGGCACTTAAGGTTTTGGCGAAGGATGGTTTGACTGACCAGCCAAGCCTCAGGAATGAGAAACGCTCCCATAGACTCCGCACTTTGCCACCTGAAAGCCTCAAGCTACTGTTAACTGATTCCATCAGTCCGTTGCCGCTGCACAAGACATTAGTGCTTTTGGATTGCATAACAGAAGCGGGATCCCGCGCTCATTCAGACTTTCTACGCCTAGCGTTAGCCAAAGCGCTGGTATCCACAATTAGCAACCTCCACTTTGGCCCAGAGGTGGGTGTATCCAAGCCCAAACCCGATTCGCCTGTAATTTTGCCGTGGCTCTGTCAGGTGGAGGTTATCGCAGGGGATCTAAAACGCTTAAAGCCCCACGCGAAGGTCCCTGCCAATGCGCATTTGGGCGACTCTCGTCAGATCATGAGCTCGCAATTGGGTTGTGAGGCGATTGACGCTGTAATAACGTCCCCGCCTTATCCCAATGAAAAGGACTATACCAGGACGACAAGGCTAGAATCCGTGTTGCTGGGATTGATTAACACCAAAGAGGAACTCCGTCGAGTAAAGGCTACCCTGATTCGGTCGAATACTCGAAGCGTTTACAAATCGGATGAGGATCACAAATGGGTAGCTTACCACCCTGAAATTCAACGGATTGCTGACGCAATCGAGTCTCGGCGAATTGAACTCGGCAAGACAAGCGGCTTTGAAAGGATGTATGCCAGACTAACGAAGCTATACTTTGGGGGAATGTTTAGACATTTGGATGAACTTCGCAAGGTGCTTCGGCCTGGAGCATCGCTGGCCTATGTCGTAGGTGATCAAGCATCTTATTTGCGCGTGATGATCAGAACAGGACAATTACTAGCTGAAATCGCAGAATCTTTGGGCTATAAAGTGGAGGATATTGATTTGTTCAGAACCCGACTCTCGACTGCTACCCGCGAGCAACTGCGAGAAGAGGTCGTAGTACTGAAATGGCCAGGGAAGGGCAGTTCTGGACCGGCTTGATCTATGCCACGAAAAGAACCTGAAACAGAAGCTGCCGATTCTGCGGACCAATCAAACCGCAAATCCGCCATCATAGAGGAAATTTTCAAGGAACGATGGAACTCGACAAGAGGCGAATTGTCAGATCCTTTGGTAACGCTCCAGGATTTATCAAAGGCCATTCAAAATTATAATTCTTCCCGAAAACAGCGTCCTCTCAGTGATCGCAATCCCGCTAATTTTTTCAAGGACTTTGTTCGAAACAAGCGCCGAGCTAACAAGAATTGGCCAAGGCGAATTCTTGACGCTGGTTTTACAGCTCGGCAAGTGACAGGCTCCGGCAGAAGTTTTGAGTTTGTATCCCTGGCGGAAGGACAAGAAGAACCATTTCCATTAAATGCCGTTCCGGAACCAACAGAACATACTCCGCGATTCAAGATAGAAACAATAAGTATGCCATTGGCTTCGCGTCGGCTAGGCCGCAAGGATGAGCCTTGGCTGATACAAGTGCTTGTGAAACTTCGGATCATTGAAACGCATTTAGCTCTATTCTCGTCTCGCAAGATTATTCAACTCGATCATCTCCAGATGAATTTAAAGTTGTCGCGTTCAGAAATCGACGCTCTTTTCCTAGCAATGGAAGACATCGGAGAGGATGCCCGCCGCGAGGTCCTAGTCACGTGCGAAGCTAAGGGTAAAAATGACGATATTTTAGAAACGCAAGTTTTGGAACAAGTCAGAGCAGCTTTCCGATTCCGACTTGCGTCGAGTGTCGAAGCGGTGGGCGTTCTCCCAATGGCAATCAAGGCTTTCGCACCGTCGCAGATCTTTGTTGTCGAATTCGAGTCGATAACCGAGGAACAGTCTAAGACTGCTACCACATTGACAGTCGCAAGCAGCGCAATTTATGAACTCACGCCTCCCATCCCGGGAATTGGTAGATAGCGCCGCCTTGCCGCAGCTTACTGGTAAGCGCGGCTGTATATACTCGCGCTCCCTCTTCGCGAGATCGTTCAGGTTGCACTCACCATGACACGAAGGAAGCTGTAATTTTTCAAAACGGCATCCCTACGAAGAGTCGATTTTCCTTGACCGCTTAGGCGAACAAATGGTAAATTTAGAGATTCGCTCCAGAGCGGAAAAGTAGTGAGATCGACGATCTTTGACAATAAACATTCAGCAGTTAGCACTCAGCAATTAGCTAACCGCCCTTTAGCTTTTAGCTGTTAATTTAGCCCTTAGTAAAGTCCCCAAAAAACTTCAGGGCCTTCTCAACCCCACGCCAATCGCTACTTAATGCGTCAACTCTACGCCAATCTGGGATGGCTGGGATGCATGCCTCTCAACCCTACGCCAATCTGGGATGGGTAGGAGGGGGGAGGGAGTCAAATCGGGTGATCGGGGCATCTGGTGATCCGGTGATCGGAAGGTCAACCCCCGGGGTTGAATCGGGTAAGTCCTTATTTCTCGGGGTTGAGGTAGGGGAGGGTGCGGACGGCTTCGCCATTGAGGTCCTTCATTCGCGGCAAAAGCGGCCGCTCTTTCAGGATGACGGGTTGAAGCGCGGCGGTTTAGCGCCGCAGCTTCCGTAATCGCCGATATCGCGCGTGATCGGGTGATCAACACCTTGGTCAAAGATAGAACCCAAATGAGGGGTTGGACGCTGAACTCTGTGTTTAATCTCTAACATGCTCGCGATTCCCTTCTTACCTGCTTCCCTTTTTCCCATTCCCGGCTTCTGCCACTTTTGCGGCGGCTTGCTGAGCAAGCGCGTGGTCCACGACGCGCTGCATGTCGAGAATTGGAGCAGGCTTGCCGGTCCAGATCTCAAATTGGCGTGCGCCCTGCTGGACAAACATTTCTGCGCCGGTAATCACGTGCATGCCGCGGGCGCGGGCCATCTTAATCATCTTGGTTTCCGCCGGGTTATAGACCATTTCAAAGAAATATTTGGCTTTCATCTCCGGCTCGGTGAGCGGCAGCGGATCTTTGTTGCCTTCCATGCCGGCAGGCGTGGCATTGATGATCACGTCAAATTCCAGTTTTTTCAGCATGGTGCGGTTGATGGCCTTGGCCTTGGCCTGCTTGGCCAGCTTTTGTGCCGCAGCGGAGTTACGGCTTAGGATGGCAACTTCAGCGCCGCGCTCTTTCAGCCCAAAGACGGCTGCGCGCGCCGCGCCTCCTGAACCAAGCACCAGAATTTTTGCCCCTTGCAGGCGTATGCGCATCTCCAGCGGACGCACCACGCCATTCACGTCTGTATTGAAGCCGTAAAGTTTTCCATCCTGGCCGCGCACCAGCGTGTTGCAGGCGCCCACCTTGGTTGTCCATGGATCGCACTTGTCCAGGTGCTTCACGATCGGCTCTTTGTACGGCATGGTGATGCTGAGGCCGGCGATGGGAATTTTCTGCACGCAGGCAAGAAGGTCTTCTACGGTCTTGGCGTGCAGCGCCAGATAAACGGCGTTCACGTTTTCCCGGCGGAAAGCAGTATTCAACATCGCCGGTGAAAGCGAATGGGCCACGGGATCGCCAGCCACGCCATAAACGCGCGTCGCGGCGTCAACCTGGTCAATTCGATAGACATCGCGCAAGGCGCGGGCCGCCAATTGTCCCGGCCCAGTTTCTTCTCCGGGATTGGCGGCGGCAAAGGTGAACTGGCTGCCCGCTCGGACGCAAAGCACCCGGCTGATAACGCCCTGCTCGCCCATGCACAGCCCGATCAGGGAATGAGCGTGGCTGTACTTTTCCAGGAACTTCATCATCACCACGTTGTCATACAGAGAATTTGCCGTGGTGACGATCTTGAAGAAGTCGCAGGGATGCTGCTGCATCTTGGCGAAAGTTTCTTCCAGCTTTTTTGTGCCGCGAAAATCATGGTACGAGAGGATCAAATGGGCGGAGCGCCGCAGGCGATTGAAGTCATTCGGCTTAAGCTGCGCAGCCGTTTCCAGCTCGATATCCACCAGGTGGCATCCCAGGCTGGCCGCTTTTACCAGAACGTCAACCTGCTGGGCGATGGTTCCCTTGAATTTGCCTCCGTTAGCGGCGCGGCGGCAGGTGGCAACGATCAGCGCTTCAGGATGAAATTCAATAAAGGTCTTGAGCTTGGGCAGGCCCAGGGCAGGGTTGGGGAGGTAATCTAACCTGAACTCAACAAAGGGGTTATCGCGGACTGCGAGGTCCGCCTTTTGCACCATTTCCGCCGGATTTAAGGCAGCAATAGCCACACATACCCGGGGCAGCCGGGCAGGCAGGAACCTTGGCGCGTAACTGGATGACGTTCCATTCATTACATTTACAAACGGCTGGCCATCATACGTGAGGGAAAATCACAGATTCAAGCACCGAATGCAAGAACGTAATTGAACTTCTGTAATTAAGCGTATCTCCTTAGTAAATAAGAGTTTAGTTGAAGTCGAAGGAAAGGCGGTGATATGTTCCACCCGGGACATTGCGCGTCCCGTGGGAGAGACTTGCTCTCCTGCAGAGGCGTACCGGGAGGAAGTATGAAGAATTTCAAGCTGGTGCCGCTGGTGTTGGCGGGGATGGTTTTTTCAAATTTAAGCTTTTCACAACAGCCCCAAGCTGCTCAGCCGCAACCTGCTCAGACACAGCCGGCTCAACCGCAAGCCATACAGCCGGCACAAAAACCGCTGGGCGAAGCCGGCACTCGCGAGGCCGGGAATACGCCTACGCGCAGTGACATGTATTGCTCGGGTTTTCTGACCTCAGAAAAGGTCCCGGACAAGTTGTTTGTGGCGGCCGGACACAACAGTCCGGACCAGACACGATTTGCCGGCGCATCCGACACGATTTTTATTCATGGCCAGGGGATGAAGGAAGGCGATCGCTACCAGATTGTCCGCCCAGTGAAAGATACGAACCACTACGAAGTTTATCCCGGACAGCGGGCCACGCTGCGTGGGCTGGGAACTCCCTATCTTGAGCTTGCCATCGTAAAAGTGACTGAAGTCCAGAAAAACACGGGGATAGCTAAGTTTGAATTGAGCTGCTCAGATGTAATGCCCGGTGACTATGCCGTACCGCTGGCGGAGCGCGAAGCGCCAACGTTTCGCAAGGTTTCACTTGATCGCTATACGCCGCCCACAGGGAAGCAGCAAGGCAAAATTGTGCTGGCCAAGGAGTTCGATTCCTTTCTGGGATCCAAATACAAGGCTTACGTGAATATTGGCGCGGACAAGGGCCTTAAGCCCGGAGATTATCTGCGCGCTACACGCACCTATTCTGCGTCATATCACGATCCTGTAACCAGTCTTTCACTCAAAGCCACTGAATATGACGACACGCAAAAGGCCCCCGCACGGCTTCCAAAGGGCGATGTTTCCAGCCTGCCGCGCCGGACTGTTGGAGACGCAATTGTTCTTCAAGTGCATCCCAAGACCGCCACAATCATGGTCTTGACGGCATTGGAAGAGGTACAGGTCGGCGATGTCGTTGAAGTGATGGATGTAAGTGATGCGCCGATTCTGCCGCCGATCACCCCATCTTTCACCAATGCGCCGGAACCGGAAGCTGCCAGCACAAGCACCACACCCCCGAGGATTAACTGTTCCGCTTCTCCCACCAGTCTGCGCGCCGGTGAGACCGCTTCTATCACCTGCGAAGCCGTAAGCCCAGATAACAGGCCCGTAAACATCACGTATGTCGCCAATGGCGGCAAGCTCTCTTCCAATCGCAATCAAGCCACGCTGGATACAACGGATACTGGCGCGGGGCCGATCGCGGTCCGCGCGACAGCATTTGATGATCGCCAGTTGAGCGCGTCGACCGTGGTTAACGTAAACGTGGAAGCCGCCGCGCCTGCCGCGCCCACAGCCCAGAAGCTGATGGAGCTTGATTACAAACCCAACAGCGGCTACGTGGACAATCGGTCCAAGGCCGTGCTGGACGATGTAGCTCTGAAGTTGCAGCAGGACCCAAACCTGAACGTTGTACTCTCAGGCTCCGCCGATTCCGGCGAGCCCCACAGCATGGGATTGCAGCGCGCGCAGAACGCTATGGCCTACTTGACGAAAGCCAAAGGAATTGATCAGCAGCGAATCCAGACCAAAGCAGCAACAGATCCGGGACGCAAAGTGGAAGTCTGGACCTTGCCCGCCGGAGCGAGCTTGCCGGGAACAGCGCCTGCTCAGCCAGCACAAGCCACAGGTCAGCAGGAGCAGCCGGCAGCTACGCAGCCAACGCCTGCGGAACAGCCTTCGGCATCGCAACCACCGGCAGCAACGCCGTCTGCCGACCAGCAGCCGACTCCGGTCCCACAGTCTACTCCGCCTGCTGACCAGCCAGCAGCAACACCGCAACCTACTCCGCCGCCGCAAGCGTAACTTGCTAGAGAAATTTCGGCACAGCTGGAGATCGGCTGTGCCTTTTTGTTTGCCTGAAGGCAGAAAGCACTCGGCAGCTCTTTCTTTCTTCCGGATAATTCATTTACCCTGCACGGCATGAGATTTCATCTCTTGCGTAAGACGGTCTGCCTGACGATCTTTTTCCTGGCCTGCACGGCGGCTTTTGCTCAACCACAAACGGAAGCTGCAAGCCCCGACATTGTGATTCACGGCGGACGCATCAGCGATGGCACGGGCAATCCGTGGTATGCGGGCGATATTGCCATCACGGATAGCCGCATTGTGGCGATAGGAAAAATTCCTGGCGGAATCGCCAAGCGAGTGATCGAAGCGAACAGCATGGTGGTTGCGCCCGGGTTTATTGACATGCTGGGCCAGTCAGAGACGGCGCTGCTCATTGACAATCGTTCACTCAGCAAACTGGCACAGGGCATTACTTCTGAGATCACGGGCGAAGGCGGCTCCATCGCGCCGCAGAACGCGCTCACCTTTGCGGCAGCGCAGCCCTCGCTCGATCCTTATCACCTGAAGATTGACTGGAGCACTCTCGACCAGTACTGGCAGCGTTTGGCAAAGAATGGCACGCCCATCAACATTGGGACATATGTGGGCGCAGCGCAGGTGCGTGAAGCCGTGCTGGGCGATGTGAATCGCGCGCCGACTCCGGAAGAGTTGGAGAAAATGAAGGCGCTGGTGGCTCAGGCTATGGAGCAAGGCGCGCTGGGCATTTCCACCGCGCTCATTTATCCGCCGGGACATTACGCCAAAACAGAAGAGCTAATAGAGCTAGCCAAAGTGGCAGCAAGCTACGGCGGCATTTATCCCACACACATGCGCAGTGAAGGGCAAAACGAAGTGGCTGCGGTCCAGGAGGCTTTGCGCATCGGACAGGAAGCGCATATACCGGTCGAGATCTTCCATTTGAAAGTCAGCGGGAAGTCGCGCGCGGGAAAGATGATTGACATCGTGCGCATGATTCAGCAGGCGCGGGATCGCGGCCAGGACGTGACCGCCGATATGTATCCTTATCTGGCCGGCGCAACCGCACTCGCTTCCAGTCTGCCGCCGTGGGTGGCTGATGGCGGCATGGACAAGCTGCTGAAACGCCTTCGGGATCCGGCAGTGCGCCAGAGGATCAAGACAGAAATGTCCGCTACCGGCGGGCGCACATGGGAGAACCTTTATCTTGATTCCGGCGGAGCGCCGGGCGTGATGGTTGCGTCTGTGGTGAATCCGGATTTGAAGCAGTTTACGGGCAAAACAGTGGCGGAGATCGCACAGACGCAAAAGGTCGCGGACGGCAAGTCCGCGCAACATAGTAAAGATCCGCTGGATGCGCTGATGGATTTTGTTCTCGCGGATAAGGGCCTTTCCGGCGCGCTCTACTTCATTGCCAGTGAAGAAGACCTGCAAACCGGTCTGCGCCAGCCCTGGACCAGCATCGGTCTGGACGCGAATGAGCTCTCGCTCGATGGGCCGCTGTTTGAACCGCACACTCATCCCCGCGCCTTCGGCAGCATGCCGCGTTTTCTGGGGCATTACGTTCGCGATCTGCAACTGATGCCGCTGGAGCAGGCGATCCGCAAGATCACTTCCCTTCCCGCACAACGCGAGCATTTCATCGGTCGCGGCCTGATCAAAGAAGGCTTCTTCGCCGACATCACTATTTTCGATCCCAACAGGATCATCGATAAAGCCACCTACACCCAGCCAGCGCAGTTAGCGGAAGGAGTAAAGTACGTGATTGTGAACGGGCAGGTCGCATTTGAAAACGGAAAGGCCACCGGAGCGATGGCAGGAAAGGCGTTGAAGGGTCAGGGAGTGAAGTGAATAGACGAAACTAGAACGGCAGCAAAACCATCACTGTTTGAATATGTCGTCGAATAACGCTGCTAAAGAAAGTGAAAAAGTGAAGCCCGCAAAAATTTTCGAATCCTTAATGGATTCTGGTTCGGAGATGCGCCGAGCACCGGTGGCATTGTGGATCTCAACCAGTCGCAACGCGGGATAAACCAACCAGACCGCCTGGCTGCCCGCGGCAAGATACTGCCGGACTTTTTTGGCCGTATCCTGGGCAAGATTGCTTGGCGAGATGACCTCTATGGCCAAAGCGGGCGCGCCCTCAACTGGCGAAGCATCCGGGTCGATGTTTCGCAAATGGTCTGATGTGATGAAGGCCACATCTGGATTTCTGACGGTGTCGGTGTCCAGGCGGAAGTCCATCTCCTCAACCACGATGCCGAGAGTATGCGAACGCACAAATTGCGTTAAGTGGCTGGCAATCCTCTGGCGGATCAGATTGTGGTTGAGCGCAGGCGAAGGCTCCATCAGAAGCGTTCCTTCATCGAGTTCATAGCGGACACCCTCCTTTTCCGGGAGCTTCTCGTATTCCGCAAATGTCAGCCGGGTTGTGGTACCCATATGCTACCCTTGGCAAACAGCATTGATGAGCCGTTTCCTTTCCAAACTCTAACATGGAATCTTGCCAATCCCGATATGGTCCTATGATGGGCAGGACTTGCAGCATCGCTGTTAGCACCCTAGGTCTTTTTAACAATTATTTACAAAATCTAGTGTTGTAACCCTCTGATTTAACGTCAAATAGGATAGCTGGTGCAGTGAGCTCCGAGATCGCACATTCCTAGCGGTACCGGCCCCCGCCGGCGACCGGCAATTGCTGAAAAACAGAAGTCTGTTAGGATTTCAGATTTCCAAGATCCTGCCCTGAGAGGACAGATGTCAAAACCTTTACGCCACAAATTAACCGCCCGAGTGCTGATATGTGCATGCTTTGCGCTAATTCTAAGCGGCTGCGGCCATACCAGCGCCGATTCCAAACAAAAAGGCGGTGGCAAAGGCGGCCGCGGCGGCAACGGTCAAATGACCATTCCTGTGGCGGTGGCCAAGGCTGAAGTCCGTGATCTACCCATTCTGCTGAACGGATTGGGATCGGTGGAAGCTTACAACACGGTCGCGGTAAAGAGCCGTATTGACGGCCAGCTTGTTAAGGTGAATTTCAAAGAGGGGCAGGAGGTTAAGGAAGGCGAGTTGCTAGCGGAGATTGATCCCCGCCCCTATGAAGTGCAGCTGAGCCAGGCCCAGGCTACTCTCTTTAAAGACCAGTCCGCATTGAAAGATGCACGGCTGAACCTTGAGCGATTTCAGCAGCTTTATAAAGATGGCGTAATTTCCAAACAGCAGCTCGATACGCAGGGATCGCTCGAAGGCCAGCTTGATGGCGCGGTGCGGGCCGATCAGGCACAGGTCGATACGGTAAAGCTGAACCTTGCTTACACGCGCATTACCGCTCCGGTGAGCGGACGAATTGGCCTGCGCCAAATTGACGTAGGCAACATCGTCCATGCCTCTGATCCCAATGGCCTGCTGGTGATTACGCAGTTGCAGCCCATCGCGGTAATCTTCAGCCTACCGCAGGACAATTTGCAGGCAGTTTCGCAGCACATGAATAAAGGCAGGCTGGCCGTGGATGCCTACAGCCGCGACGACCAGACAAAGATTGCCACGGGCTTCTTAACAACCATCGACAACCAGATTGATACCACTACGGGAACTGGAAAGCTGAAAGCGGTGTTTGAAAACCGCGATCGCTCACTCTGGCCCAATGAATTCGTGAACGTCCATTTGCTGCTTGAGGTGCGAAAGAACAATATTGTGGTGCCTTCGGCGGCAATTCAACGCGGGCCGCAGGGCACATATGTGTTCACGGTAAAGCCTGACAAGACGGCGGAGATGCGTAATGTTGCGGCATCCATCAGCCAGGGAAATTTGACGGCGATCTCACAAGGCTTGCAACCCGGCGACATCGTCGTGACTGACGGACAGGACAAGTTGCAGCCCGGCACGAAAGTTGAGGTTCGCGGAGAGCCCGGACAGAATGGCGATTCCGCACAAAATGGTAATCCCGGACAAAATGGCGGTTCTGGGCGAAATGGCAATTCTGGACGCGGGAATGGCGGTCATGCAAACAATGGGCAGGCAAATAGCGCTCAACCGCAGTAAAGGGCGCGACGCGTCGACAACATACGCGCGATTGAAGAAGAAAAGGCGTTTAAGCAAACATCATGCCTAACGGCGGTCCATCAAAATTATTCATCCTGCGTCCGGTAGCTACGTCGCTGCTGATGATTGGAGTGCTGCTGGTAGGCGCCGTTGCGTACCTGCAACTTCCTGTCTCTGCACTGCCTCAGGTTGATTACCCCACCATTCAGGTCATCACTTTTTACCCTGGTGCCGGACCGGAAGTAATGGCTTCATCTGTAACGGCCCCGATGGAGCGGCAGTTTGGCCAGGTCCCCGGACTCAGCCAGATGACCTCCACCAGTTCCTTTGGCAGTTCAGTTATCACGCTGCAATTCAGCCTGGAACAAAGCATCGACATTGCCGAGCAGGAAGTGCAGGCCGCCATCAACGCCGCGACAACATTCCTGCCGCGCGACCTGCCCAACCCGCCGATCTATAGCAAGGTCAACCCTGCGGATGCCCCAATCCTTACGCTCGCCCTGACTTCAGACAGTTTGCCGCTCTCCAAAGTTGAAGACCTGGCTGACACTACGCTGGCACAGAAAATTTCCCAGCTCACCGGTGTGGGAATGGTTTCGATCAGCGGCGGGCAGAAGCCTGCGGTACGTATTCAGGCCAACCCCACAGCGCTGGCTTCCAATGGCTTGAGCCTTGAAGACCTGCGCACGGTGCTGGGACAGGCAAACGTGGACCAGGCAAAAGGCATTCTGGAAAATCAGCGGCAGGCATTCACCATCGCCACCAATGATCAATTGCTTTCCGGCGAGGAATATAAAGACGTAATCATTGCTTATCGTAACGGTGCTCCTGTCCGCCTGCGCGACGTAGCTACGGTGATTGATGGCACAGAGAATGCAAAGCAAGCTGCGTGGATGGGAACATCACAAAACGGCCAGACAGCGCTTTCGCCGGCGGTCATCGTAAACATCCAGCGCCAGCCCGGGGCCAACATTATTAGCGTGGTAGACCGCATCAAGAAAGTCCTGCCGCAGCTTCAGGGCGGCCTGCCGAGTTCCGTGAAGGTTGCCATTCTCACTGACCGGACAGAAACCATTCGTGCGTCAGTGAAAGACGTTGAATTTGAAATGATGCTCACCATTTGCCTGGTGGTAATGGTGATCTTCCTCTTTTTGAGAAATTTTTCAGCCACCATCATTCCAGCAGTGGCTGTACCGCTTTCTATTGTCGGCACGTTTGCGGTGATGTACCTGCTGGGCTACAGCCTGGATAACTTGTCTCTGATGGCGCTTACCATCTCCACCGGCTTTGTGGTGGACGACGCCATTGTCATGATCGAAAACATTGATCGTTTTCTGGAAGAAGGCCACTCGCCGATGGAAGCCGCGCTCCAGGGTGCCGGGCAAATCGGCTTTACCATCATCTCTCTGACCGTTTCACTGATCGCCGTTTTGATTCCTCTGCTGTTCATGGGCGATATCGTTGGCAGGCTCTTCCGGGAGTTTGCCGTGACGCTGGCCGTAACAATCGTAATCTCTGCTCTGGTTTCGCTATCGCTTACGCCGATGATGGCAGCGCGGCTGCTGAAGAATCCCAAAGAGGCGAAGCACGGCCGCGTTTACCAGGCCTCGGAACGCGCCTATGAGCGCGTAATTGAATGGTACGGAACCACCTTGAGATGGGTGCTGAAACACCAGACCATCACGCTGCTGGCTACAGTCGGGGCGCTGGCTTTGACTGTGTACCTGTATTTCATCGTGCCCAAAGGGTTTTTTCCGGTGCAGGATACGGGCGTGATTCTGGGTATTTCAGAAGGGCCGGAAAACGTATCGTTCGCTTCTATGTCTGAACGGCAGCAGAAGCTGGCCAAGGTGATTTTGCAGGACCCTGCTGTCGCCAGCTTGTCGTCGTTTATCGGCATTGATGGAACCAACACCACGCAGAACAGCGGGCGCATACAGATTAATTTGAAGCCGCATGAAGACCGCAGTGACACCGCGTCGGATATTATTCGCCGCCTGCAACCGGAAGTTGCCCAGGTTGAGGGCATTACCTTATACATGCAACCGGTGCAGGACCTGACGGTGGAAGATCGCGTGAGCCGCACGCAGTTCCAGTATTCACTGGAAGATGCCGACGCCAATGAACTGAACGATTGGTCAAACCGCATTCTCGCCAAGCTGCGCACGCTGCCGGAGCTGCGCGATGTGGCCAGCGACCAGCAAAATGGTGGCCTGAAGGCTGATTTAGTAATAGATCGCGACACCGCGGCGCGCTTCGGCATATTGCCGCAGAACATTGACGATACGCTGTATGACGCCTTCGGTCAGCGCCAGGTCTCTACGATTTTTACGCAACTCAATCAATACCATGTGGTGCTTGAGGTAGGGCAGCAATTCCAGAATGACCCCAGCGACTTAAGCAGCATTTACGTGAAATCATCGACCGGGCAACAGGTGCCGCTCTCAACTTTTAGCCACTTCGTTACCTCGCCGGCGCCGCTCGCCATTAATCATCAGGGACAGTTCCCTGTTGTGACCATCTCATTCAATCTTGCGCCGGGCGAGTCGCTGGGCAGAGCAACCAAGGCAATCTCACAGGCAGAGCAGGAAATGGGCATGCCGGTGAGCATCCATCCAAGCTTCCAGGGAACAGCGGCGGCATTCCAGAATTCGCTGGCGTCAGAGCCGTTGCTGATTCTTGCTGCGCTGGTCACTGTTTACATTGTGCTGGGCGTGCTGTACGAAAGCTACATTCATCCCTTGACGATTCTTTCCACCCTGCCCTCAGCCGGCGTGGGCGCAATTCTGGCCATGATCATCACACGCAATGACCTGACGGTGGTGGCGCTCATAGGAATAATTTTGTTAATCGGCATTGTGAAAAAGAACGCCATTATGATGATCGATTTTGCGCTGGACGCGGAGCGCAATCAGGGTAAGCCGCCGGAAGAAGCCATTTATCAGGCCAGCCTGCTGCGCTTCCGTCCGATCATGATGACGACCATGGCCGCGCTGCTGGGCGCTGTGCCTCTGGCGTTTGGGCGCGGTACCGGATCAGAGCTGCGGCATCCGCTTGGCATCACCATCATCGGCGGACTGCTGCTGAGCCAGGCTTTCACGCTCTACACTACGCCCGTGATCTATATCTGGTTTGACAAACTGGCGAGCCGGTTCTCAAAGTTCCAACTGGGAAATGAGATCGTGCCGGAGCACGAGCCGACGGGCGGCGATTAAGTTTTTCTGTAATCCCGAACGGAGCGAGGGATCGCTATAGTGAAAATGATTTGTCCTATGACGATGATCGCGGAAATGACGCAAGAGATTTATGGCTTCGTACTGGGACCACATATGTTGCAAGATTGGTGTGAAGAGGAGGCTCAGAAATACGTGGCACAGACACTCCTGCCTGTGCCTGCATCCTCCGCGAGCGTGCACAGGCGACACACAAATCAGGTTGCCATTCCGCTGACCATAAAAACCAAGGCTCCCATAGTGGATTGGAAATCGCACAATCGGATAGGGTTCCCTCGCCCTCGCAAGCTCGGGCTCGGGATTGCACAAAAAGCATGAACATTTCCGCACCATTTATTCGGCGGCCGGTAGCCACGTCATTATTGGCGATGGGGCTGTTGATTGCTGGCATTTTGGCGTATTTCCGCCTGCCGGTGGCGCCGATTCCTCAGGTTGAATATCCCGTTATCAGCGTGAATGCCGGATTGCCGGGCGCGAGCCCGGAGACAATGGCATCGTCTGTGGCGACGCCTCTGGAGCGGCAATTCGGGCGCATTTCCGGGGTCAACCAGATGACTTCCACGAGCCAGCTCGGCTCCACAAGCATCACCATGCAGTTCGATCTCTCGCGCAACATTGACGCAGCCGCGCGAGACGTGCAGGCAGCCATCAATGCAGCGCTGGGACAGCTGCCGGCCAATCTCCCCACCCGCCCCAACTGGCGCAAGGTAAATCCGGCAGATGCGCCGATCATGATTCTTTCGTTAACGTCAGAGACCATCACCAAGCCGCGGATGTATGACATCGCGGATTCAGTACTGGCGCAAAAGCTATCCCAGGTGGCCGGTATTGGACAGGTGTTCGTTGGCGGCGGAGCCAGGCCGGCAGTGCGAGCCGAGGTGAATCCTACGCTATTAAACAAGCTGGGCGTGGGCGTTGAGCAGGTGCGCGCGGCGCTGGGTGCGGCCAATGCGAATCGTCCTAAAGGGGAATTCACAGGCCCGGTAAACGCGTGGCAGATCACAGATAACGACCAGCTTTTCACCGCTGACGAATATAAAAATATTATCGTTGCCAAAAATACCACGGGCGGCGTGGTGCGATTGCAGGATGTGGCCGATGTGCAGGACTCGGTTGAAGACATCCGCAATATGGGCGTGGCAAATGGCAAACCGGCTGTCTTGATGATTGTTTTCCGCCAGCCGGGAGCCAACATTATTGAAGCCGTGGACCGCGTGAAAGCTCTCTTACCAGAGTTACAGGCTTCAATCCCTGCTGGAATCAAACTGGACGTAGCGCTGGACCGCACTATTACGATTCGCGCGTCAGTATCTGATATCCAGATCACACTGCTCATTTCCATTGTGCTGGTGGTGCTGGTGGTTTTTGTTTTTCTGCGCAATTTGCGCGCCACGTTTATTCCCAGCGTGGCGGTACCGCTCTCGCTCATCGGCACGTTTGGCGTGATGTACCTGCTGGATTACAGCGTGGACAATCTGTCGCTCATGGCTTTAGCTATCTCCACCGGCTTTGTGGTGGATGACGCAATCGTGGTGCTGGAAGACATCACGCGCTATATGGAACAGGGTATGAAGCCGGTGCAGGCGGCATTCCGCGGTGCGCGCGAGATCGGCTTCACCGTGCTTTCCATGAGCACTTCTCTGGTGGCCGTCTTTATTCCCATCCTGCTGATGCAGGGGCTGGTGGGACGCCTCTTCCGTGAGTTTGCCGTGGTGCTGAGTACGGCCATCGCCGTGTCACTGGTGATATCGCTCACCGTAACGCCGATGCTGTGCGCGAAATTTTTGCGGCCAGAAACGGAAAAGCACGGCAGAATCTATCGCTTCAGCGAACGCGCTTTTGACGGAATGCACAAGCTCTATCGCATGAGCCTGGGCGTGGTTTTACGTCATCAATTTCTTACGCTGTTAGTCACAGTCGGCACAGCGGCACTCAGTATTTATCTCTACGTGATCGCGCCAAAGGGTTTCTTCCCCCAGCAGGATACAGGCAGGCTAAGCGGCGGGGTTCAGGCGTCACAAGACATTTCTTTTCCTGCTATGCAGGAGAAAATGAAGCAATATGTTCAGATTGTGCTAAAGGATCCGGCGGTAAACAATCTTGTGGCCTTCTCCGGCGGCCAAGGCAGTGCCAATACAGGACGCATGTTTGTGGTGTTAAAGACTCCGAGCGAGCGCAAGGCCACGGCGGACCAGATCATCAACCGCCTGCGCCCCAAGCTTGCCGTAGTTCCGGGTGCAACGCTCTTCCTTACCGCCACGCAGGACCTCAACATCGGCGGGCGGCAAACCAATGCGCAGTTCCAGTACACCATCCAATCAGAGGATTTACAGGACCTGAATAATTGGACGCCGAGAATTCTGGCCAAGCTGAAATCGCTGCCGGAATTGCGCGACGTGAACTCTGACCAGCAGGACAAAGGTCTGGCAGCCGACGTAGTTGTCGATCGCGACACGGCTTCACGTTTGGGCATCACGCCGGCGCAGGTGGACGCCGCGCTCTATGCTTCTTTCGGGCAGGCGCAGGTTTCAACCATGTATAAGGCGCTCAACCAGTATCACGTGGTGATGGAAGTTGATCCCAAGCTGCTGCCCGGCACTGACGCGCTCAAAAATACTTACGTCAAATCTTCAACCGGAGTTGAGGTGCCGCTCTCGTCGTTCACACGTTACCAGCCTTCGAACACGGCATTGCAGGTCAACCATCAGGGCTTTTATCCGGCGGTGACTCTTTCTTTTAACCTTGCGCCAAACGTGCCTTTGGGCAATGCCGCAAAGGTTGTGGAAGGCGCCATGCGCGACCTGGGCGTTCCGGCCAGCGTACACGGCGGGTTTCAAGGGACGGCTGCCGCGTTTAAAGACTCAGCGCAGAGCCAGCCATTGCTGATCCTGACCGCATTGATCACTGTCTATATTGTGCTGGGCATGCTGTATGAGAGCGTGATTCATCCCATTACGATTCTCTCCACGCTGCCGTCGGCTGGCGTCGGCGCAATTCTGGCAATCATGCTGACCGGCAATGACCTGAACGTGATTGCGTTGATCGGGATCATTTTGCTCATAGGGATCGTGAAGAAGAATGCCATTTTGATGATTGATTTTGCAGTGAACGCTACGCGCGTGGACAACAAGACTCCGGAAGAGGCGATTTACCAGGCATGTCTCTTGCGTTTCCGTCCCATCATGATGACCACGATGGCTGCGCTGCTGGGCGGGTTGCCGTTGGCCCTGGGCGGCGGCACAGGATCAGAACTGCGGCGTCCCTTGGGTATTGCCATTGTGGGCGGGTTGATCGTCAGCCAGGCGCTCACGCTCTTTACCACTCCCGTGGTTTATCTCTATATGGATCGCATACGGCTGCGCGTAGCAAGATGGCGTGGGACGCATCGCAAAGCCAAGCCGATTTTGGGTCCCGCGGGGGATTAGTCCCACAGTGATGGCGTCGGAGTCATTTACTGAAGCTGCGATTTTCGCGGATGCCCTACGAATTAGCGGCGAATGAACGCGCCAATCACGAATCGTCATGGAACCAGAGGGATTTGGTCGGACAGCATTTCTGCGACATTCATTCTTAGGGAACTCGGGCTTAGGGAACTCGGGTGGGGTGGGCGCCAAAAAACGGCATGGAAAACTAAAAGGGGCACGGCTTCCGGGTCCATGCCCCTTTAATTTATGACGGATGAACTTGCCTCGTTAACTAAAAGAGTCAACCGCAGCCTGAAAAATATAGCTTGAGCGGAAAAAACCTCTTGATTCCCTTCGTTTCTCGCGAAAACTCCCGCCTTACAATAAGTTGCAGCCAAAAAAGGGAACCATCATAAGCCACAGATCCAGGCTAGAAGTTCATCGGTTCCAGCGTTCTAAATCGCTATAATCAAACAAATGGTTCGTGACGGTATCTATTACGCCCTGGGGATGGCTGTGGTTGCCGCCGCGATTGGCTGGCTAACGCATTCACTCGCCTTTGCCGCTTTGCCTATCCTGCTTGGGGC
>JBAVLE010000322.1:0-16517 GCA_049688735.1 Candidatus Angelobacter sp. | reverse complement strand
ACGACTTGAAAAGAAACCATCGCCGCAAGCTCCGGCATCACCGGATTGATTTTTCCCGGCATAATGGACGACCCCGGCTGCAGTCCTGGCAAATTCAGTTCGGCAAGGCCGGTGTTTGGTCCGGAGGAAATTAAACGCAGATCGTTGGAGATGCGAATCACTTCAAGCGCAAGATTGCGCAGCGATGATGAAACTTGCGCCATGCACGCATTCGATTGCATAGCCCAACGCATATCAGTCGCGGGTGTAAGTTTCTGGCCGGAGATCTTCGCCAGATTCGCCACTGCTTTTACGCGATAGTCAGGATGAGTATTGATGCCGGTGCCAACGGCGGAGCCGCCGAGTCCAAGCTCACGCAGTGAATCGCCGGCGTGACGAATATCGTCAATAGCTTTGCGAATCGTCATGCCATAGGCAGAAAATTCCTGTCCCAAGCGGATCGGCACGGCATCCTGCATGTGCGTGCGTCCCGATTTCATTATGTTGTGAAATTCTTTACCCTTGGCTTCAAACGCCGCAGCCAGCGCATCAAGCACGGAATAGAGTTTTTCCAATTCCAGCAGCGTCGCCACACGCATGGAGGTCGGAAACACGTCATTCGTCGACTGCCCGTAATTCACGTGGTCATTAGGATGGACCGTGTACTCACCCAACTTACCGCCCATCAGTTCCGTGGCGCGATTGCCGATGACCTCATTGGAATTCATGTGGAAACTCACGCCCGCGCCGGCCTGAAACACATCGACCACAAAAGACGCGTCCCATTTGCCGTCAACTACCTCTTTGGCGGCCTGCATGATGGCGTCGGCACGTTTGTTGTCGACGAGGCCGAGCTCTTTGTTGGCCTGTGCAGCAGCATATTTCACCATGCCGATGGCGCGAATCAGCGTGGGACTGGCGCGCATGCCAGAGATGGGATAGTTTTCCACGGCGCGCGCCGTCTGCACGCCGTAATAAACGTCAGCGGGAATTTCTTTAATACCGATAGAATCTTTTTCCTGGCGAAATTGCTGGGCCATGCGGTCCTCTTAAAATGAGTGCGGAATGCGTATGCAATCGCGAAAGCGACGCAAAACTAGTGATTATAACTTGGCGCGCCGGCGTTCTGAAAATACCCCAAGGCCAATCTGTAGCAGTGATGTCGAACGCAGCGCAGCCGCAAAGTTGCTCGCCAACTGCCGTTGTATGATTGAAGAAAGTATGTTTGAAGGCATCCGATCTTTTCTTACCCCCAGCCCAAAACGCGCTGAGGCCGACGAGAAGCTGGACGAAGCGCTAAGCAATGCCACGCAGCTGGACCATTATTTCTTTTTCACTGACCAGGCCGATGCCGATCTAGCTGCGCGGCGCCTGCAAGAACGCGGATGGACGATTGAGTCAGTCAGCCTGAATGCTGAAATCGAGAGAGTGCAGTTGCAAGCGCTGCAACCGGGGCCAATCGAAAACCTGAACGCATTGCAAACCGAGCTTGACCTGCTTGCCGACGAATTCAATGGAGAATACGATGGTTGGCAAGTCCCGGGCGTAACGGAGCATCTCTAGGGTTGCGTCTTCAGCAACGGCATCCTTGCTCACTGTTACGCGTAACCGCTTGGCTTTACAATCTCCAGCATGGCCAACAAGAAAGATTGGAAAACCAAACTTATCCATTCTGACGCAACGGTGCCGGAAGGCTTTCGTGCGTTGGCAACGCCTGTCTATCGCGGATCGACAATAGTATTTGAACATGCGGCCCAGGCAAGCGATCGCTGGAACCAGCTTGAAGTCGGCTATACCTATGGCCTTTATGGCACGCCGACAACGCTGGAACTTGCGGCCAAAGTCTGCGAACTGGAAAAAGGTTTTCGCACATTTATCACTCCCGGCGGACAGGCGGCAATCTCGCTGGTCCATCTGGCCCTGCTCAAGGCCGGCGACCACGTGGTGTTGCCGGAAAGCATTTACGGTCCTAACAGAATGTTTTCTAACGATGTGCTGCGGCGGTTTGGCGTTGACGTGAGTTATTATCCGCCGGACGCTGGCGCCGGCATTCGAGCGGAGTTCAAGCCAAATACGCGGCTGGTGTGGTGTGAGAGCCCCGGCTCCATCACCATGGAAGTGCAGGACCTACCTGCCATCGCGCAGGCGGCGCATGAGCACGGTGCGCTGGCCGTGCTGGATAACACCTGGGCCGCAGGCATTTATCTGGACGCATTTGCCCATGGCGTGGACGTGACCATGCAAGCGTTGACTAAGTATGTCGGCGGACACAGTGACCTGCTGCTGGGCTCGGTAACGGTGCGCCCCGAGCAGATGGATTTGCAAGCCGCTTCGAGAACCGGTAACGCGAAAATGTCTGCGCAGGAAATCTACGAGCGCATGGGTGACACGCACCAGGTGCTGGGGTGCGCCGCCTCGCCCGATGATTGCAGCCTGGCGCTCCGCGGCATGAAGACCATGGCCGTGCGGCTCAAGGCCGTGGAGCAAAATGCTCTAGCGATGGCGCAATGGCTCAGCGCACGCCCGGAAGTTGAAACCGTTTTGCATCCTGCATTGCCTTCATGTCCTGGACATGAGCTGTGGAAGCGCGATTTCAGCGGTTCATCAGGACTGTTTTCTGTGGTGTTCAAGCCGCAATACAGCAAAGAGCAGGTGTTGGCGTTTATTGACGCACTGCGGCTGTTCAAGATCGGCTATAGCTGGGGCGGCGTTACCAGCCTTGTGATGACGTACGATCTCCAATCACCCAAGCGCCCCGCGTACGGCAGCCGCCTGGTGCGTTTGTATACGGGACTGGAAGCAATTGAGGATCTTGTTGCTGACGTGGAACACGCGCTGGCAACACTTAGCAACTGATTAACAGTGATCAGGAAAAACCCTACCACGGAGACACAGAGACAAGGAGAAAAGCAAACCTACCGCGGATCGGCGTGGATGAACGCAGGTCAGAAAGAATTTCCAAAATCTTCGAATTGAAAAATCCAAAACTTACCACGGATTAGCATTGATGACACCGACCTGAAGACGGCTCAAGAAGGTACTGAAAATCTTCTGCTTTTGCTTTTCCCCGTGTCTCCGTGCCTCAGTGGTAGGTTTTTTCTAACCATCCCGCTGTAAAATGAAACTCTGATGGAACACAAAGGCGACCACTTTGACGTGCTGGTGATTGGCGCAGGCCCAACCGGCATGGCGTGCGCCATTGAGGCGCAGCGCGCCGGATTTACTTCCGCTCTGGTAGACAAGGGCTGCCTGGTGAACTCGCTGTTTCACTATCCGGCGAACATGGTCTTCTTTACCACGCCAGAGTTGCTGGAGATTGGCGACATTCCGTTCACCACGGCCAACCAGAAGCCGAATCGGGCTGAAGCGCTCGAGTATTACCGCAACGTGGCACAGCACTACAGGCTGGACGTGCGGCAATACCAGCGTGTAGCTAGCGTGACCGGCTATGACGGCGCATTCAGAGTCGAGACGCAGGACCTGCACGGCCACGATCACGAATACGTGGCGCGAAAGATTGTGGTAGCGACGGGGTATTACGACCGCCCGAACTATATGGGCATACCGGGCGAGGACCTGCCCAAGGTGATGCATTATTACAAAGATCCGCATCCGTATTTTGATATGGATGTGCTGGTGATCGGGGCAAAGAACTCTGCCTCGATTGCGGCGCTGGAGCTGTGGCGGCGCGGGTCGCGCGTCACGATGGTGCATCGCGGGCCGGAGATTCACCGCAACGTGAAGTACTGGATCAAGCCGGACATTGAAAATCGAATCAAGAACGGCGAGGTGACGGCATATTTTAGCAGCTGCGTACTGGAGATCAAGGCGGAAGATGTGCGCCTGAAGACGCGTGAAGGCGAGCGCACGCTGAAAAACGACTTTGTGTTTGCGCTGACGGGATATCATCCGGATTACGAATTTCTAGAATCGCTGGGGATTGAGTTGACGCGCCCGGAGATGAAGCCGGTGTGCGACTTGCAGACATTTGAAAGCAATGTGCCAGGCATCTATGTGGCGGGATGCGTTGTGTCGGGTTCTAAAACGAGTGAGATATTCATCGAGAATGGGCGCTTCCACGGCAAGCAAATTGCAGACGATCTGAAGACCAAGCTGCAAGTAGCCAGAGTAAAGTAGAGATCATCCCTTCGGACGATCGCCAGATCACCCAAATCTCCTATATATCTTCTTCCATATAATCCATTACAGCGTGGAGATTATTTTCTTCCAGGAAAATACTGGGCAGGCGGACGCGGCCTTCTTTGTTGAGGCGCTCAGCGGCGGATTCAGCGACAAGCAGGTCAACGCGCATTTCCTCATGCAGAAATGGGACGAGTTCATCGGACTCAACCCGGGCCACGAAAGTGCCGCCGGCATTTTGTTCGAACATAATCTGGTAGCTGACCGGTTGGCCATCGAGTTTCATAAGATCCAAGGTGCCGGTGGGCATGCGCGTTCCTCCAGTGTGCCTAACAGGGTAATATCATATCGACGCCATGAGTTTAATGCGGCAATTGGGGCCATGTAAACTGCAAGTGGATGAAATTAGTTTCCCTCAGAGCGCCTAAAGAGCTGCTTTGAACAGCCCACCTCCGGTGGGGGAGGGGCATCGTATCCAGTAGTCCGGCATGCTGCCTCTTTTCCGTTCCCTAGAGCTGGTTTCTCAGAGCATCGGCTGGAGATCGCAAACTTTTATTCTGGAGAAGGAACGACATGAAACGTTTAGCCATCTTAAGCGCTTTGGCGCTTTGTATCGTTTCACTTGCGCCTGCGGCATTTGCCCAGGGCGGTGACGACAAAAACCATGGAAACCTGGGCGTGTATCTTGACTTTACGCGCCTGCAACCTGCCAACCTCAACTTGTTTGGCGTGGGCGCGCGGCTTGGTGTAAACGTGAGAAAGCACGTCGTCTTGGAAGGTGAGATGGCCTATGACTTTGAGCGCAACAAGACTCAGACCATCACAACAGGCGTTGTCACCAGCACAGTGCGCTCCAATATTAGGCTGCTTCACGGACTCTTTGGCCTCAAGATCCAAAGTACCGGTCCGGTGCGCATTTTCGGATTGCTGAAAGGCGGCTTCGTGAATTTTGGGGTCGGTGGTCCGGTCACCGCCGGCGTGATCAACAACCAGATTGGAAATATTGTCGACGGCAACACGGACGGCGTCTTTTATCCCGGCGGGGGCGTTGAATTCAATGCTGGCTGGTTTGGTTTCCGGGTGGAAGCCGGCGACGAAATCATGTTCCTGAACGCCGGTACGCGCAACAATTTCCGCGCCACCGCCGGCCCGCAAATCCGGTTCTAACTCAAAACTCGTATTAGCAGAAAAAAGAAAGCAGCTCTCTGCGGGCTGCTTTCTTTTTTGTTTCTGAAAAGAAGTCTTGATTCCTTGCGCTTGGTCGTCTTTCCCGGCTGGGGCCAGCTTCTCTGGCCTGTGTTAGATTAATAAGAGTGTGGGCGCGTAGCTCAGTTGGTAGAGCAACGCCCTTTTAAGGCGTGGGTCGCTGGTTCGAATCCAGCCGCGCTCACCATTTGTTCAGGACTTACGCCGCGCCGCCACGCCGGCAATCACTTTTGCTATCAGAGACTGTAATTCTTCATGTTCAATCCAACAGACCCAGAAACCCAGCTAAACAAGCCAGCAGCCGATTCCAGCGAATCATTCCAGGACATCCTTTCCCAGTTTGAGCAGAGCCACTCTCACAAGCCAGAAGAAGGCAGCCGCAGGATTGAAGCCACCGTTGTAACGCTTACGGCTGATTCGGTCCTGCTCGATATCGGCTTCAAGACGGAAGGCATTCTGCCTCTCACAGCGCTTCGTCCCGGTAAAACCGTTAAACCCGGTGACAAGTTGCTGGTCAGCGTCAAAGGCCGCAATCCCGAAGGCTACTATGAAGTTGCTCTTGGCAAGATTTCGCGCCCTATCGATTGGCCGTCTCTGGAGCAGGCCTTCAATGAGAAAGCGACAATCGTGGGCACGGTCACTGCAGCGATCAAAGGCGGCCTCAGCGTGGATGTAGGCGTGCGTGCTTTTATGCCCGCTTCGCGTAGCGGAGTACGTGACGCGGCTGAGATGGAAAAGCTGGTCGGACAGGAAATCCGCTGCCGCATTACCAAACTTGACGTGACTGAAGAAGACGTAGTGGTTGATCGCCGCGTGATTGCTGAAGAAGAAGAGCGTGCCAACAAGGATCGCCGCTATTCGGAGATTCAGGAAGGCGAAACCGTTCGCGGAACGGTCCGTAGCCTGGCCGACTACGGCGCTTTTGTCGATATTGGCGGCGTTGACGGCCTGCTGCATGTGGCGGAAATTTCCTGGAGCCGAGTTAACAAGCCCTCTGACCTTCTTTCCGTTGGCCAGGAAATTGAAGCGCGCGTACTCAAAGTCGATCCGGAAAAACGCCGCATCTCGCTGGGCATGAAGCAGCTTCTGCCGCATCCTTGGGATGCCGCCCCGGAAAGGTACAAACAGGGTGAGCGCGTGCGTGGCACCGTGTCGCGGCTGGCCGATTTTGGCGCTTTCGTGGAACTTGAGCCAGGGGTTGAGGGCCTGATCCACGTTTCTGAAATGTCATGGTCCAAAAAAGTCCGCAAGCCGCGTGATGCGGTGAAAGTCGGGGAGACCGTTGAAGCTGTGATTCTGGGCGTGAACGTGCCGGAGCGCCGCATTTCTCTGGGACTGAAACAGGCGCTCGGCGATCCGTGGATTGAAGCGGCAAAAAATTTAACGATTGGTTCCGTGGTTGAAGGCCCTATCGTGAGCATTACGAAATTTGGCGCCTTCGTGCAGATTACTGAAGGCGTGGAGGGAATGATTCACGTCAGCGAGATTAGCGCGGAGAAAAGGATCAATCACCCGCAGGATGTGCTAAAGGTCGGGCAGACAGTGAAAGCTCAGGTGCTTGATGTTGATGGAGCCAAGCGCAATGTGCGTCTCAGCATCAAGCAGATGGTGCCGTCCAGTCTTGATGAGTACATTGCCGAGCACAAGGAAGGCGACAGCGTTACAGGCCGCGTGCAGCAGGTGAACGGCGGTGTGGCGCGGGTTGAATTGGGCGAAGGCGTATTCGCAACGTGCCACATGGTGGAAGAGGCGCCGGCGAAAGAAGAAAAGACAGCTGCAGGTAAGCCGGCAGATCTGTCGTCGCTTAGTTCCATGCTCCAGTCCCGTTGGAGAAGCGGCGCTTCGCCCACAGCGGCTAAGCCTGACGCGTCATCGGCAGGGCAGATTCGCAGCTTCCGCATCAGCAAACTGGATCCCGCGTCCAAGAAGATTGAACTGGAGCTAGCGAAGAAATAATTGGAGTTTTGGGGCGAGGCCGACTTGCGCGCCGAGCTCGCAGCAGCAGGGCTGGAAGATATAACCAGCTCCCAATCTTTGTAAGCGGTTTGGAGCGGAGCGACAAAGAAGATGCCCGAACTTCCAGACATTGTCGTTTACATGGAAGCGCTGGAGCAGCGCGTGGTCGGCCACATGCTGGAAAGTTTGGAGGTTCGCGGGCCGTCACTTCTTCGGACTGCCGATCCACCGATCTATTCGATTCAGGACCACACGGTGACTGCATTGCGGCGTGTTGGCAAGCGCATTGCCTTTGGCTTTGATAACGATCTCTGGCTGGTCTTCCACCTCATGATTGCCGGCCGGCTGCACTGGAGCCAGAAGAAGAAAACCGCTGACGGCCGCCGCACCCTTGCTGCCTTTGAGTTCGATAATGGCACGCTCACACTCACCGAAGCCGGCACACGCAAGCGCGCATCGCTGCACCTGGTCCGCGGAGAGGCAGGGCTCGCCGTGCTGGATCCCGGCGGTATTGATGTCTTTGCCGCATCGCTGGACCAATTCAGCACTGTGCTTACGTCAGCCAATCACACGCTCAAACGGGCTCTTACCGATCCGCGGCTCTTCAGCGGAATCGGCAATGCTTATTCAGACGAGATTCTATTTCACGCGCAGCTCTCGCCCGTGCTGCTGACGCAGCGTATGAAGCTTGAGGAAATCAAGCGACTCTATGAGGCAACAAAACAAACGCTGACCCAATGGACGGAGAATCTCCGGACTGAAGCAGCTGCAAAATTTCCTGAAAAGGTGACGGCATTTCGCGAAGACATGGCTGTCCACGGCCGCTATGGTAAGCCATGTTCCAAGTGCGGAGCCAAGATCCAGCGCATCCGCTATGCATCCAATGAGACCGACTACTGCCCGTACTGTCAGACTGCAGGAAAGCTGCTGGCTGATCGCTCTCTCAGCCGCTTGCTACGCCAGGACTGGCCACGCACTCCGGAAGAACTGGAAGAGCGCCGGCGGGCCTGATGTCAGCATTGAAGATTGGCATTTGTCAGCGCTTAAATTTGCCGTGCTTGCCTTCACCTGACGTAAACCGCTGAGCTCCTGCGCGGGATTCGCCAGAGGCTAGAACCTGCAATCCGTGTTTCAGTTCATTACGCCGCGCCTCTTCTGGTGAGAGCGACCACTGCTGAAAGACAGACATTCGGTCGGCGCGCAAGCCATGTTGGGGAAATGCAGCGAGCGTATGCGCCAGCTCCAGCGCCACTGCGAGGGCCTTGCCCGGCTCAACCAATCTGTTCACCAGTCCCATCTGCAAAGCTTCTTCACTGAGCACGGCGCGTCCTGTAAGGATGAGGTCAAGTGCGCGGCCTTGCCCGATCATGCGTGGCAGCCGCACCGTCCCCAGATCGATCAGCGGAACGCCAAAGCGCCGATTGAACACTCCGAATACAGCGTCTCGCGCAGCGACGCGAAGATCGCACCATAGCGCCAGTTCGAGCCCTCCGGCGACAGCGTGGCCTTCCACAGCCGCGATCACTGGCTTGCTCAACTGCAACCAAGTCGGGCCCATCGGCCCTGCGTCATTTTCGTCAATCGCTGTTCTGCGTCTGTCAGCAACTTCGCTCAGATCGGCTCCGGCGCAGAAAGTTCCTCCAGTTCCTGTCAGAACAGCCGCGCACAATTCATCGTAGGCTTCAAATTGCTTGAACGCGTCCGCCAACGCGGCGGCGGTGGCTGAGTCCACCGCATTGCGCACTTCAGGACGATTGATTGTGACCGTCAGAACCTTTCCGTCGCGCGCGGTGATGACTGAGTTGGTCGACATGAACTCTCTTTCCGAAAAATCCGCGTGAATCCGCGGTAAGTATTTTTGTGAACTATCCCGGCATGGCGGCGACATTGTTCCGCGGCAGTTCTGCCGCGACCGCCCCAATTCTCTCCAGCGCTGTTCTTACTTTCTCCGGTTCATAGCCTACGGTGATGCGCAAATGATTTTCTGTTCCCATATATCCGCCCGGCGCTACCAGCACAGAGGCTTTTCGGCGGATGTGGTCGGCAAGTTCAGCTGACGGAATATCAAAGTTGTACCCGACGAATGCAATGGAAGTCGCGACCGCCTTGCTTACCCTGAACCTGCCTTCCTGAGTCCGCACCCAGCTCTCCAGGACAATGTGGCCCTCGCGCGATAAATTTCGTTGGCGATCCAACAGCATTTTGCGCTTGGCCGGAAGTAGCGCGATCTCCGCCAGCTTCATGCTTGGGGCCGCCGCGGCGATTACGGCGTATTCGTGCCGCCGCCAGAGCTCCTCAATCATCTGTGCCGCAGCGATCACCCATCCGATTCGCAATCCTGCCAGCCCATAAGCCTTTGACAGGCTGTTGACGCAGATTACCCGCTCATACATTCCCCAGAAGCTGGGAGTCTCGTCGGCGGCAAGCTCTGTGCCGCGATAGACTTCGTCGGCGTGCAGCCATGCTCCGGTTTTCTGGCAGATGCTCACGATGCGCCGCATCTCTTCGATAGAAAGAATGCTTCCCGTCGGATTGTTGGGATTCACAATGGAGATCAGTTTGGTCTTTGGCCCAGCCAGCGACTCGAGTTCGTGGAGATCAAGCCGCCAGTTGTTTTTTGGACGGAGCTGCGCTTCCTTCACCCGGCAGCCCCCGTTTTTTGCCAGTCCCCATACCTGCCGGTAGCCGGGAGAAACGACGATGACTTCATCTCCCGCTTCCAGCAGCGTGCTGCAAACCATCCAGTTGGCTTGCGCCGCTCCCACTGTTACAAGCACGTTCGCCGCCGATGCATTGGGATAAAGCGCGGCAATGCGCTCGCGAAGCACGCCAGTGCCATTTACTTCCGGATAGTAGAGCGGCAATTCCAGCAGCGGGCGAGGATCTTGTCCAGACAGCAGGTCGCTCACATTAGCGCACCTCACTGAGCTATCGGCCAGGTTGATTTCAACTGTACGTTCCCATTGCGACTGAAAATATTCCAGGTCAAAGTTTTGAAAATTCATAAAGCATCCTGCGAGCCAACTTATTGCGCCGACGAGGAATGTGTCCTGTCAACTTTCCTCTGTTTTTTCCAGTAAAAGTAAAATGGTATTCCCAACAGCACGATTGCGGTTCCCACCAGCGTCTCTTTTTTCTTTTCCACCGCAGCGTTGATTGCCCACAAGCTCCCAAGCACTATGTAAATCGCCGGAAGCAGGGGATAGCCGGTGCAGCGGTAAGGGCGCGGAACGTCCGGCTTTGTCCGCCGTAGCACAAAAAGACCGGCCACGGTCAGCACGTAACTCAGGACCATCATGAACATCACGTAGGTAAAAAGCTCGTCGTATTTGCCGCTCAGCGCCAGCACTGACGCCCAGACCGCCTGCAAGACCAGGCTCATTACCGGCGTGTGCCACCGCGGATGAACTTTGGCCAGGGCGTGAAAAAAGACGCCATCTTCCGCCATGGCGTAATAAACGCGTGCGCCGCTCATCAGGCATGGAGCCATCGCTCCAAAGCATGAAAGCGCCACCATCATGGAAAGCCACGGCGCTACTCTGCCGGAAAACATTGAGACTGCAGCCGTTTGCGCCACGGCTTCCTGTGCAGCGATCTCAGTCATCGGCAGCGCATAGACATAAACGGCATTGATGGAAATGTAGACAATGCCCACCAGCACCAGGCCCCAGATCAGCGCGCGGGGCACGTTGCGCTGCGGATCTTTTATTTCACCGCCAACAAACGTGACGTAAACCCAGCCATCGTAAGCCCAGAAAACCGCGATCAGGGCAATACCCACGCCCGTGACGATAGAGACGTGCTCGTTGCCGGAAGGGACCAGCGAATGGCGAAAATGGTCCCATGATCCGCGCCCCAGCAACAGCCCGCCCATCACAAAAATTGCAATTGCCCCAAACTTTGCCCATGTGGCAATGTTCTGCAGTACAGCGCCTTTCTTTACGCCGAAAATATTGATCAGCGTTTGTAGAGCAATGGCGGCCAGTGCGATCAGGTGGCCACGTGTGATATCGACGAAGCGCAATGAAAAAATCACCTGCTCTGCGTGCAGGGCTGGGAAGGTCTGGCCCAGGTACGTTGCGAATCCCACGCCTAGCGCTGCGACAGTCCCCGTGGCGCTCACGGTGAAATACATCCAGCCATAGAGAAAACCTGCTGTATCGCCATAGGCTTCGCGCATGTAGACGTACTGGCCGCCGGCCTCAGGGAACATGCCGCCCAGTTCGGCAAAGGCTAAGCAGGCCAGCAGCGCCATGCCCATGCCCACAACCCACACTGTAAGAAAAAGCCAGGGATGCCGCGTGTTGATGGCTACATCTTTTGCCGTGAGAAAAATGCCCGAGCCAATGATGCCGCCCGCCAGCAACAGAATTGAGTCGGTCAGAGAGAGTCGGCGGATGAGTTTAGCGTCAATAGGCAATATGAAGTCCGCGCGTAAATTGCGGCTTAGATATAATCTCGTTTTTGGCGGTGTAGTCAAGATCTTGTGTATCGAGATCGCAAATGATAGCGATCGCAAGAGCATTGGCCAGATCCGGTTTGCAGAAGAAACATTCAATGGATCATGCCAGTAAATTTTACCGAGACAGACCTTCCGGAGACCTGTATGGTTATCAAGCCACTGTACCTGCTAGCCGACAGCCAGCTGTTTTTCTGGAAAAGCGACAGCGGTTCGCTAGCTGAAAGGGTTTGCGCAGATCTGGATTCAAGGAGCCCCAAGGCGGCATACATCGGAGCTTCCAACAGCGATCAGCCCGAGTTTTACAGTTTGTTTGTGGCCGCAATGGAGACAATGGAAATCTCGAATTGCCGTTTGGTGCCGTCCCAGCCGTCACGTGAAGATATTTCGTTCCTTGAAGACGCTGACTTGATTTTGCTTTCGGGTGGCGATGTGGAACGGGGCTGGCAAGTGTTCGAGCAGAATGGACTCAAAGAATTGGTGCCGCGCAAGCGCTTTGATGGAGCCGTTCTGATGGGCGTTTCGGCTGGCGCCGTCCAGCTTGGGTTGGGGGGCCTCAGCAATGCAGCCCAGCCCAAACCGCTGGATATGTTTCGGTTCGCGCCATTCTATGTTGGCGCCCACGATGAAGAGAATGACTGGTGGAACCTGCGCGCGCTGGTGAATCTTTCTCAGACCGATGCGCGAGCCATTGGTATCCCGGCAGGCGGAGGCGCGGTCTATCTAGCCGATGGTACGTTGGAGCCAATCCGCAAAAATTTAACTGAGTTAACGAAAGAAAGCGCCACGATTACTGAAAATTTGCTGACACCGCTGGTTCGCTGATAGTAGAAACGGACGATTAACTACCCACCGGTTCAAAGGCAGGGTGTATGTTGCTCGTGCAGAAGTCTTGGGCTTTGCGCCTCGACCGAGAGGACTGAAGGAATCGGGGTACGTCAGGGTAAAAACTGTTCGACCTAAGAAGATGAAAATTGATCCTACAAAGTGGATTTACATCGTGGAGGCCGCGCGTGAAACCGGCCTGCCGCGCTTGGCGATTGTAGATCTGGTCAGGCGAGGCCGCATCAGAAAGATCGTCAGCGGGGGCAAAACGTTTGTCTCGCGTGCAGGAATTGAAGAGTTTATGCGGCGAAAGAGCATGCCTGAGAAAAAGAAGTAGCGTCCAGATCTGCCCACTGACCACCGTCAAACCGAGTCGCTGGATTGCGATGTCATATTTTAGAAACGAAAAAGCTCCCACCAAAGGGAGCTTTCTCAATTCCCTGATGGTATCTACTGCAACAACGTTCCGTTCGTGTCTTCTTCAGTTTTCTCCTGTAAAACCACGGCTGACGCCACTCGATCGCCTTCTTCCAGATGCAGCAAGCGCACGCCCTGGGTTGAGCGGCCCGCTTCACGGATGGTCTTGGTGTCAATGCGGATGATCTTGCCGAACTGGCTGATCAGCATGGCTTCAGAAGTCTCATCCACCAGCATGATGCCCACAACGTTTCCGTTCTTGGACGTGGTCTTTACGTTGATCACGCCTTTGCCGCCGCGTGACTGCAGCCGGTATTCTTCCACCGGCGTACGTTTCCCATAGCCTTGCTCGGTCACGCTCAGGATCAGGCTCGGCACAGTCTCTTCCGTGGCCTTGCCGTCTTTGTCTTTGCCGTTGGTCTTCTTCGTATCCTTTGGCGTGACGGCCATACCCACGATGTAGTCATTCTTGTCCAGGTCCATGCCGCGGACGCCATAGGCTGGCCGTCCCATGGATCGAACATCCTCTTCGCCAAAGCGGATCGCCTGGCCTTCATGCGACGCCAGGAAGACGATCTGGTTGCCATCGGTCAGCCGCACTGCAACCAGCTCATCGTCTTTATCGATGCCAATAGCGATGATGCCGCGTGACATCACGTTGGAAAAATCTTTCACCGGCGTCTTTTTCACAGTGCCCTTGCGCGTGGTAAAGAAGATGTAGCGATTTTCTTCTTCCAGATTGCGCACTTCCAGCAGCGTGCGAACCGTCTCGCCGGGCTGCAAAGCCACGAGATTACCGATGTGTTTACCTTTTCCCGCCGCGCCTACGTCCGGCACTTCATACACTTTCAGCCAGTACACGCGTCCGGTATTGGTAAAGACCAGCAGGTAAGAATGTGTTGAGGCGCTGAAGAGATACTCGACAAAATCTTCTTCGCGCGTCTTCATGCCAGTGCGACCGGTGCCGCCGCGCCGCTGCTGGCGATACGTTGATTGCGGCGTCCGCTTCAGGTATCCGCTATGGGAGACCGTCACGATCACCTGCTGATCGGCGATGAGGTCTTCCAGTGTGATTTCCGTCGTCTCGTCAATGATCTCTGTGCGCCGAGGATTGCCGAACTGCTCTTTCACTTCTTCCAGTTCTTTCACAATCACGCCGCGCAGCTTCTTGTCGGAAGCCAGAATCGATTCATATTCGGCGATCTTGATCCTGATTTCTCCCAGCTCTCTCAGGATTTCATCGGTTGAAAGCCGTGTCAGGCGATATAGTTGCAATTCCAGGATAGCGTCGGCTTGCCGCGCTGAAAGCTTCCCCTCAGCTCCGCCAACCTTTGCCTGAATCGCCTTGTCCACGATCTTGTATTTTGCCGCCAGCAAGTTCTCTTTGGCTTCGGCGCGTGAGCCCGATCCGCGAATGATCTTGATCACGGCGTCCATATTGTCCAGCGCGATCTTGTAGCCTTCCAAAATGTGTTCGCGCTCGCGGGCTTTTTCCAGCAGGTAAACCGTGCGTCGGCGCACCACATCAACGCGATGATCGATGAAATGCTGGATTGCCTGCACCAGCCCCATTTCTTTCGGCTGTCCGTTGACGACCGCGAGGAAGATCATACTGAAGCTTTCCTGCATCTGAGTGTGCTTGAAAAGCTGGTTCAGGATGATCTGTGCTTCCGCGCCGCGCTTCAACTCCACCACAATGCGCATACCGTCGCGGCCAGACTCATCGCGCACATCGGAAATATCGTCAATTATCTTGTCATTCACCAACTGCGCAATGCGTTCCACGATCTTCGCTTTGTTTACCTGATAAGGGATCTCCCGGACGATAATCGCTTTCTTGCCTCCGGGCCCCTCATCAATCGCAGCTTTCGCGCGCATCATAAACTTGCCGCGACCATGGGTATAAGCGGCTTCAATTCCACTGCGCCCGTAAATGTAAGCGCCGGTTGGGAAGTCTGGGCCTTTTACGATCTTCAGGATCTCTTTAAGCGGCGTGGCAGGAGCGTTTACTAGCAGAATGGCGGCTTCCACAATTTCCGTAAGATTGTGCGGAGGAATGTTCGTCGCCATGCCCACGGCAATTCCGTTCGATCCGTTCACCAGCAGGTTGGGAATGCGCGTCGGCAGGACCGTCGGCTCGACCGTTGACTCGTCATAATTCGGTACAAAGTCGACCGTTTCTTTGTCGATGTCTTCCATCAGCGAGGCGGCAATGCGCTGCAGGCGGCACTCGGTATAACGCATGGCTGCCGGAGGGTCGTTATCTACGGATCCAAAATTTCCCTGGCCGTCGATTAAGGGATAGCGCAGCGAGAAATCCTGCGCCATGCGCACCAGCGTGTCATAGATCGCTGAGTCACCGTGCGGATGGTAGAGACCCATGGCTTGTCCTACCACCTTGGCGCACTTGGTGTATTTCTTGTTGTACTGCAGGCCCATCTCCTGCATGGTGTAGAGCACGCGGCGATGCACAGGCTTCAGCCCATCACGCACGTCAGGCAGCGCTCGGCCAATAATGACGGACATTGAGTAATCGAGATACGACCGCCGCATCTCCTCTTCAATGTTGATGGGCTGTATGTTTCCCGCGTTCGGACCGCCGCCGTCTCCGCCCGGAGGAGGCGTTAACGGTAACTGCGGATTCTGTTCATCTGCCATGTTTTTCTCTCATTCAGGATGGGCGAATTTTCTGTGCATTGTGAGCTGTTCCGGCGTACTCTACGATCAGGCCGAAATGTGCGCTAAATGGCTGCATTTACAAGAAGTTATGTGCTAGAGGATTACAGAAAATTATACCACAGGTCAGCGCTCAATTTAAGGTCAGCAAATGGGCCGCGCATATGCCGGAATCCGAGACATTGGCAACACGTCACGAATCACAATTTATTGCAGAGACAACTCATTTTGAGCAGCCGGGTAAGGGCTTGCGGGGAGCAGGTTTTCCGCCATTCAATTCACTAACGCGCGCTTTCTGGTCCGCTATTGGTGGAACACAATATTGTGCTCTCAATGAATCTGGGATCAGTGAATAGTTATAAGGCTCTTGTAAGTATTCGTCCTGCTTCTTGCTCTCCCGATCATTCCTTGCGACCGCACTTGGGGAAGATTGGCTTGCCTGGCCTGCAGGCTGCGCTGCGCTTTTCCCATCACTTTGTGTCTTGCTGTTTAAAGCCGCCTGCTTCCTTGCTTGATCCAAAAATTCCATATATCCACGCTCCGCATATTGCGTGCCAAAAACCTGTGGCTGTCCAATGGTCTGAAGGTAGCGATCCAGCGTGGCAGCGGCAATCCAGCGCCCATCGGGGTTTCCTTTGCTCACCGCCAGCATGGCCAATACATGAGCGAGCAAATAGTCCTCTGCTTTATCCCCGTGCTGAAAGATGAATGCCGCATCGTGGAAATCCTCGCCTGTTTGCAGCACGCCCTGATTTAGAAGTTGGCTGGCTCGTTGCCGTCGAACGACATCATTGGCACTCATCTGTTCCGGCGTAATGTCCGCTGGCCTTTTACCATCGAAAACAACACCGCGGTCCGT
>JBAVLE010000321.1:0-13045 GCA_049688735.1 Candidatus Angelobacter sp. | reverse complement strand
CTCGCAGGCTTTGCAGCATCTTGGGAATACTGCCGATTTGGTGTGGATAGTCGCTTCCGGCAAGAATCTGGCTGGCGCCCGCAAAGCTCACGGCCAACTCCAGAGCGCGAGGATCGAAGTTTACCGTATCGAAGTAAAACTTTTTGAGATAGGAACTTGGAGGCCGCGATATGTTTTTACAGCAATCGGAAAATGCCTCATAACCACGGTCAAGCCGCTCGGCTAGATATGGAATGGCGCCGCCCAGGTGCCCAAGCACCCATTTGATATTCGGAAAACGCTCAGCCACCCCGCTAAAAACCAGGCTGGCAGCGGCAAGCGTTGTGTCCATGAGAAACCCGACCAGAGGCATGAGCCAATAGTCAAGCATTGCTTCCACGCCAACCGGATCTGTGGGATGAATATGAACGATGGCTCCAAGCTCGTTCGCGGCTTCCCAAACCGGCCAGAAACGCTGATCGCTCAGCGCGACGCCGTTGATGTTGCTGAAAACCATTACACCGCGAAACTTAAGCTGCTCCATGGATCGACGCAACTCAACAACTGACGCCGCCGGATCGCAAAGCGGCAACGTAGCGAGAGACACAAATAGTCCGCGTTTATTGGCTACGATGCGCGCGAATGCGTCATTCACAAGCCGCGCCAAACGGACAGCCGAAGTTGCGCCTTCAATGTGGGTGCCGGGCGTGGTCAGAGTAATCACCTGCGTATCAATGCCGGACTCTTTCACGACCTGCTCGCGATATTCAATGTCGCGATGGCCGGGCACTGCTACGTTGTAATCGCCCGGGTAATGCAGGCAGGGATTTCCCGCCGAGTCATGCGTAATGCGTACTGCGCTGGGTCCTTCTTCAAGAGCTTTGATGTATTCAGGTGGATAAAAATGGTTATGAAAGTCAATCGTTGGCATCCGTGCGGGGTCCTCTAACTGCGTTCTCTGTTCTGTTATGCTGTGCCCAGAAAAAATATACTGGAAGGCCCAGAAGAAGCAAGCCTACACCAATAAGGCTATCGCGTGGCGCTGCCCGGATCTGGTTCGCGGCAATGGCGAGCGACGTAACAAAAGAAACGGCCGGCACCAGCGGAAAGCCAAATGCAAGAAATTTTGGCCTGTACTCGCCTCGGCGGTGCAGCACGAAAATACCTGCAGCCAACAGAGCAAAGAAGAACCATTCGGTATAAATCACTCGACTAAAAAGCGCGCGGTAGGAATTTGTAGCTGCTAGAACGCACGACCACACTGCCTGAGCAGCGATCGCGAGATAAGGCGTCTGGCGCTTAGGATCGAGCATTCCCATCCATCTAAAAGCCAGGCGGTCTTGGGCCATGGCGTAATACACGCGAGGGCCGGCCAGCACAATCCCATTCAGTGATCCGAGCGCGGAAACAATAATCACAACTGTAATTGCTTTACCGCCCACCGGCCCAAGAACACGCTCCATGGCATCGGCGGCAACGCGCGTAGAAGTGGCCACTGAGCTTAGCGGCATTACGTAAAGATACGCAGCGTTCAAAAGCGTATAACAGGCCGTCACAATCAACACGCCCAGTACAAGAGCACGCGGAATTGTGCGCTCCGGATTTTTCGTCTCGCCTGCAGAGTATGAAACCATGTGCCAGCCGCCAAAGGCGAAAAGTCCGGCAGCTGCCGCCAGACCGAAAGAGGCGAGATGTACCGGCTGGTCGGCAGAGACAGCCGAACTGCGGTGGGCGCTTTTGCCTAGTATGAAAATCATGGCGGCAACCAATGCGATCGCAAAGACCTTTGCCGCAGTAAGAACCACCTGCACGGCGCTGCCCGGCTTCACCCCAAGATACTGGATAACAGAAACTAAGAGGATCGCCGCGATGGCCAACAGACGAACGCCAGTATTGCCGAAACCGAAGAAATATCCCGCATAGCGCGCCAGCACCACGGCGATTGCCGCCAAAATTCCTGCGTGCATTACAAAAAACATCGCCCATCCCCAGAGAAATCCCAGGGCTGGAGAATAAATTTGCTTCAGAAAGACATAGACGCCTCCGGTGTCGGGAAACAGACGTGATAATTCCGCGCACACCAGCGCGGCACCAAGCGTAAGTACGCCTGATACCAGCCAGGCCAGAATTACAGCGCTTCGGTTCGGTACCAGCCGGGTTACCTCAGAGGGCTGAACAAAGATCGACGCACCCACAATAATTCCCACGACCATTGACGTGGCGGCGGCAAGCCCCATGGAGCGTCTTAGTTCAGTGGACATGAGCGTGAAGGCCGCGTGATTCTAACACGCGCTGGACTTTCATCCTGCCGACGTCGTGCTCAGCACGCAAGCTCGTCGTGACAACCTTCGCTCTTACAGTAACAAACGTACGCTCTGCATTGGCGTAAAGTAACGTAATCAGAATGGTCAACATTCCGTTTTCTGGCAGAGTGCCTCACCCGTATTCAGAGTTGTCTTATAGACGATCTCCAATATCCATGCGGCTAAGGCGCATCGCAAATCTTGCTCGCTTCTAAACGTTCTGGTTGTAAGCCACGCATGATTTCACCAGCCCGTTACCTGCTGCCACAAGTACTGCGACCCAAAGTCATCTTCCTCACAAGTTCAATCGCCTTCACGATAGTTTTTTCACGGCTTCCCTCGGGCCGCTTGCCGGTTCCAAGGAAGAGGAATGGCCTGTACAGCAAAACAACTCGCACGCATCCTGCTGTTCTCTTGCTGTGCCGCATTTGCGTTCGCCGCACCCCACAGCCCCGATTCGTCAACCAACACTCATCTCCGAGTTCGTATCATTTCCGGTTATCTGATGGTCACGAGCGTTTTCATCAATGATCGCGGACCATTTGACTTCCTGATTGATACCGGCACCAACACTACTTTGATTGATCCGCAACTCGCTGCCGAACTGAGTTTGCAGCCCAAAGACACGCTCAAGCTGGCCAGTTTGGCCAGAGCAACGGATGTGCCTCGTTATTATTTTCAGACGTTCCGGGTAGGGCCTGCTTCCGTCTCAAATCAGGAAGCGTTGGCGGTACCGCTTCCGCAACTCGCTGCATTGGACCGTAAAATTCGCGGCGTGCTGGGGATGAATTTTTTGCTGCAGTTCTCTTTCCGGCTCGATTACGAGCATCGCACCCTGGAACTCTATCCACTTCCAGAATCTGCACCGGTACCGGCTGGATTGCGTGTTCCCGTGGAAATCAACGAATCCAGAATGCTCATTGAAGTTATGTCGGAGACGTCTCCCAGCGGTAGCTGGAAGCTTGCACTTGATTCCGGCATCTCGCAATTTCTGGTCTTTCAGGACCGGATTGCTGCGGCCGCAGAACGCTCGTGCGGAAAAGCCAACTGCTTAATGCAGGTGGCTACTAATCTTGCTGATCACAGCGCTTCAACGATTCTTTTGCGTGATGTATCCATTGCTGGCGCGCGCTTGCCGGAGACGCAGGTTGTGGTCCTGCGCAACGATCTGCAAAAATCGTCTGATATGCAGGACGGATTGCTTCCAGCAGCTCCCTTCCGTTCCGTTTTCTTTGATCGCACCAATGCCACCGTGGTCTTCAGTCCAGCACCCGGCTCGCTCTCAATGGTGGCTTTCCGTCAGCGCTGAGCCTACGCAGCCCTCTTTTGGCGCTTCTCGTTTGCAACTTTGGCGCCCCGCTTCCCAAGTGCGGCCCTGGTCGATTTGGGCAAATGCGCGATTGTGCGTTTCTTTTTTGCGGCACTTGCGGCTTTCTTAATGTTTTTGCGGGCAGCGCTCCGCTGCTTTTCAGTGGGCATGACTTCTCCTTTTTAGTGGCGTTTAAAGTACTGCACCGCCCGTTCATGCGCCTTGGCCTTTTCCATGCTTGAAAAAGTTCCCAGATTGCGGCGCTTGCCGGTTTTGGGGTTCTTCTTGCGCGAATACAGGCGAAATTCGCCAGATTTCAGCTTGCGAATCATCTTGTTCACCACTACCTGCTTTTTATGATGATTGTGGGAAGGCTCCGTGTCGCCCCTTTAAACGCAGGGGTTTTAGATCTCATCGGCGAGTAGAGTGTAGAGTGATTCGTATCACCCTGCGGAATCTCCAAACCATGGATCGATCCTTGCAGCGTGGGTTACAGCCCGGATCGACTGGCATATCGCAGGTGGGCCGGAATTCTTCTTTCCGTTCAGGGACGAATTGCACTGTTCATTTTCGCACGGGCCATTTCGAAAACGATCAAATTGTAAAACGCTCCTCTAACATCGTGCGCACGTAAGTGAGCAGCTCTTAAATACTTAAACTCCACCAGATAATTGGCAACTCGTTTGCCCAAACATGTGAGACTCTGGGCCCGTCGCAAGCTATCGTGGCTCTTATCCCATCATTGGACGTGGAGGTCCCATGGCAAAAGTGGAGCGCATTCGTGAAGTGGTTACAGGCTCGGTTGATCTGGAATATGTCCGCCAGAAAACTGAAGCGGGTTGGAAGCTGGTGGCCATGGAATGGCGCCGTGAAATAGCAGGCGACGAAGTTGAACAGCCAATCATCGTGGAAGAAATTCCCTACGGCCTGCGCGTGGCTTCCGACTGCAGCCGGCTGGAAGAAGATCCAGACGAGCGGGCTGTGTTAATCCAAATGATGGAGTTGATCGTCCAGGATTATTCCATTACCCTGGTATCGTCTGAGCTGAACAAGCGCGGCTTGCGCACGCGAAGCGGCGGTCTCTGGACTCCTGTTTCTGTCTTTAACATGCTTCCCCGCCTCATTGAAGTCGGTCCGCACATCTTTTCCAGTGACGATTGGGAAGCGCGCCGAGAACGGCTACTGAAGATGGTCTAGTATGCTTTGTGGATGAAAATTGTCTCCGCCGGTGAGGTGCTCTGGGACATTCTTCCCTCCGCTGAACACCTGGGCGGCGCGCCTTTCAACTTCGCCTGGCACGCGCACAATCTGGGGCATGAAGTCTGCTTCGTTAGCGCCGTCAGTAGTGATAGACGTGGGAATCAAGCGATTGAGCAGATGTCGCAAGCGGGACTGTCTGCACGCTTCATTCGCCAGGTTCCCGATCACCCAACTGGGACTGTAACAATTGCGATTGATTCACTTGGATTGCCGCAATACACAATTCATCGTCCCGCTGCTTATGACTTCCCTGCCCTGAGCCCGGCTGATTTTGACGCTCTGCTCAATCCCCGACCCGACTGGATTTACTTTGGAACTTTACAGCAGATGAGTGCTCCCGCTCATGACTTTACATTGAAACTGCTAGGTGCCGCGCCATCAGCGAAGCGCTTTTACGATCTTAATCTTCGAACCAATTCCTTCGCTCCTGAACTCGTCCGCACTCTCGCTGGACATGCTAACGTTCTTAAGTTGAATGAGCATGAAGTCCCCGTGTTCGGCGATATAGCGGTAATCCGTGGCGAGTCTCGCGAGAAGTTTTGCCGGGAATGTCTCAATGCATTTCAGCTGGATGCAATATGCATCACGCTTGGCCCAAAAGGCTGCGCGCTCTTGATGGACAATCAATATCTGGAAGCGCCCGGCTTTCCCATTGAAGTTGCCGATACCATTGGGGCCGGTGACGCTTTTTCTGCTGCTCTTGTCCACGGAATCAATGCCGGCTGGCCTCTCTCCCAGATCGCTGGTTTTGCAAATCGGGTCGGAGCTCTCATTGCCAGCCACCCCGGCGGAACACCCGAATGGACCATTGACCAAGCAAATGCCCTTCAATCGATTTCCTAGCGTGTTATTGGTAGGTCGAAATTTCTCTGCTGGATTGCTGCCGACTGTGAGTAGAATACGCGGCAGCAGACCAACCTTAAAAGGAGGATGCGTATGGGTAGACCTGTTGGGGTTACGATTCTTGCGATTCTCAACTTTATTGGCGCCGCGTTTTGTCTCCTGGGTGGAATCGCCACGATTCTTGGAGGTGGTTTCATAGCCACAATGCTGAGTCAGCAAGGCTCACGTGCAAGCGGCATTCTCGCTGGACTGGGCGCCGCCGCCGGAGTCTTCATCATCATCTGCGGCGGACTCGGCGGTCTAGTGGGATTTGGCTTGTGGAAACTTAAAGAATGGGCGCGCATTGTCAGTATCGTCCTGGTCGGCATTAACGGTGCTTTCCAGGTGCTGGGATTACTCGGTTCTTTGGCCCATTTCAATGCTTTTGCCGTTATCTGGAGCGTATTCTGGATTGCCGTAGACGCCTTTATCATCTGGCACCTGCTCAAGCCGGAAGTCAAAGCCGCCTTTCAACAGCGTCCGATGGCCAGCACCGCTTCCGCCTAAGCATTCACTGCGTTCCAACATCATGGGCTGTCCCTTCCGGCAGCCCATTGCTTTTGATTTAACCTGTATGCTGATGTAGATTCTCGCCATCACCATGTCCAAGATTGTTTTCCTCTTTGATGTTGACAATACGTTACTTGATAACGACCGTGTCACCGCCGATCTCAAGCGCCATCTGGAGCAGCAGGTTGGCCCGGAGCGCCAGCAGCATTATTGGGATTTTTTTGAGCAAATTCGCACCGAGCTTGGCTATGCGGATTATCTTGGCGCGCTCCAACGCTATCGACTGGAGTACCCGCGCGACCCCAGCCTGCTTACGGTTTCGCACTTTCTCATCAATTATCCCTTTGCCACGCGGCTGTATCCCGATTCCCTTGACGCCATTGAACACGTCAAGCAATGGGGAACAGCGGCAATTCTCTCTGACGGTGATGTGGTCTTTCAGCCGCGCAAGGTTGAACGCTCCGGCATTTATGAGTCGGTCAACGGCAACGTGCTGATCTACATTCACAAGGAAAAAGAGTTGGAAGACGTGGAAGGCCGCTTCCCTGCCGATCATTACGTGCTGATCGATGACAAGATCCGCATTCTTACTGAGGTGAAAAAAATCTGGGGCAGCAGAGTCACAACCGTTTTTCCCCGGCAAGGCCACTATGCTCTCGATCCCAAGATCCTCGCCGCTTATCCTGCGGCGGACATCACGCTGGAACGGATCGGCGAATTGGTGAACTATGGCCGCGACGCCTTTCTCGCGAATACCTGAACTAAAATCTCATCAGGAAGCAATCTCACTAGGAAAGCACGGCGGACTTGCCAAAATCGGTAATTGACGAAATTGAAAAGGCGAAACTTCCGGCCTTCTCTTCCCGTGTGTTTCAAAGGTTTGGATTTTGCTTTTCTGCTTTTCCTGATCAGTGTTCATCAGTGGTGAGCTTGGCAGCTTGCCGAAAAGCTTCGGCCCGTAGACAATCTCTATACTGCAAAACAGGAGAAGATCAATGCCCAAATATGTCATCGAGCGCGAAATTCCCGGCGCCGGAAACCTGAAACCGCAAGAGCTCCAGGCCATCTCACAGAAGTCCTGCGGCGTACTGAAGAATATGGGACCGCAAATCCAGTGGGTGGAAAGCTTTGTGACCCCTGACAAGATTTACTGCGTCTACATTGCGCCAAATGAAAACATGGTGCGTGAGCACGCCAGCCAGGGCGGATTTCCTGCCAATAAAGTTTCAGAGATTAAAATCACAATCGATCCCACAACCGCTGAATAAGCTTTTGCGAAGGCTACGGTTTCCCGGCGACTCCCTGCACTTCAAAGCGGGCATCAAACAGCAGCTTACCTGATCCCAGGAATGCCCGCGCGGGAAATTCGCTTTTGAAATATGTTCTATAGACGACGTTGAAAGCTTGAAAAAGCGAAACGTCTGAGCAAAATATCTGGACTGACACAAGATCGTCCATGGTCAACCCGGCCGATTCCAGTGTGCGTTTAACGCCGTCCATCACCAAGCGCGCCTCGTCTTCCGCCGTAGCGGGCGGCCTCCCCGTCTTGGGATCAAGTCCAATGTGCCCGCAGAGATAAAGCGTGTTGCCGTGCCACACAGCATCACTAAATGGTAAATTGCTGCGCGTGGTGCGTTCTGAACGGATCCGCTTCCCGCCTGCGGCCAAGCCGACAGCCAGCGTGAACGTATTCAATAGAAGTAATTCTGCGGTCATGGTTCCTCCGTGAATTTTAAGAGATGCACCATCCGGCTACAGCAGTTCATTTTCTTATGTGCTCGTTCAGGAGGGAGTAAAATTGGGGGTAGAAAGCATAAACATCAATGGATTTGGGAGGATACATGCGTAAATTGTTGGCGATCCTGCTTCTGCTCTCAGCCATTTCCGTGGCGCAGACAGCCGCGCCCAAGAAAGCTGCAACCAAAGCCAAATCAACAGGCCCTGCCCCGGTCGTGGTCACGCCTGACAAGATCCAATGGGGCCCTGCGCCTGCCATTTTCCCGTCCGGCGCTCAATTTGCGGTCCTCGCCGGTGATCCAGGTAAGCCCGGACCATTTGTCGTTCGCATTAAAACGCCGGACGGATACCGCATCATGCCGCACTGGCATCCCACCGGAGAATACGTGACCGTAATTTCTGGGGACTTTAGCGTCGGGATGGGCGACAAGTTTGATGAGAGCACGATGCAAACGTTACCCGCGGGCTCAGTCGCCGCAGTACCTGCTCACCATAATCATTATGCGATGAGCAAAGGAGAAAGCGTAGTCCAAGTCAATTCTATGGGCCCGTTCAAGCTTGTTTATGTCAATCCGGCCGACGATCCATCCCACGGGCAGGCCAGCACACCATCCAAAAAGAAGAGCGCTACCAAGAAGAAATAACGATTTTGGGATTTCGAGCGGGGTGCGCTGCGGGGCACCCTGTTCTTTTTGAAGCCATACGGCTTCTTTTTGAAGCCATACGGCGCCGCTTGGTTAAAGTATGATCTCGTCGGGACAAGCAGGAATCTCACGATGGCGGTGGGCAAGGAGCCCAATGACAAATCAAGGAGAGTCTGACCGCGCACTAGCGGCAAGAAGCCGTAAGCTCGGGCGCAGAATCAATTTCTATCCGCCGTATCTCGGCGCTGCCGTGCGGATAACGCATATCGCTGAAGATTTCCGCCGTGTTGAAGTGGAAATGCCGTTGCGCTTCTACAACCGCAATTATGTCGGCACGCACTTCGGCGGCTCGCTCTACTCCATGGTCGATCCCTTCTATATGCTCATGCTCATCAATATCCTGGGCCCGGACTACATCGTGTGGGACAAGGCTGCCAACATTCGTTTTAAGAAGCCCGGCAAAGGCGTGATGAAGGCAATATTCGAGCTAACAGAAGATAAGATTGCCGAAATCCGAGCCGCGGCTGAGACCGCACCCAAAGTGGAACCACTCTTTCAGGTGCTGGTGAAAGACGAAGAAGGCAATGTGGTAGCTGAGATCGATAAGCTGCTCTACATCAAAAAGAAAAAATAATCATTTGCCGAGCTCGTCGACGGAGATTACAGCCGCAAAAAGCTAACGCTGCACCGTAAAGCACTCTTCTGCCAGACGGTCTGCCGCCTGATACGTTGGAATGTTTTCTCGCTCAGCCACGGCAAAGATGGTGAGCAGCGTGTCATAAATAGCATCCGTCTTGGCCAGAGTTTTTGGCAGGTCCCAGCCCAGCATCTCCCGGCAACAGCCGTTGATCACGCCTCCGGCATTTGCGGCATAGTCCGGAGCGTACAGCACACCCCGTTGCTGCAGCAGATCGCCATGGCGTGGCTCTAGTAGTTGATTGTTGGCGGCGCCCACCACCAACGTGGCCTTCAACTGCGGAATTGTCTGGTAATTGAGTACTCCGCCTAATGCGCACGGCGCAAAGATATCCCCTTGTACTGAGTAAATGTCTTCCGGCGGCAGGGCCGTTGCGCCGTGATCGTCCACCACGTGCTTCACCTTTGCCGTATCCACGTCGGTCACGATCAGCTTTGCTCCCACGCGCGCAAGCTCTCCGGCCAGAAAATATCCCACATGGCCACATCCCTGAATGGCTACGGTCTTTTCCGCCAGATCATCGCTACCCCATTTGTGCTTTGCCGCAGCCTGCATCGCCCGGAAAACGCCGCGCGCCGTATGCGGTGAAGGATCGCCGGAGCGTCCCTGCAAGCCCGCCACGTATTCGCTTTCCTTCAGGACATATTCCATGTCCGCCGGACTGGTACCGACGTCTTCCGCGGTGATGTATTTTCCAGCCAGGCTGTTCACCATTCGACCGTGAGCGCGAAATAGCTGCTCGCGGTCGCCAGCGTTGCCATTGCGTAGAACGATGGACTTACCTCCGCCAAGTGGCAGTCCAGCCAGCGCATTCTTGTACGTCATACCGCGAGCCAGGCGCAGCACGTCAGTTATCGCGTCATCTTCATTCTTGTAACTCCAATAGCGTGTGCCGCCCAGGGCAGGCCCCAGCGCCGTGGAATGAATGGCAATAATTCCCTGATAGCCAGCCGCATCGTCCGAGCCAAGCACCACACGCTCATAGCCAGGCACACTTTTTTCCCTGATTTTCATACGAACCCTTTGGAAATTGGAGGATGGAGTACCGATGAATTTACCAGATTGCCCCGCCACACGGAAGAGTGTCTTAGTACAATGCTCTTGCCTATGTCGAAAAACTATTTGCTCGTGCGCTTCATCCCACTTTGCACGCTTCTCGTCCTCTTATCTGGTTTTGCGTTCTCCCAACAGCTTGATCCTAATCTCTATAACGGCCTGCGCTGGCGGATGATCGGCCCGCACCGCGGCGGACGCACTGTGGCCGTGAGCGGGGTGGAAAGCCAGCCGAATGTTTATTACTTCGGCGGTGTAGGTGGCGGCGTATGGAAGACCGTCAATGGCGGAGTTACATGGAGTCCTATATTTGACAGCGAGCCCATCGCATCCATCGGCGCGATCTCCGTAGCGCAATCGAATCCCAACGTCATCTACGTCGGCACCGGTGAAGCTGATTTCCGCTCGGATCTCACTTACGGCAATGGCGTTTACAAATCTACTGACGCGGGCCGCACATGGAAGCACATTGGTCTCGACGCGTCTCGCCATATCAGCCGCATTGCCATCGATCCCCGCAATCCGGATGTCGTATTTGTTGCGGCCATGGGAAGCGCTTACGGCGCAGGCGCAAAGCGCGGTGTTTTCCGCTCCACTGACGGCGGAGCGACATGGCAGAAAGTGCTCTTCAAAGACGACAATACCGGGGCCATCGACATCACGCTTGATCCTGATAATTCAAAAACCGTGTGGGCAGCGCTGGTGCATGACCAACGTCCGCCCTGGAGCGCTTATCCTCCCGCCACAACGAACGGCGCGATTTTTAAATCCACCGATGGTGGGACCGGGTGGAAACCTGTCACCAGTGGCGGATTGCCGGAAGGCCATTGGGGCCGCATCGGTTTGGCAGTTGCACGCGGCACAAATGGCCAGCGCGTTTATGCCCTTATCGACACGAAAGAGGGTGGCGTGTTCAAGTCCGAGGATGGCGGCCAGACCTGGGTCCGCACCAGCAATGATTCCCGCCTCGGCCGCCTCTGGTACTTCGGCGAGATTTACGTCGATCCCAAAAATCCTGACACCGTCTATGTTCCCAACGTATCTATTTACCGCTCCACAGATGCCGGAAAAACTTTTGTCGCCATTAAAGGCGCGCCCGGTGGCGATGATTATCACGCTATGTGGATTGATCCCAGCAATCCGCAGCGAATGATCTTTGGCAGTGACCAGGGCGCCGGTGTCAGCGTTGATGCGGGCCACACCTGGAGCAGTTGGTACAACCAGCCAACCGCGCAGTTCTATCACGTGGCCGTTGACAATGATTTTCCATACCACGTTTACGGCGCGCAGCAGGATAGCGGCAGCGTTTACATCCTGAGCCGCAGCAATGACGGCGAAATCACCTTCCGCGACTGGCATCCTGCCGGAGCCGGTGAGAGCGGTTACATCGCGCCTGATCCGTCTGATTCCAACATCATCTACGGCGGCGGGACCTATGGAGAGCTCTTCCGTTATGATCGGCGCACCGGCCAGGCCCAGGTGATTGCTCCGGACGCCATCCGCAATTTCGGTGAAGCTCATCCTGAACATCGCTATACGTGGACGTCTCCGGTGGTCTTCTCGCCCCAGGACCCGCACACGCTTTACTTCGGATCACAATATGTGTTGCGCAGCAGTAATCGCGGCAATAGCTGGCAGCAGATCAGTCCGGACCTGACCGGAACTGATCCAAAAGCGTCTCAGGAAGGGCCGCTGACAGTTGAAAATGCCAAAGCGCGTGGGCATGGCGTGGTTTATAGCATTGCTCCTTCGCCCGTGAGCGCGGGGCAGATTTGGGCCGGGACTGACACCGGATTGATTCAACTCACCCACGATGACGGAAAGACCTGGAACAACGTCACGCCTAAAGGGCTCTCTGACTGGAGCAAGATCAGCATTATCGAGGCATCACACTTCGACGGCGGCACGGCTTATGCTGCAGTTGATCGCCATAGGCTCAATGACATCGGGCCATACATCTATCGCACGCGTGACTTCGGAAAGAGTTGGGAACGAATCAACAACGGTATTCCCGACGGCGCATACGTTCGAACGGTCCGGGAAGATCGCGTAAAAAAAGGGCTGCTTTTTGCCGGCACTGAGCTCGGCGTTTATTTCTCGATCAACGACGGCGCCTCCTGGCAGCCATTGCAGCTTAGCCTGCCCGTTTCTTCGGTGCATGATCTGGTCATCAAAGACAATGATCTGGTTGCCGCCACGCATGGCCGCGCTTTCTGGATTTTGGATGACATCTCCCCCTTGCGTCAGCTCGGTGACAAAGACAAACCTGAAACAGTTCATCTCTTTCAGCCTTCCACGGCAATGCGGATTCGTGCCACCACCCACGGTGACACGCCTTTGCCGCCGGAAGAGCCCGCTGGCGAGAATCCTCCGCCTGGGGCGATCTTCTACTATTACTTGAAGTCACCGGCGCAAGGTGAAGTAAAGCTTGAAGTACTGGATGCCAAGGGCCAGGTGGTCCGAGTCTATTCCAGCAAAGACAAGCTTTTTGAACCTCCAACCCCGCCGGCCTTTCCAATGTACTGGTTCAAGCCGGAAAACCTGTTGTCACCCGCACCCGGAATGCATCGTTTTCTGTGGGATGTTCGCTACTCTGCTCCACCTGTCGCCCAGCCCGGATACAGCATGTATACCGAGGCAGGCCGCGACGTTCCGCGTGAGCCTTCAGGGC
>JBAVLE010000320.1:0-9681 GCA_049688735.1 Candidatus Angelobacter sp. | reverse complement strand
AAATGACATCGTGCGTTTTTGGCGAACGATGGGGGTCGACTTCGCGAGTAAGCAACGCGATCGCGGAGGGGACGGGTGGGGCTTAAGAAATGCGAAGCTTAGGATGTCACGAAAACTGATTTTTGCTTCAGGCCTGTTGGTCTGCTTTAGTTGTAATTTGGATGCGGCTCTACAAAAAAAGATTTCCACAGAGAAAGATGCTATAAAACTGAATCAAGTGACTCACATTCGAGATCTTGTGAAACTCACTCCTCTCGAGATACTTGCAAAGTCTCTCGAAGAATACGGAGTTCCAGAGCATATTCAGGATGATTTTTTCTCTTCTTATGGTGCGTTTCTCGAGTTGCTTGACGACGAAAATTCAAGGAATAGTTTGCAAAATCTACGAGCCTCGGATTCGAGGACTGATCCCACTTTCAAGAAAGTTAAAGAGATCGGTTCCGTATTTGAGCGAAGTCTCGATCATATATTTTTTGAAAATGAACGGTTGAAGCCACTCACTAGAAAGTACGGGATATTTTAATGAGGTATATCGGCTTCTCTACTGGAGCACTCGCTCGCGGCGATTTCCGCCGCGGGTTAAGCATGCTTGAGAACAAATCTGTCCAAATCGTCGAACTATCGGCTCTCCGTCAAAACGAATTGCTGCCACTTGTTGAACAGTTGGACGATTTAGAATTAGACAGCTTTCAATACATCTCTTTTCATGCCCCAAGCTTGATCGATCCTGAGTTTGAACCAGCTGCGCTGCTCTTGCTTGAGCGTGTTCAGGCTCGCGGTTGGCCAATCATCGTGCATCCCGATGCAATACACAACGTCCAAGAATGGTCTCGTTTCGGCGATCAGCTTTGCATCGAAAATATGGATAAGAGAAAACCTATTGGGCAAACGGCGACTGATCTAGAGGCTATTTTTGACCAACTGCCCGATGCATCCTTTTGTTTTGACCTAGGCCATGTACGCCAAATCGATCCAACAATGAGCGAAGCTGTGGTGATGTTGACTCGCTTCAAGACGAAACTTAAGCAACTGCATGTTAGTGAGGTGAACTCGCAAAGCAAACATGATCCATTGACATTGGAAGCAATTATGGCCTTTCAACGTGTATCGGCTATGATCCCCCAAGGCACTCCTATAATTTTGGAAAGTCACGTTCTCGAATCGCAGATAGAATCAGAAATCGCAAACGCTCTATCCGCACTCAATCCTGCAAATCTTTTGGCGTTTGCTGGAGACTGATTCTTTGACTCCCTGTCAGAGAAGCGAGCGAACGACAGGAACAACCGCAGCCGCTCAGGCCAAACGATAGAGGCATTGAGATGGTGGACTTGAAGCTGCTCTCCTGCTACATAATGCGCCCTCAAAAACGCTTTCATGCCTGACGGCAATAACCAAAACCTATTTGATCACCCCGGAAAAAATAAAATCGTGCTGCCAGTCCTGCTTGTAACCTTTCTGGCGCAGATGAGTTGAGAGCTGGCCCCAGTGCCGGACGCCGTGCGAGAACACAGCCGGTTCGGACGCCTGCGCAAAGAGAGTCACAACGACGAGATCACAACTGTCAGGGCATGAGGCTCAAGCGCCGCTAGGCGCGAATGAAAATAGCCCGGCAGGAACTGCCGGGTTCGCATGCGCGTGGAGGAAAGTCCCGCCAGGGACGGCTGATCAATCATCCTGCAATGACATCCCATGTTTTTCCAGAAAGATCTCCCATTCCTGCTGAAAACTGGTTTTGGCATGATGCCGTGGCTGGTTGGAGATGTAACGCACGGTCATTGCAATCTGGGAAGCGCCAATGCTGAATCCACCATAACCTTCCTGCCATGCAAAATTTCGACGTCCGGTATCGCGCATCCACTTGGACGAACCTGCCTTCACCAATTGAACGGCCTTGGCCACCGGCATGATTGGCGGCAGAGAAAGCAGAACATGGCAATGGTCGGCAGTTCCGCCCACGGCCAGAGCTTTCATCTTGTTCGTCCGCGCGACGCCGCCGATGTATGACCAGAGCCGGGGTTGCAGATCGCTGGGAATTAGAACTAGCCGGTTCTTGGTGGTGAAAACGCAATGGATAAGGATGCTGGTTCGTGCGTGATAGGACATAAGCGCTTTATTGTAACTTCAACCGTCCCTGGCGGGACTTCATTTCTACCCATCCGAACCCGGCACGTATTCCTCAGCACGCCAGCGTGCCTCGGAAATGTACCGGGCTATTTTCGGTCCGTCCCTGGCGGGACTTGCGCGACAGTTGCGCAGCAAAGGGCGGGCAAAATCATCCCAAAAATCGATCTCGACAACACCACTTACCTGATCACCCCAGAAAAAATAAAATCGTGCATCCAGTCCTGCTTGTAGCCGTTCTGGCGCAAATGAGTCGAGAGCTGGGCCCAGTGCCGGACGCCGTGCAGCAGCGCATGAATAAAGATCTTGCGGCGGCTGGCGGTGAGTTCACCGGCTGAGCGCGTGGGAAACGTGAGCAGGCTGTCCCAGTCAGAATCATTGGCGGCGATGGCGAAGCTGCGCAGGTCTTCCAGGCTCTTGCGCGAGAGCGCAAACAGCTCTTCATCGGGCTTTCCTTGACCCGGCTTTCCCTGGGCAAGGCGGGCCGCCAGCGTTTCATACTCCGTGATGGGCATGTTCAGCAGGCGCTCGGCGTAGCGTATCTGTACGGCGACTATGTGCAGCACGACGTCACGCACGGTCTTGGTCCCGGCGATGTCGCAAGGCACGTCGAGCGCATCCCGATGTTGCTTGAAGAAGTCGCGCCAGTGATTGCTTTCTTCCGCCGAGTAATCCAGCAGCTCGCCAAAACTCAGTCCGCGCATGGAAGCACCTCAAGGGGAAATATAAACCTTTAACCACAAAGGACACCCATTCGACTCGCTACGCTCGCTCAGGGCAGGCTACGGAACACGGAGGATGAGATTGCCAAAATCGCCGAAATTGCCAAAAAGTGAAAATTGAAAAGCAAAAGCTTTAACCGCAAAGGACGCCAAGTACGCAAACGCCACCGCCGAGGGCGGCGGTGCCACACGAGCTTCGTTGTCATAGGGTTCCCTCACCGCTTCCCGGTTCGGGATTACAGAAAAACCTATTTCAACTGCGGTATTTCTTCCAGCTCCTTCTCGTCAATCTTCTTGATCGCCAGATGTTTTTGCAGCCAGCGATCGCGGTCGAGACGAGCAGCGGCGTTGAGCGCGTGCGGAGCGTCATAGAACTCCATCTTTTTATCTTTGGAACTGAAGCGGTCAAGATATTTCTGGGCCATCTCTTTGGTGATGGGATCGCCCGACGCAAATTGCAAAAAGATGCTTTCACGGTCAGTATGGCCGAGAAAATAAATCGGATCGTCCCAGGCGTACTCGCGGAAATATTCGCGGACATTGTCCTCGCCCACCTGCTTGATTTGCGCCACGCGCTGCGGATCTTTGCTGGCAAAGGCCTCTTCCTGGTCGGAATAGCCGCTGGCCATAAGCACGTAACAGCAGATGCGGGTTTCCACGCCGGCCATGATCGCGCCCACATGCGCGTCCCAGCTATGGCCCACGTAAGCGATGCGCTTGCGATCAACGTCCGGACGCCCATAAAGCAAGTCAATGCCGCGGCGCAGATCAGTTACCTGGTGCACAGAGGCTTCACTCTCCGCTTTGACCGCTTCCAGCGGGCCGGCATCGCTCTTGGGCTCAACCCATTCATTGCGGACCTGCGGCGCGTCAATCAGCAGAGAGACCACGCCGGAGTGGGCCAGCGCCACGGCTTCTTCAAGAAACTCATCTTTATTGGCCAGCGGCGAGCCTTTCTTGAGCCAGTGTCCCCAGATGATGGCTGGAAATGGGCCGCCGCCCGGAGGAATCAGCAGGTAGGCTGGCACGCGGTCACCGCTGGCGCCGGCATAGTTAAGTTCGATCATCCGGACATTCCCACGCTTATGCACGTCGGTCTCGCGCATTTCCAGTCCGGCATGGCTGTCATAGTCAAAGCGCGGCAGCAGGTCAGGATATGAAGGCTTTGGCGGCTCGCCGTTCCCTTCCGCCTTTGCCGGTTGCGTCGCGGGCGGTGAATACGGCGTGGGCGTCGGAGTCGCCGACCCAAGTCCGCTGTTTGACGATCCAGTGTTTGATGACCCAGGGCGATTCGAGCCCGGCCGATTCAACGTAGGCCGGTCTTCGGGCGTTGGAGTAGAAGATGGCGGTGGAGTTGGTGAAGGCGATTGCGCGATGGAAGTCGCGATCAGAAAAAGCAATAAGATGAATGACAATAAAGTCCGCATGAATTTCAATCCGTCTGTTAAAAGATACTCTTAACACTGTATCGCGAAGACTGCATTTGTGCTGGCGAAAGGTAGTTGCTCCGGCTGTGGCGCGGTGCTAATCTCAAAGCCCCTATGGACCCCACGCAAGCAACAAGCCCTGCACGGAACTTTGGCCCAGCCAATCCGGAAACGTTTTTCGCCGCGCAAAAACGCAACCGTCGCGCCACGTGGCGTATGTCCGCGCTGTGCACGTTTGCGGCGTTCGTCATGGGCGTTCCGCTCACTCTGGTGCTTACGCCGCTGCTTTATACGCTGGGCATGGTGGCGTTAGAAACGGTCAACCACTTCTCACCGCAACCGGAGTTATTGCAGCAAGCCAATGATCTGGCCAAGCTGGGCATGCGCGTGGCTGATTACGTGATCAACCAGAAAGGCACGCTTAATCCCGGAGAGTTGACTGCCGGTCTTCTATTAGTGCTGCTGCCGGGAATGGCCGTTGCTTACGGATTATGGTTTGCCATGCTGGCGCTGTTTCGGCATGGCGGCGTGGGCGGCACGCTGGCCAGCATGAATGCCCGCGAGCCCAACCAGGCCGACTTGAAAGAGCTTCAGCTTGCGGACGCGGCGCAGGAAATGGCCATCGCTGCTGGACTGCCCGCGCCCAAGATCATGCTGGTGGATTCCATTGGCGCGAACGCCGCTGCGGTGGGAACTTCTGCGCATGACGCGCGCATCGTAATTTCGCGCCGCTTGCTTGATGATCTTGATCGTGACCAGTTGCAGGCAATCCTGGCCCACCTTGTTGGATCCATTGGCAATGGTGATTTGGGAATCGCATTCACCGTGACCAGCGTTTTTGAAACGTGCGGCCTGCTGGTCAACATTATTAATGCGCCGTTCGGCAAAGAATCACGCAGCCGATTGTGGCAGGTGGCGCGTTACATGCTCGGCGGAGGCACGCCGGAAAAACGAGCAGCGGACGCAGCCGAGATCGCCGAATCACTTGCAACTTCTCTCGACGGCGACACGCCGGACTTGGACCAATATTTCAAGAAGGGCAATCCCGGGTTGATCAGGAAAGCTTACCGCCTGGTAATGTTCCCGCTTATGTTCACCAACATGGTGATCAGGCTTACACTCTGGATGTTTTTGAACGTGTTGCTGGGACCATGCATGGCCATGCTGTGGCGCACGCGTCGCTACCTGGCGGACGCAAGCTCAGTGGAGCTAACGCGCAATCCAGACGCGCTGGCCCGCGCACTGCAATGCCTGAGTGAAGACAACACAGCTTTTGATAGCGGCGATTGGGCCACGCATCTTTTTGTCGTCAATCCAAATGGTGATAGCGGTCTGCGCGGCCAGCAGCCCAGTCAGCAGCAAATGGCCAAAGCCATTCAGGCGTGGCAATCGACGGCACATATGATGTCGGCACAAGATGCGGCGAACCTCTATGACGTGCCGATTACGGACGGGGTTGCAGCTAAAGATCCGGCTGGGATCGCAGAAAAAGACTGGCCCAGCGTGCGCCAGGAAATAATTACCACGGTGAAAGCCGCAGCCATGGGAGACCAGCGGGCCGCAGCGCGCTTGCAAGCCATTGCAGAAATGATGGGCGAGAGATTGCCCGTTGGACTGGGCGAGCTACCCAACTTTGCTGATATTGCAGCAGCCCAACACGGAGACAGAGCTGCGATCGAACGATTGAAGCAGGCACAGCAAACCAACCGGCAAGCCCCGCCAAAGCACAGCCGGTCTGGTTTGCAGAGCTTTGCATCGTTTCATCCACCGTTGGTAAAGCGCGCCAAGCGCTTGCAGAAGATGGGCTCCCACATGATCGCGCCGGTAAGGGCTGGCGGGTGGGTGCTGACTGTGTTCGAGACTCTGCTCTACGCAATCATTGTTCCGCTGCTGACAGTGGCTGGCGTGGCTGTGCTGATGGCGATCGGCATGATGATTGGCATGAACCTGATGCTGCTCGCAGTGTGGTTAACTGCGATCCATTGGTTCTTTGTATGGCTGAATGGGAGGTGAATGCTACGCCGCGATCTCACCCGGCGAGAGTTCGTCCACATAACACCAGATCCACGCTTCTCCCGGCTCAATGGAGCGGATGAGTGGATGCTTGCTGCGATGGAAGTGTTTCGTCGCGTGTTTGTTCTTCGATGAATCGCAGCAGCCTACATGGCCGCATTCCAAACACAGGCGCAAATGGACCCAAGTATCGCCCAGCTTGATGCATTCTTCGCATACATCAGTATCGGTGGATTTAAATTTAATCTGCTTCATGTGACTGCAGTTTTGGGCCATGAATTTCTCCTTTAAGCCTTCTCCTTAGGCCGCACCGGCCGCGGGTTCCTGTGTTCGTTCCAGCGCGGCGCGGTCCCACTTCGCTACAGAAGCGCCAGCTTCGTAGGTGCTCTGCAAAAATTCCAGAACAGTCGCCGTTGGCGAACTCGCGCGTCGCGCGTCTTCATGCATCAATAAAAATTCGCCCAATTGTTGATGATAAAACGCCGCAGCAGGACGCACTTTCTGTTCGGCAAAGCCCTGCGGCGTGGGCGCGGCATAGCAATAAAACGCGGCATCTTTCACGTCGCCCCCGCCCGGCCACCAGCCTGCGCTGATCACCTCGTGCGAATACGCCTCCTGCATGATCTTGCGCAGCACGGGGTCAGGATCATTGCGTTGCGGCGCTGGACGCCCCGAAAAGCGTGTCACCGCCAGATCAAAACTTCCCCAGAAGAAATGTACCGGGCTTGATTTGCCGATGAATCGGGACCGGAAAACCTTGAACACGTCGTCCATTGAGACCAGCGTGCGCCAGAATCGGCGCGCATACTCTTTGTCGTAAGACGCATGAGTCTTGTCCTGGTCAAATGGAATCGGGTTGGCGATCTCGACTGGCATGTGCCAGATAGTTACGTCTATCTTGAGCGCCCGCAGCGCGGACATGAAATCCTGATAGAAATCGGCCACGCTGCGCGGCCCCAGCGGTATGATTTTCGTCGCTGGGTCGCAGGTCTTGATGATGAGTTGGTGCTCAAGAAAATCGAACTCGATTTCAAACACGCGATCGCCATACGGAATGGCCGAAGTGGTCAGGCCGCGCGCAGTGACGTAAAGCGCCACATTCCACCAGTGATTGATTTTTGGCGTAAGCGCCAGCCGCACCTTGCCCACGATCTGCGTCCACATGTGCAGCGTGTCACGCGTATCTTGCCATGCGGAAAGAGGTAAAGCAGGCCAGCAAACGGAGGAATCGGAAACAGCAGTACTGTGAAGGTCAGTCATACGGCACTCCCTGTGTACTCGCCAAAAGACCGCTCCCGACAGTATATCCGCAGCCGCGCTGGCCCAGCGAATTCAGCTCACAAGGCTTTTACTCGATTGCACGAACCTCCTTTTGTAAAAATCCAAATGCGGTGATCAACACCATTGACATGCCGGCGATCAGAAACATTAGCTTGAGGTTCCAGGCAATCATGAGGCCGGCGCCGGCTAGAGAAACCGGCATCAAGCCGAAGTTGCCCAGCATTAGAACGCTGAACACGCGGCCGCGTACCGTGGCCTCAATGCGTTGCTGGATCCACGCGGCAATGTGTACGTTCGCCACACCTGCGCTGCAGCCCACGAGCACCAGCACTGCTGCGATTGACCATAGGCGACTGAGCATGCCCATGGATGCAATGCCGGCGCTAATCACAACGCACGTTCCCAACATCAGCAGACCGCGCCGCTTGATCTTTAATATTCCAGCCAGCAACGCGCCAAGCAGCCCTCCTGCCGCCATGGCTGAAACCACCAGCCCATAGGCAGCGGGCGACCCAAATTTTGTTTTCACCAGGTACGGCAACCCAACGCCCATGGGGCCGCTGATACAAAAATTAAGCATTGCGGCCACCAGCATGAGTGAACGCAACCGCACGTCGCGGCGAACATAAACGATTCCATCGAGGATTGAGCGCCACACGGGAGGCTTGGCGGCAGACTGAGTTTTCGGAGGATCAGGCAGTCGCCATAGCGCGGCGATGATGAACAGAAAGCTGATGGCGTCAATGAAAAACGCCCATGCAGCGCCCAGCGCCTTGATCGCAAGCCCCGCCGGGGCAGGCGCTACGATGGCGGTCAATTGTCCCGTGGTTTGAAAGACCGAGTTGGCGGCTACCAGTTGTTCGCGCTTTACCAGTGAAGGCAACAGCGTGGTGGCGGCAGGCCATGCAAAGGCATCAGCTACGCCAAAGAAAAATCCGAGAACATATAGTTCCCAAAGTTGGAGCAAGCGCCCCCACAGAAGAAATCCAATCACGGTAACAAAAACTGTGCGGGCTGAAGCAGTGCTCATCATGATTCTGCGCGCGGAGATGCGGTCTGTCAGAGCGCCGCCAAACAACATGAGAGCAGCCCGAGGGATGGCCACAGCCATTAGGATGGTGCCGACCGCCACGGCCGATCCAGTCAATTGCAAAACCACCCACGGCAACGCCACCAGATAAAACTGGTCGCCCACGGCAGAAATGCCTGAGCCCGCCCACAACATGCGGAACTTGCGTTCACGCAACGGATGTTGCGCGGCAGGCGAAGCGGAAGGTACAGGCACACTGGCGGCAGCCATGAGAATTCTCCTTGTCGATCAGGATTGCGGTTACTTTGTCGGTTTTTCATCCAGAAGTGAATGCGCTGTGCGCAGCCACTCCGCCAAGCCGACCCAGGGATGTTCCATTTCAGCTTCTACTAGGGTGGTCGATTTCTTCTTGTTTCGTCCCCAGGACCATGAACGAATTTGCTTCTGGGCGGGCAGATTAAGTCCTGCATCGATCTGATTTCCAGCATCTTGTGTGTCAGTAGTCATCTATATCTCCGTAACGCGCGTCTATCGGATGCATGTCCAATGAGCACGCTCTTGCCTCATTCTTAGAATGTAAATGTAAATTTACATTTACATAATTGTCAAGTACAATTGTCAACAGGTTGGTATAAATATTTCCAATGGCAAAAAAGACACTTGCGCCCCAGCAGGCGCGCAGCCGCGAATCGCTGCGCAAGTTGCAGAAAGCAACGGCTGAAGTCCTGGGGCAGCACGGCGTTGACGGCACAACAATTCCCCGCATCGCGCAGCACGCCGGCCTTACTCCGGGCGCCATTTACCGGCGCTTCCATGATAAGGACGCGCTGCTGGAAGCCACGATCCTGGGCATTCTGGAAAGACAGGAAGAAAGAATGAAGACCGGCCTTACGCCCGCGGCGGCAGGCCAAATCCCGCTGCCTGTTTTTGCCGAGCAGGTCGTCGGCGGCATGGTGCTCAGCTACCGGGTCAACGCCGCTCTGTTGCGCGCCATGCGCACCTTCGTCCATAGCCGCATGAATACTCCTTTTTATAAAAAGGCCACGAAGATGGAGGCCCGCGGATTTGAGCATGCGGTGGAACTGTT
>JBAVLE010000319.1:0-17720 GCA_049688735.1 Candidatus Angelobacter sp. | reverse complement strand
CTGTTATCCACATCCACTCCCAATTCGCTCAGCTTCTTTCTCGCCCATTCATTGTTAGGATTCGCCGTTAGTGAGAGCTCGTAATAATGGATGACCTTCTTATTGTCACCTCGCGTAAGCTCGCGCTAGCGCATCAAGCTGGTTCCATGGAGCCGGATAAGTCTTGGGATCGTGTTGCAGAACGGCTGCAGCTTCTTCCAAACGGCCTTGCGCGATTATTGCTGCTACGACTAAGGATATGGTAAACGCGGGCGTCTTTCGGTCATAACCATATCTGTTGCCGCGTTCCGCAAAATGCCGGTGTATGGCCGCAAGCCCGCCCTCATCGTACATTCAAAGGGTTCTTGGTTCAATTCCGCATAGCTTGTAGTCAGCGGTCAGCGCCGATCCGCCCTCATCCGTTGCAGTTATGTACAGATCAGAGGAGAGCTCTTGCGTGTCTTTGAAAGCAGTTTCCAGTCTTGTCACTGTAACCTGATTGTTCCATCACAGCATGGGATCGACTACTGGCAAATGATCCAGTGAGCATGTAGGGAATGACGGCTTGCTCCAGCAAGTTCGAGATACGGCGGAACAAATCTCCGGACCTCATCAAATCGAATGCGGCAGAGGTTGCGGAAAAATGCAAGGCGCTGCCCTTCGCGCTCGATTTCGTTCTCCGACCAATCAGGATGCTGGTTGCGACCTCCTGCTCTCATGAGCCCCCGCGATAGGAGACTGATTTCCAGCGCAATTTGCAATCGTTGCTCAATGATCATGGATCGGGAGATGCGCATTTGCAAAGCCTCAATTTCAGGAGTTGTATCCAGTGGAGGGGCATGAGGGGAATGGTAGCACGCAGCTCCGCCATACTATAATGCCGTTCCCTTTGATACTTCTGAGGTGCTCGCCAATGTCAGTGATCGCGATCTTTAAATACCAGGTCGAGCCGGGAAGAATGGCAGACTTCATGGCCAAGCTCCAAGAAGCGGCTTCGCCGAAGTTTTCCAGCAAAGTCATGCCTAAATCATTCCGCCTGTTTCGCAGCACGGCGCCCGGGCCGGATACTGGTCCTGTAATCATGATGATTGAATACGAAGACATGGCTGCCTATGGCGCGCGCACAGCCTATGAAAACTCCAACGCGGAGTGGAAGAAACTGTTCGAGGCCAGGCCCGATTCGCCCGAGACGTTGTTGTCAGTGGAACTGCTGACGGAAATGACAAGCTGAAGCATTCACCTATAATGAATATGTGAGTTCTCCATTCACACTCCGCAAAATGGCTGAGGCCGACTTCCCTACGCGCTGGGGACACTTCCGCATCATGGGATTTGAAGGCCAGTTCGGAGTAGACCCTGCAAGTCCTGGTTCAAAAAATCCTGGTTTAAAAAATCCTGGTTTAAAGAACCAAAGCGCGGTAGATTCCGACCTCCGCAAGGAAGAAGCTGTCGCGCTTGTCTTTGGAGACATTCACGCTCAGCCGCCGCTGGTGCGCATTCACTCGCAATGTCTCACCGGCGACGTTTTCGGTTCTTTACGTTGCGATTGCCGCCAGCAACTGGAGATGGCGCTCTCCATGATCGCGCAGGCGGGTGCGGGCGTCCTGCTCTATGAGTTGCAAGAAGGGCGCGGAATCGGATTGATGCCCAAGCTTCAGGCGTATCAATTGCAAGATCAGGGCCTGGACACGGTGCAGGCGAATGAGCAGCTGGGATTCAAGGCCGATCATCGTGAGTTTCAGCTACCGGCAGAGGTGTTGAAAGCGCTGGGGTTGAAGCAAGTGCGCCTGCTCTCTAATAATCCTCAGAAAGTTGCGGCGCTCGAAGCCGCTGGGATCGAAGTGGTGGAGCGCGTTCCGTGTGAGGTTGAAGCCCACGCCGCTTCAGAGCGCTACCTGAATACGAAGAAAGAAAAACTGGGGCATCTCTTTACGGAAAGATAGCATTTCAGTACGCGGCACTCAGCATTCAGCCTTTGCCTGAAATCCCGAATCCCGCGAAGCGGGTGAGGGAACCCTGCTGGTGCTAAAGAAGCCATGGACGTTACTGCAGATACTCGAATCGACTTTGTCGAGTGTGGAGAATTCACCTACATTTTTGTTGCTATAGGGTTCCCTCCCCTTCGTCACGCTCAGGGGCGGGATTTCAGAAAAAGCTACCGCACCATCCTCATCAACTCTTTCTTCTTCGCCGACGGCAGATCGATCAAAGCTGATTTCACCAGCGCGCGGTAAACCTCACTCGCTCCCGCCACGCGTTTGAGTTCTTTCAAGTGGCGAAGGACGGTGTTGAGGTCGCCACGTTTGATAGGCCCGCTAAAAGCTGCTGCTGCTCCGCGCTCTTCATAGTTCTTGAAAGTCTGCCGCAGAATGGGGCCCATCACGCGGCGGGTCTGGCTGGCAGTAAGGCCTGCGCCCCGGCCGACGCGCTCTGCCGTTACCAGAGCAGCCACTATCAAGGGTGAGGAGAACGATCCCAGCGCATGGTAAAGCGGCTTGGCCGCTTTCTTAATGGCAAAACTCTCCGCGCCTAAATCGCGAACAATCTTGCGCGCTACTGAGACGGCCCGACTATCGCCTTCCACGGCAAACGGCACTTCTTCCATTCGTGGCGTTGCGCCGGGAACAAAAGTCATCATGGGGTGCAGGGAAGCGGCGCTCGCGCCTTTGCGCTTCAGAGGCGACAGGACATCACTGCTAAGCGCTCCACTAGAATGAAGAACGATCTTGCCTGCCCATCCAGGTTTGTGCGCGAGTAGTTTTGCGGTTTCAGACAAAGCGTCATCGGTGTGGCATATCCATAAAATGTCTGATGCTGGCCCTGCATCGTTCAAGGATTGCGTCCGTGCTTCCAAAAGCCGCGCCAGCATGGCAGCGCGCCTCCGTGATGATGCCGTCTCACGCGCAGCAACGAGCTCAATCTTGTATCCAGCAGCCTTGAGCGCAGGCCCAAGCGCCTGGGCAAGATTGCCCGCGCCGATCAGCGTGATCGTCGGCTTGTCCGCACGTGTGCGTGGCATTTGACCAGAGAATAGCAGAAGGCCCCGCTGCGCTCGCCACAGGTAAAGCATTTATATTGGAATGCATGCCTGCAACCCGCAAAAAATCCAGCTCAATGGTTCGCGTGATTTCTTCAAAGACTGCTTTTCGTGGACCAGTCTTTAGTGTGGTAACCGACGAAGTCGAAGAACCCGGCAATGTCCGCGCGCGGCGTGACGTGATCCGGCATTCGGGATCGATCGTCGTGCTGCCGCTGGACGATTCCGGACGCACGCCACTGGTGCTGATGGAGCGCCAATATCGCTACGCTGCGGGCAGGCGCTTGTGGGAACTGCCTGCGGGACGCGTTGATCCGGGCGAGAACCATCTCGCCGCGGCCAAGCGCGAGCTCATTGAAGAAACGGGTTACACCGCTTCACGATGGCAGAAGGCGCTTTTCTTTTATGTAAGTCCAGGCTTTCTGGATGAGAGCATGACGGTCTATCTGGCCAGCGGACTTAAAAAAGGTGCGGCTCAGCCAGAAGAAGACGAGCGGATCGCAGTGCGTTTTTTCCCGCTGCAGCAGGCTGTTCGTATGGCCATTACAGGCAAAATCATCGACGCAAAGACCATTGCGTCACTTTTTTGGCTTGAAAGAAAAATAAGAAAAAATTAAATAATCGAGCTTCTTTTCACCATTTCACCTTATAAGAAGTTGGACATTTAACGTGCAGGTGCAGGATGTCTTGTTTGAGCTAACTCATTGCTTTCTGAGTACATAGACAGAGTTGACATCACCTGGCAATGGGGGCAGAATAAGCGCAAAGCCAAAGTAATGGGTATAAGACGTGGAGAACTGGGAGAAGGTTAATCTCCGGTGTTTTACGTCCCTTCCCAAAGATAGTGGCAAACCCAAGAGAAGAAACTGGTCCTCGGGATAACAGTTCACCGTATCCCCAGGCACAGCCCGGAGTAAGGAACGTGTCTCGAATCAAAGGTAAAGTGAAATGGTTCAATAACGCAAAGGGCTTCGGCTTTATCGGCCGGGATGACGGCCCTGATGTGTTCGTCCACTACAGTGCCATCCAGTCGGAGGGATACAAAAGCCTCCAGGAGGGCGATGACGTTGAATTCGAAATTGTTCAGGGACAGAAAGGCCCTCAAGCAGAAAGCGTAACCAAGCAAGCGGCAACGCAAACTGCCTGATCGATTGTCCGACTGAATTGATTCGAAGACCCGGTCGACCCCACTACCGGGTCTTTTCTTTTGTCGCTACGCTCCACACCGCTCAAGAGCGCTCGATTTTGCCGTTTGATTTCTGCTCCTGATGCATGCCGCTTGACGCGCACAGCCGCCGCCGATCAATGATTCATTAGAACTAAGTGCAGGTCATTTAACCCTGCCCCTTCCTTTGAGTTACAAGCTCTTTTCTCTGGAAGCAGAGTAGATGCGTCTCTAAACTCAACTTTGCTGCTTGCCTCCTAGCTGTTTACCACCTGAAAGAGAGATTACAAAATTGTCAAACAAGATCGTGTTCTTATGCGCTTTCATGCTGCTGGTTGGGACATCTTTTGCCAGTGTCGCCGTTCAATCTCCATCGAATACCAGCGTTACTTCGCCTGTCCATTTTGTTGCGACGGCCACTTCCACTCACCCGATCACTGCAATGCGCATTTATGTTGACGGCATCAGTGTTTTTCATAACACGAGCGGCAGCCTTGATACCTCATTGACCATTGCGGCAGGCCAGCACTCGACCGTGATTCAAGCATGGGATTCCACCGGCGCAGTCTTTAAGAGCGCAATGGTTTTGACTGTCGGCAGTTCATCTTCTCCAACGCCGACTCCAACACCTTCCGCTACACCAACTCCTTCGGCTTCGCCAACTCCGTCAAGCTCTCCCACACCCGCTCCTTCTGGAGCCATCGTGAAAAGCGATATTGACCAGATGCCCGGCTGGGAAAACTGCACCGTCTGCGCCGGAGCAAATGCTGCCGGCCCTTCAGCCGTCTACTCCATGGCTCAAAACGTGCTCTCTCCCGCGCTCGATGGCAAATCAGCCCAGTTCAATCTTGGTGGTAAAACCCCGTACTCTGACGCTCTGTGGTGGAAGCAGCTTGGTGGCAACAACGCCATAAAGAACTTCACCTATGACGTGAATTTCTACATCACCAATTCCACCGCGCCAGAGGCGCTGGAGTTTGACGTTAACCAGTCGAATGGCGCATACAAGTTCATTTTCGGCACACAATGCAACATCAAAGATGGCGCCCAATGGGACGTCTGGGGCAACGCCGCCGGCAACTGGATCCATACCGGAATTCCCTGCACTGCGCCCGCAGCCTACACCTGGCACCATCTCACATGGCAGCTGCAGCGCACCGCTACGCAGGTTATCTATGTTTCGCTCACGTATGATGGCGTAACGCATTACGTGAATCGCACTTATCCTGCCCGCACTCACAATGTGAGTGAAATCAACGTAGCCTTCCAGATGGATGGAGACAGCAAGCAGACTGCTTACTCCGCCTGGCTGGACAAAGTTTCTCTTACTTACTGGTAAAAAGCGAACTCGCAGCACTCCCCGGGACCTAAGTCTCCCGGGGATTTTTATTGGTTGCTTGCACTCTCGCGGTGTGGCGTGAGGCTCACTCGCACCCAATAATCCGGTTTAGGTGGAGGCGTGAATGTGGCCTTCGCCAGCTTTGGTCGCAGGCACGCGTCACTCGCGGTTTCGGGTACCACCAGCACCTGCTGCACCGATCCGCTTTTACTTACCTGCAGGATCAGCAGCGTTGGTGCCGTCCCACTGGCTGTCGAACTGCAATCTTTTACCGCCCGCTGATAGCGGCTAAAAAACTCCTGCGCAATCACGCTGTCATATTTCTGGCCTTCAATGGTAGCCACATTGGCAGCTACTGCTTTGTACGCGTCCACGATCCTGCGGAAAGGAACCGCAGAATCCCTGGCCCATGTTTTTACCTTGTCGAAATACTCTTTGGTTCCCCAGGTGCCCTGGTCCCAATGATCGCCGATCTGCGTCATGGTTTCGTCCGTCACCATGTAATCTCCAAACCGTGCCGCCATCTGGGCCAGCTGGTTTTGCCCGACTGAAGTCACGCCGTACTGCGCCACCAAAGCTTGATATCCCACCATCGCCCGTGACCATGAGAGATGCTGCATAATGTTTGCCAGATCGCGATCACCTATGATCGACTGCGTAATTTGCCAATAAAGAATGTCGCCTGCTTTTCCGCCCGCCTTATTGGCCGAATTCTCCGCAAACTTCTCCACATCGCCTTCCCTGCCGCGCCATTTCGGCATCAAGCCGCGCGCCACCTCCTGATAGCTGTAATAAAACTCCGGTTCATACGTGATTGCTCTCTGCAAGAAAGCGATCAGGTCTTCCGCTTCCCAGCCTTTCAACCGCCCTACTTGCAGCATCACGTAGTACCATTCCGGACACTTTCCTTCGGCTCGCTGCAACTCCGTTTCCGCCAGCTTCAGCCGTTCCTGCATCAGCCTGCCGCCTTCCGGAGTCACAGAAGCAGCGTCGCCTTGGCCGCGGGCTTGCCAGGCGTAGTTCAGGTAGGCATAGCCGAGCGCTACGTGCGCTGTCACCGATTCAGGACGCTGCGCTGCCCAACGCTTCAACCGGTCCAGCGTGTCAGCCCATTCCGCTTCCGTTGCCGGCGGTTTTACCTTGGGCGATTCAACCGCGGAATAGAACGTGTAAAGCTTCCAGCCGCCACCCGCAAATCTTGTTCTGCCAGCGCGCTCAGCCGCTGCCACGCTATCCAGGACCAGGAAGTTTTCCTGCTCCAGCTGCGTTCTCACGCGCGTGGCGAATGCTGCCTCATCCGTCTCACCCAAGATAACGGCGATGGCATTCAGGTCATCCGTAGTCGGCAACGTTCTAAGTCTTGCCGCCGTAGTGTCCGCTGCGGCCTTGTCTGCGACAGAGGGCGAGTCTTCGCCCTTGGACGCGCGAATCCTCCGCGCAACGTCGCCCAATGAGGCCTGTGCAACCAGCCTTACGCCAGATATCGCGATTACCGCCGCCAATAATGCCTGTCGATAAAGAGAGATTCGCCGCATGCCCTCAAGCATAGGCCCACCAGCCTTCTGGCCGACAGTTACAGGAGTGCTAAGTCATTGATCAGTAAGGCCACTGTCAGATGATCTTCGGCGGCAATGCCTTCCGATCACCGGATCCTCCCGATCACGGCGATCATCCGATCTTTTAGATCCCCTCCCCGGTATCGCCCAATTAGGATTCCAAAGCACTTAACGCAGAGCATCCCAGAGATATCCCAATCTTGACGTTCCGATCCCGGCGACTCCCGCAAAATCAACCCCCTCCCTCCCCCGGTATCCCTCAATTAGGATTCCAAAAGACTTAGCAAGCTTCATCCCTGAGTCATCCCAAGTCGCGTCAGTCAATCACAGCTCAATCAGGATTACAAAGGACTTAACTATACCATCTGAGGCGGTCTCAGTTTTCAATTTTGGCAATTGCCCGATTTTGGCAATGTTGGCAATCTCACCGCACAGCAATTCAGCCGATAGCGACCGTTGCCAGAAAAGGGCTCACCACATTGAGTAAATCTGCCTTATGTTACTTCTCTTTTAATTTGCTTTCAACATGTACTGAAGTACATGGATAAAGCTCGCCGATTCCCGCGCGCGTGCCCCAGCCGTTTCGTCCTCCGGGTTCCTATCGCCAGTGGGAAATGGATTGGGGACGCGCTTCCGCGGTGAGATTTTGGTTTTTTCATTGCTTGGCCGCTTCCACCCGCACCAGCAACCTTTCCGGTCCTAGTTGGAGAACGTTACAATTATGGGCCTATGAAAATCTTTGGGTTTGGCGGAAAACACTCCGGCGGAGACACTGAAGATAAGGAACAGGACGATGCTTGGCTTAGTATTACGCGCCCGGATTTTGCATGGAGCATTGGCAAAATGCTTCACGAAAGGAAGCCCCCTTTCAACCGTAAAGAGTGGCATGATCCGAATATTCTAATTCCTGAGGAATGGGACGCATTTTTCGAGATGGCGGCTTGGTGTAATTCATTTGTTGTTCTCACAAATCAAATAAAAATTAGATTGGGAGTTGGAGAAGGTGTTTTGATAGCGGGAGCTCTGATCGACCACTTTAATAGCATCCTCTCCGACAAATCCCGCATGTCGGATTTTGCTGCAATGTTACTCGCCGAGCCTCTCGCAAGCGATCATGAGGTCTTTTCCCGTCCTGAGAGTATGGGGCTTCAGCCACATGCATATGCCTTTGGACGAGCCAAAGTGATCGTCGACCGCATCGCTCTTCCCGAAAACCTAAAACTTGATGCGCTAAGTAAGCTCGGTGGATGCCTTGTTTATAACACTCATTACGCCACATTGCGTTTTGGTGCTGTGGCTGAAAAATTAAAAATACTTGAACCGCCCGACTAATCCAAAACCTTATGGGTGCTGAGATTGCGCACAAAAAAATGACTGACGATAGTGATGACATTCTAAATTGCGGAGGAGTTGACTTATTCGGCAGCGAAGTCGACGCGCTAGTAGTCTCCATTTATGAAGCCACTATCGAAGGGATTGAAGGGTTGGACCGAAGAGCTCGCGATGGATTTAAGGCTGCAAAATGGTCCGACCCGGGCGAGAAAGAACAAGAGTTGATTTGGTGGAAGGATCAAGTCTCCTTACTTCGGTATCACGCCGGAAATATGGGGCTCGTGTCAGTGGTTGCCCTTTTCGATCGATGGCTTTTAGATGAGGGGCCGTCGAGCAAAATCCTTCCATCAAACAGCGATGAGTGGAGCAGTATTGAAAGATGGAAGGAAGTTGAAAGGGTGTTAGGCAGTGGTCCCTTGTCGCTCAACGATTATAGTGCCATTTCCACCGCTAGGAATGCAATCGTGCATCACGCGAACGCGACTGAATTTAAGTTCGGACGCCACAAAAGAATAGTGGCGAGCGAATTCATTGCCGAGACAGATCGTGCCTCTAGCGTTGGCGTGAGCGATAGTCTTCTTTCGCGCTTGGCGGAGCAGATAAAAGCACAAGTGGAGCTATGGTCTCGTGCTCTTCAAAAGCGGAAACCCTGCCCTTAACGTCAGTAGAGATTCTTTCGCAATAAAGAATTCGCCGTTACATTTACCCATTGACCAAATTACTCATTTACCAATTTCTTCTTCGACTTCTCCCACGCCTTGGCGTACTTCCAGCTCACATACGCGGCATGGTTCATCAGCACCAGCAGTCCTTCACGACCATCCAGAAAGCCGCCGCGAAAAAAATATGCCCAGATGAATCGCACCAGCGGACGCAAAACAATATTTACCACGCTGAATCTAACTTTGCGTTCCCGTGCCACCATGTCGGCGCCTAAAGACGAATAGCGGTTGGCATGCTCAATAAAACTTTCCAGCGTCGGATACGCGTGATGGATCATGTCACCATTAACATGCCCCAGAGGGCCTTGCATCTTCATGTCCTCATGCACATCTCTCAGCTCAAATGTCGCGGCGCCGCGCCGGATCAGCCGCAGTTTGGGGTCAGGATAATAACCGCTCCGCTTGATCCACTTGCCGAAATAGAGATTGCGGCGGTTCATGGTGTATCCGGCAAACTGTGGCGTGCCCGACGCCAGCAGCGCCTTGATGCTGGCCGCCAGTTCAGGGCTGACTTCTTCGTCGGCATCAAGCGAAAGAATCCAGTCGCACGTTGCTTTTTCCAGCGCCGAGTTTTTCTGTCGCGCAAAGCCCTTCCACGATTCCACGACAACCTTCGCCCCAAATTGCTCTGCCATGGGCACCGTCCCGTCCGTGCTGCCGGAATCGACAACAATAATTTCGTCGGCAATGCCTTTCACGCTCTTCAGCGTGCGGCCGATGTTCGCTTCTTCGTTGAGCGTGATGATGCAAACAGAAAGACTCATGCGCGGAAGGATAACAGGAGCCGAAAGCGCTGGTCACGCTTCGATGGTTTAACAAGAGATAGCGAGCGGCCTCACGTTTGAAATTTAAAGTGGAGATACGCTCATGGTCAGGCCATAACTCCCTATCGCTGCCGTCCTGAGCGCAGCCGGAGCGACCGAAGGGAGTAACGGCGAAGTCGAAGGGGTCCGGCAAGGTTTCCGTCACTATGCCGCATCAGTGAGCTCTAAGCAGAAACTTGTCTCGCATTGTCCTGGTAACGGGTTGCTTATCGCTGCTTGACGAGCTCATCGGACAACAACCGCGCCTTTACTGCAAGCGTATGAGCGCGCGCCGGATCGTTTTCCGTGGTGGCAGTGCGGCTCTGCTTGATGAACTCCCTGATCTGCGCCCGCGTTGCTTCTTCATCCTTCGATAGCGCTCGAGTGATCCCGTTCAGGTTTGCTTCTGCGCCCTGAAGAAGCTGGTCAGTTGAAGCCTGGTTGTTTCCGCCGTTAGCCGCCGTTGTACCGGGAGAAATCGATTGCGGTGTGGGTACGGGTTCCGCCGGAATGACTTTCTTTCCGGTTGTGTTTCGCGCGACCTCTGACTTCTCGCCGCTCGGCTTTTTTGTGGCTGTATGGCGTGTATGTTTGGGCTTGGTCTTTTCGGCTGGCTTTTCCCCAGTTTTGGATTGATCGTCCGGGGTGGGCGCTGGTTGTGTCTGCTGCGGCTGCTCTGAGGGTTGTGTTTCTGCAGCGGCAGGAGTCGGCGTGGCCTGCGGAGTTGCTGTTGGGGGCGGCTGTTGCGGCATTACCAATACCGGCTTCTTGTGCTCGCAGCCTGTTGAAATCAGCGCCAGAAACAGAACGCCGGCGACTGCCGGATTTAGGCGAAATGTTTTCATGTCTTACTGACTGAATCCTCTTTTGCTACTGCGGGCAAATCTCCATTGGCACCGGCCTCTGCCAGCGGGAAACGCAGGAAAAACGTGGTCCCATGGTCGATGATCGATGTAAATTCCACCGATCCATGGTGCAGTTGCACCACGCGATACGCCATAGCCAGACCTATGCCGCTCCCGCCCGTCTTTGTAGTGAAGTATAGATTAAAAATCTTGTCGCGGATATTCTCCGGAATGCCAGCCCCCTGATCGCGAACGCTGATGAGCGCGCTGTCGCCATCGCGTTTCACCGTCAGGCGCAAGGTGCCGCCGTCCGGCATGGCCTGCATGCCGTTAAGAACAATATTCAAGAGCGCCTGCTTCACCAAGTCGGCGTCGATGCGTACGGGCAAAAGATCAGGCGCGGCTTCGCGTTCTATGAGCACATTGTGCTTTTCCGCCGCGGGCGAGGCCAAAGTCACCACATCTTCCACCAGTTTGCGCATGTCCATGTCATTCAGGCGCAACTCCACCGGACGAGTAAAGTCCACAAGGGTTTGCACTACGCGGTCCAGCCGCTGAATCTCACTGCTGATTACATCCACGTGGCGCCGCGTATCCGGATCAATCTCCTTCATCTTCTGCCGCAGCACTTCCAGATGCACCACAATCGCGTTGATGGGATTCTTTACTTCGTGCGCTACGCCCGAAGTAAGCCTGCCAATGGCGGAGAGTCGCCGTGAAAGCTCAATTTCATCCTCAATTCGATGAACGGACTCGGCATCGCGCAGGGTGAGCAGCGCGCCAATGCGCTCGCCGCGCTCCTCAATAAAATCCAGCGAAAACTGTATGTGCCGACCCTGCGCATCTTCTATCTCTTCCTGGCCCACGGGCGCTCGCGAAGCAAATGCATCCAGGATTTTTCTGCCTAGAAGCGATTCGCGCGAAAAAATATCTTCAGGCTGGCGTCCCAGCATCTCTCCGCGTGCTTTGCCGATAAAGCGCTCGGCCGATGCGCTTACCAGCACCGCGTTGGAGTCGCTGGTAAAGAGCATTACTCCGTCCTGCAGGTTTGCCATCATTTGATCGAGGTTTTCCTTCAGGGCAGAAAAGACTTCTTTTACGTCGCGCATCTGCCGGCCCAGTCGCTCGATCTTGGTTGAAACCGTGCCGTATTCGTCGGAACGCCTTTGTGGGGTTGCTACCAGGTCAGCTTTGCCGGAACTGATCAAATCCAGTCGGCGGCTGATAGCCGCCAGCGGACGCAGAGCGAGGTTAGAAAGGCCGGCAGCCAGAATCATGCTGAGAAGGATCGCTGTGCCGGAAAAAATCAAAGCTCGGCGGATCTGCGGCTGAATATCCTGCTTCAGAAACGCCGTATAAACGCCGACGCGCACTTCCCCGAATGGTTTCCCCGTAGCCGTATGGATCAGCGGCAGGCGAACGTCATAGGCCCGCGCCGGACCGTAAATCAGCTTAAGTTGTTGTCGAATACCGCTGTGAAGCACCGTGCTGAAATCCTCCCGCGCCGGAACAATAGTTCCTTGCAGCGCGGGGTTAGTGTGCAGCAGCGCGAGTCCATCAGCGTCAACGATGCTTACATCAAGAATGTTGGGTGAATCACCAGTTACGGACTCGAGCAGAGCAGCAATGCCTGTATCTGATTGCAGTAACTCCTGTACGGCTGCTTCAACCTGTTTGGGATCGTTCAGGTCAACCTTCGAACTGCTCAGGTCCACGCCCATGGCCGGCTTTGCTACCGCGAAGACATGCAGCTTAATCACGTCCGCTACCTGATACACCTCGTGGATACGCTGACGGACAACTTCTGATATGTATAGCGTGGCGAGCGTGGCCACAATCGCCACCACCATGGCGGTGATGGCGAAAACCAGCTTGGTTTTCAGGCTTAAGGCGGGCATCAGTCACTTCTTAGGGCAAACTTGCTGTGATTCCTTTGCCATCTTCGGCTATCGCTACGGCAAATGCAAAGAGTCTTTTAGCTGGCACCCTCGCTGGCCACGGCGGAGGCGCTTCCGTATTCCTTTAGCTTATTGTGCAGGGTTTTCAGGCTGATTCCCAGAACTTCCGCGGCGCGGGTCTTGTTATTGTTGTTGGCTGCGAGCGTTTTCAGGATGAGCATTTTCTCCGCTTCGCCTACTGTGGTGCCTACTTCCAGCCGGAGGCCTTCGCCTTCACTAGCCGGAACGCGTACCCCAGTCGTGCCAAAGTTCGGCGGAAGGTGCCGCTGGTCCAGCAGGGAGCCGTCGCAAACAATCACGCCGCGCTCCATGGTGTTCCGCAGCTCACGCACATTGCCCGGCCAGTTATGGCTCTGGAACATTTGCAGAACATGGTCGGCTACTCCTGCCACTTTGCGGCCATGCTTGGCATTCATGTCGGCCAGCAATGCCTCTACAAGCTGCGGAACATCTTCTTTGTGGTCACGCAAAGGCGGCAGGTGGATATTGAAAACATTCAGTCGATAGTAAAGATCGCCGCGCAGCTCGCCTTTGGCGACAGCCTCTTCAGGAACTTTGTTCGTGGCTGCCAGCACCCGCACGTCGACGGGGGTTTCTACCTTGCTGCCCAGCCGGCGAAGCTTGCGGTCTTCCAGCACGCGCAGCAGCTTGGCTTGCGTTGCCGCAGGCATCTCTCCAATTTCATCCAGCAACAAAGTGCCTTCTTCAGCCAGCTCAAAACAACCTGCCCGGCGCTCCATGGCGCCGGTGAACGCGCCTTTCTCATGGCCGAAAATTTCGCTTTCAATCAGCGTTTCCGGAATGGCCGAGCAGTTGATGGCCACAAAGGGTTTGGTTTTACGGGGGCTCAAATCGTGAATCGTGCGCGCTACCATCTCTTTGCCCGTGCCGCTTTCTCCAGTAATCAGCACCGACGCCGTGCTTGGCGCAACCATCTCAACCAGGTGAAAAATCTCCTGCATCGCACGTGACGACCCAACCATCTGGCCGAAGACGCCGGTATCGCGCAGCTTCTTTTTCGTGACTTCCAGCTCTACCGTGGTCCCGCGCTGGCGGGATGCGTTCTGCAAAATCTGCCTGAGCCGCGCCGGATCCACCGGCTTCTGGATAAAGTCATACGCGCCCGCTTTCATCGCATCCACGGCGACATCAATGCTTCCCTGAGCAGTCAGCAATATTACGGCGATCTGCTGTGGCTGGTCAGCAAGACGCTGCAAAAGCTCCATGCCGTCCATGCGCGGCATCTTGAAATCGGTGACCACGATGCCGGGGGACCATGTGGCTACTTTCTCCAACCCTTCCAGGCCGTCTTTGGCTGTGTCGGTTCGGTAGCCCCACGCGGAGACGAGCTCGGCCAATCCCGAGCGTTCGTTTTCTTCATCTTCCACAATCAGGACTTTTTCTTGTGTACTCAAACGCTTCCCCTTATGTAGAGATTATCATCGGGCCCGGTTTCCTGGAGCGGGTACTCTGGCTTAGATGACGAACCGTGTAAAAAGGTCTATTAGGCATCTAACTCGTTGACTCTGTTCACCTTGATATCCAGAGTAGACGCTTTTTGCACCATTTGCATCTGAATACGATGGCAGAGGCTGTTCTTCGCATCGACATCTCAACGCAGATTTTCAGGCCTGAAGTTTCCAGGTTCAAGTTGCCCAAACCAGAGAGTTCAAAACTTTAGACAATGAGAGGAAAAAGATTGAATATGAAGATGTTTTGTATTGCCGTCATGGCGGTGGGTTTATTGGCGCTCGGCTCGGCTGCGCAGACTTCAGCAAGTGGCTCGGCGTCTGGCAGTGCTTCGGTCACGCCCAATCAGGCGAGCGCTGGAGCCAATGCCAGCCAGAGCACACAGACTTCCGGCGCGTCAACCAGCGTGAATGGCGGCGCGAACCCTAGCGTTTCGCAACCCAATGACAAAAAGGGAGCAGATAAAAGTTCTACGGCCGCGGGCGGAAGCAGTTCCGGCGGAGTGAACGGCGCTTCTGGAGCCCTGAGTAGCGGCACGACCTTGCAAGCTGAAGTAACAAAGTCAATCGATGCGAAGAAAGCAAAGCCTGGTGACCAGGTCACGGCCAAGCTGACGCAAGATGTAAAAGCCAATGGCAAGGTGGTATTGCACAAAGACTCAAAGCTTGTGGGCCACGTAACCGAGGCACAAGCCAGGAGCAAGGAAAATGCTGAGTCGAAGCTGGGCGTAGTTTTTGATAAAGCGGTTTTAAAGGATGGGCAGGAAGTGGCCTTCAACGGAGTCATTCAGGCGCTTGCACCTCCCGCGCAAGGCACGCTTTCAGCCAGTGGCGATGAAACCGGCAATCTTGGATCAGGAATGGGCAGTGGTACTGGCATGGGTGGCGGACGCAGCGGCGGAGGCATTGCTCCCATCGGTGGAGGTGGCAATCCAGTTAACTCAACGCTCGGCTCGGCCACCAACTCGGTCAATAACACTGCTGGATCGGTCACGAACTCAGCGAGCGGCGCAGTAAATGGTTCGGTGAATCAGGCGACAAGCGTTGCAGCGAATGGTGCGTTGAACTCCGCAACCCGTGGCGTAGTGGGAATGCAGGGAATAGCCTTGAACACAACAACCACCGGCAACGCTCAAGGCTCAATCATCAGTTCAGCAAGCCGCAACGTGAAGTTGGATACTGGAACGCAACTGATTTTGCAGGTGACTGGCTCCGCAACACCACAATAACGCTTGGCAACAGCCGTTTCATAGACTCTTTCAGCGGTCAAGCTTAAGACTTGGCCGCTGTTTCTTTTGCGATAGCTCCAGAGTTGCCGCCTACGTTGCGATGTAGGCCTGACGTATTATCACGCCGTAAATCCACAGTCCCCGGCATATTTCGACAACCTAGCATGGAGATTCTTCCATCTGTTTACATGGTGGACATTGTAGGGAAGTTAGTTGCACAATGACGGCAAGCGTAAATGAGCTTCCGGTGCTTCGTCCCCCTTCGAGGTGCAGTATGAAGAGCTACTGGATCGCAGCCGCGGTTTTTCTTGCAACCGTCTGGCCTGGTTCGAAAACGCACGCGCTTTTCGCACAAACTTCAGCAGACAATAATCCTGTCCAGCAAGCTCAATCGTCTAACTCTTCCGCAAGTTTGAAAAAACCGGTCGAGGACTCAATCGCTGTGGATGCCATAGTCCCAGCCACCAACACGACCGCTCCCGCGGCAGCACCGACAAAACCTAAAGGCTCGTACATGCTTGTGGAACTGAGCAAGGGACTCAAGGCCAAAAAACTCAAGGTGGGCGACAAGGTGAAGGCGCAAGTTTCGCAAGACGTTGTAGCCCATGGCAAGGTGATCATCCCGGTTGAAACCAAGTTGGTTGGGCACGTCACGGAAGTAAGTCCCAAAGACAGCGCACACCCCGAATCGCGCCTGGGAATCGTTTTTGATCGCATTTTGCTGAAACATTTCCATGACATCGACTTTGAGGCCGTGGTTCAGGCCGTGTCCCAGCCGGTGATCAGAAGGTCGCTTATCGATGAGCCATCGCAGATGCTACCGCCTTCTATGATGGGAGGGGTCCGTAGTAGCGGGGGTCCTGCTACCAGCCGTAGCGGTGGGGGAGGCAACCAGGGCAGTGGCGGCGGCACTGGGGCCTCAACCAGCGCGTCTTTATCCACGATAGACGCCCCTGTAACGGTCAAAGAGTCACCGTCAACCCATGCTGACAGCGCAGGCGCCCTGCTGGAAGTTACTACCAACAGTAGCTCCAAGCCGATGAGTATTGGCATGCCCCGAGGGGTTTTTGGATTGAAAGGCCTGAGCCTTAGCGCAGAACCAAGCCCCAACACTCCGGGTCCTGTAATCGTATCGAACTCTGAAAACGTGAAACTTGATTCCGGCACACAGATTCTTTTGCACGTATTAAAAGTCGAGATGCCGGAAAACGTGGAGCCGCAAAAGAAGTCGGCAAACTAGGTCTTGATTTTTAACCGGCGCGCGATATGCCAATCCACCCTCGCGCGCCGATTTGTTTTTGGCTGAGGCACGATCCTCTGAAATTGTCTGTACTTGTTAAATCCATTGCCCTTCGGTAACTTGTTGGAGCAAAATCGTCATGTCAATCTCCTTACATTCAGCTTTCAGGGAAAACACTGTTTCCATTCATGCGGATAGCGACCATTTCGGCCCTAACGTTCACACTGTGGATGTCTGCTGCCCTTGCGGCGGAGCAGACGTGGCAACCCATTGGCCCTGATGGCGGCAACGTTCGCAGCCTGGCCATCGATCCAAAAGATCCCAACCGAATTTTTCTCGGCACCAGCGCCGGCAATCTTTATCTTTCAACTGACAAGGGCGCCACATGGTCACGCTTTGCCCGGCCCGGGAACTCAGCGGAAATGGTTCTGGACCACATCGTTATTGATCCCACAGATTCGCGGAATATTTTTGCCGCTGCCTGGAATGCGCAGCTTCCCAATAGCGACGGCGATCTTTACCGCAGCCATGACGCGGGAAAGACCTGGGAAATAGTTGCTGATCTCCACGGTAAATCCCTTCGCGCGCTGAGCATTGCGCCTTCAAATCCTAAAATTCTTGTTGTGGGCGCGTTGGATGGAATCTATCGCAGCCATAATGGCGGCCATGATTTTGAAAGTATCTCTCCCGCCAACCATGCAGAGATCAAGAATGTTGAGTCCATAGCCATTGATCCGTTGAATCCCGATGTGATCTATGCCGGTACCTGGCACCTGCCTTGGAAAACTGAAGACGGTGGCAAGACCTGGCACAGCATCAAGAAGGGCGTGATTGATGACTCGGATGTTTTTTCCATTGTGATTGATCGCGCACAGCCGGCAAATATCTTTATCAGCGCGTGCTCCGGCATTTATCGCAGTGACTCGGCAGGAGAACTCTTCCGCAAGATCCAGGGCATTCCCTATTCCGCCCGGCGCACGCGAATGCTGCAAATGGATCCCGCTGACCACAACATCGTTTATGCCGGGACCACCGAGGGACTGTGG
>JBAVLE010000318.1:0-21376 GCA_049688735.1 Candidatus Angelobacter sp. | reverse complement strand
GCCCATAGGAGCGCAGGCATTTGAGATCGATCTTTCACAAGATCTTTATCGCAAGGAACTGGCCGCAGCCCGCACGTTCGGCTTTCTGAGTGAAGAGCAGGCCATGAAGAATATGGGCCTGATCCGCGGCGCGTCAGAAGCGAACGTGATTGTGCTGACTTCCACCGGGGTCAAGAATGGCCCGCTACGGTATGAAGATGAATTTGTGCGCCATAAAGTGCTGGATTTAATTGGCGACCTGGCATTGCTGGGAAAGCAGATTATCGGGCGCATTGTAGCGGACCGCGCCGGCCACGCCATGCACACAGCCTTGGTTTCCCGGCTATTGAAAGACCGCTCTTTGTGGGAAGAGACAACCGAACTGCATCAATCTGCTGATCGCGCCGAGAGCGCCGTCTTGGCCGCTCAAACGTCCCGCCAGATCTAAAGCCTAAACTGTTGTAGCGTTAATGAACATTGCGCCGCCACCCAGCGTCAGCGCTCGCTTCTCCAGCCAATTATCCAGTTCCTTTTTTGCTTCCGCTGACAGTACCTGAAAACGGATTCCCGCACGGCCTTCCGGCGTGGACCATGCCACTTCGCCCTTGATGTCCAGTAATCGCTTTGTTCCGGGCAATTGCAGCTTAACTCGAGCAGCGCCGCCTTCATCCAGGCGGCGTGAACACTCTATGGAAATGCCGCCCTGGCTGATATTGGTAATGTTCAAAGGGAGCTCAGCGCCCTGATCTACCAGGATTGCTCCCGTGGCCTTGACCAGATGCCGATGGTAACGGCGGCGCTCGCGCATGATCAATCCTTGCGCAGCGCGCACACTACGGGTCGCGCGGTCGAGTGAGATCGGCTTGTCCAAAACGAAGTTTGCGCCCATCTCAAAAGCCTGCTGGATATTTGTCTTGCCATTTACCACGGCAAAAGCGATACAGCTCTTATTCGACTTTCCCTGCCTGAGCTCCTTGAGGACAAGCGGGCCATGTGGCACGTCATCGCAGTCAACCAAAAGGGCGTCATACTTGCGGCGAATTAGGATATGCCGCGCCTGGTCGGCGTTGTTGGAGAGATCCAGATCGATATTTGCCGCATCCAGCACTCGGCGTATCGTACGATGAACTTCAGGGTCATTGCTAAGGAGGAGCGCTTGTAGAGCCATACCCGCAAAGGGTATCTAAATCATTACGTATGGCCAAGTAACCAACGTAACAGGCCTGCGCGTTGCCGGGTGACAATACTTTCGATCTTCTATGTTCAATTGAGCTCCATTTCCCTGTTTTTCCCATGAAAAAACTGGTTTACTTGTCATTAGGCTCGAATTTGGGCGATCGCGAACAGCATCTCCGCGAAGCAATCTCCCGGTTGCGGGAATTGGGCACAATCAAGCAAGTTTCGACTTTTTACGAGACCCAGCCGGTTGAGGTGCAGACCGAGCAGCCGTGGTTCCTGAACTGCGCTGTGGCTTTGGAAACCGAGTTGATGCCGTTGGAGTTCCTGGGCCGGATGCTCGGGGTTGAGCAATCCATGGGCAGGATTCGCACGGAGCCCAAGGGGCCGCGCACCATCGACATTGATATTTTGCTTTTCGGCAATGACGTTCTGGATACGCCGGACCTGACCGTTCCCCATCCCGCTATGCATCAGCGGCGCTTTGTTCTGGAGCCGCTGGCGGAGATTGCGCCGACTCTGGTCCATCCATTGCTCAAACGCACGGTCCGCGAATTATTGGACTCTCTTCCGGCTCATTCCGGTTTAGTGAAGAAGCTTCCCGCAGATTAATTTACGATTGTGTGCGTGGAAACATCGGCCATTGCCGGCTTGCTCCATCCCTTCATTCAGCTCGACGAATCGCGCCTCCGCGCTATATCAACGTACATCGATCTACTACTGAAATGGAATGCCCGCATCAACCTGACCGCCATACGCGAAACTAACGAGATCGTGCAACGCCATTTTGGGGAGTCATTATTTGCCGCCAAGCATTTGCTGGAACAGAAGTGGCCGCGAACAGCAATCGACCTGGGATCAGGCGCTGGTTTCCCCGGAGTTCCGTTTGCGATACTTACCCCGGACATTCGAGTGACATTGATTGAGTCCCAGCAAAAGAAGGCGACATTCCTGCGGGAGTTGGTCCGTGTCTTGGAACTCAAAAATACGAGAGTGTTCAGCGACCGAGCTGAAAACTATGGAGGAACAGCCGACCTGATAATGCTGCGCGCAGTCGAGAAATTTGAGCAGGCACTACCGATGGCGCTACGTCTAACAAAGCAGGGTGGACGGATAGCCCTGATGATCGGCTCGGGGCAGGTTGAATCAGCCAAGAAATTGGGTTCCGCTATGAGCTGGTACGAGCCGACGCCGATTCCTTGCAGCAGTTCACGAGAGCTTTTGGTTGGTGTGAGAGCGTAAAGTGGAGCAATCCTGTGGAGCAGTCCATTGTTGGCACACGGCAGGACTACAGCAAAGCCTTTATTGGCACCAAAGTGGGAAACCATCGTAGCGAACCAAGATAGTTAACGTTTAAAATCAAGATCTGCCAAATTCTGTCTAAGATGCGGGCACCTAGAACCAAAGTGGTAAAAGTGGTCTTTTAGGTATCTGTTTAAGTACTATTGTGAGGGAGCAGTTGCGCATAAGCGTTCATGTGCGCACTTAAGTGGGAGCTCTGAAGCTACGAACCCGCCCAGTAACATTGTTCCACGTGGAACAGCTCTCGATCTGCATGAACATTGTTCCACGTAGAACAATGCACCATTCTGCGGCGTTGCGCTTTCGTTCCACACTCGTCTACATTCATCAAGACGGCCTCAATCTTAAAACTTTATGGGAATAGTAATCGTTGTTGCGAATCAAAAAGGTGGGGTAGGAAAGACCACTACCGCAATTAATCTGGCGGCATCTTTCGCTGCCGCAGAAGTTCGATCTCTGTTGATTGATTGCGACCCCCAAGCCAACTCCACCGGGGGATTGGGCTTCGCCCGGGATCCCGAGCGCATTAGCACCTATCATTTGCTGATGGCTGAAGCAACAGCAGGTGAAGGCGTAATGCCCACCGAGTTGGATGGCCTCAGCCTAATCCCATCCCATAAAAATTTGATCGGAGCCAATATTGAACTGGTAGGGGCACAAAACAGGGAATTCCGATTGCGCAACGCTCTGCAATCCATTCGAGACCAATTTGACTTCATTGTTTTGGATTGCCCGCCTGCCTTGGATCTGCTGACCCTGAATGCCTTGGTAGCTGCCGATTCCGTGCTTGTTCCCATGCAAGCCGAGTACTTTGCACTGGAGGGTGTAAGCGAACTGCTGGACACCATCGAGCGCCTGCGGCAGAGCTTCAATTCCGGGCTGGAGATCGAAGGCGTTGTTCTCACCATGTATGACGACCGCACGAATCTGGCCCAGCAGGTTACTCAGGAACTAAAGCGCCATTTTGGCGACAAGCTGTTGGAAACCATCATTCCTCGCAATATTCGGTTGGCTGAAGCCCCTAGCTACGGCAAGCCGGCCCTGCTGTATGACGTGCGTTCCCGGGGCGCCGAAAGCTACATCCGCCTTGCCAAAGAGATCATGCAGCGCAGAATGAATTCCGCTGCAAGCACAGCCGCGACAGAAGCTTCAAAAGAGGCTTCGAACGCCGCCATCGCCGATCAACCTGAAAACTTTTCCGATCGCAATGAACTGAAGCGAGTAAACGAATCATGATGAATGACAAGATCAATGATAAGCGCAAAGCCCTGGGACGCGGATTGGAATCGCTGTTGCCAAACCGGCCAATGAATCCGCCAATTGCCATGCCCGCTGCACAAGTAGGCGCAGCGACCCAGGAAATCCCAATCGATAGCATTGATCCCAATCCTTACCAGACTCGTCGGCGGATCAATGAAGCCGCGCTGGAGGAATTGACCGCGTCTATCCAGGCAAGCGGAGTGGTGCAGCCCGTGGTATTGCGGCCAGCAGCCAACGGACGATACCAGTTGGTTGCGGGTGAACGGCGCTGGCATGCATCAAAGCGCGCTGGCAAGGCGACGATTCCGGCTGTGGTCCGGCAGATCTCCAATGAGCAAGCGATGGAGATTACGATTATTGAAAACCTTCAGCGTGAAGACCTGAACCCAGTGGAGCAGGCGCGGGCTTTCGAACGGCTGAGCCGCGAATTCGGTTTGACGCAGGAGCAGATCGCTGTGCGAACCGGAAAAGACCGGGCAAGCATTGCCAATTTTATCCGCTTACTGAAACTGCCGGAAGAAGTGCAGAACGCTCTGGAAGCTGGCGCGCTGAGCTTTGGTCATGGGAAAGTTTTATTGGCGCTCGCCGGATTTCCGGAACATATGGATCGTGTCGCGCGAGAGATCATCGAAAAGCAGCTTTCTGTCCGGCAAACCGAAGAGCTTGTGGCCAGGCTGTTGAACCCGCAGACCGCTGAACAAAAACAGGAAAAGCCCGCAGTTGCGGTTGATCCTAACGTTCGTGAAGCCCAGCGCAGCCTTGAGAGCTCATTGGGCGTCAAGGTTGAGATTCATGATCGTAAAGGTAGAGGCAAGATCATCCTCAAGTACGGATCATTGGAAGATTTTGACCGCATCGTGGAAGCTTTGGCAACGAAGTAAAACTATATTGATGATCATCGATATAGTTGTCGAAACTTACGGGTTCGAGTGGAAGTATATTTTTGGGGTGAGGTTTGCTGCCGCGATCTAGTGCCGCAGGCCAGTCCAGTTTTCTGCGATCACAATGGAATTGCCGGGATTGCCGGGATCGTACTTGATTGAGGTCATCAATCCGGCGCGGCACGAATGCAGGTCCACCATGTGCCGAAGGCTGCTTACATCTTGCGATGCTTCATAGCTGACGCCTGCCACGTCATAGTGATAAATCAAGAGCTGTAGCTCGCCGGAGCCGTTCATCTGCATTTCATTGACGTCGATTACAGTCCCGTCGGTGATGCGGCCCATCTCGCTGATGCGCATACGGCGCTCGCGTTCCTGTTGGTCGGGCGTCTTCCGCCTGCTCCGCGCCCAGGCGTTTGCGCCAAACAACAAGCTGGCGCCGGCAACTGCGATAAGAGAATATAGACGAAGTTCGTTCATACGTATAACGTCCTCAGACACCAAGACGTTTGGCCCATTCTGTAGATGAGTTTAATTCAACTTCGGCTTTTAGAAAATCCGAAGGAACACTTATTCCTAACCCTCAGGTCTTGAAGAATCCTGGATGTAAACTGGCCTCACCAGAATCACCCGACGGGGTTGAAACGCGCAAGTAACCATAGTCTTGTGCCGCGCTGGCAGTGCATAAGACAATCTTTCCTGAAAGATGAATGGCGAATTGCTGTTCATCACAGGAACGATCAATCCCCATCGACCACGGGATTGCTCATGGAGCCAACACCCTCAACGGAAATAGTTACTTCATCGCCGGCCATCAGCGGCCCGACGCCTGCCGGTGTGCCAGTCAGAACCAGATCGCCCGGAAGCAAAGTCATTATGTGGGAAATGAATCGCAATACAACGTCCACGGGAAAAATAAATGCCAGCGTGCTCTCTGATTGCTTTGTCTCGCCATTCACGCGGGTTTCCACGCGGACGCCCTTCCATGGATCAATTTCATCGGTCACAATGGGCCCCACCGGACAAAACGTGTCAAAGCCCTTGGCTCGGGTCCACTGCGGGTCTTTCTTTTGCAAGTCGCGCGCCGTCACGTCATTGGCGGCTGTATAGCCGAAAATGTACGGACGAACGTCATCGTTTGGTCCCAGGTTGCGACATTTTTTCCCGATCACCACCGTCAACTCCCCCTCAAACTCTATTCGCTGTGAAAAGCGCTTGGGACGGACGATCTTTTCTCCTGGCGAAATCAGCGAACTTGGCGGCTTAAGAAAAATCAGCGGCTCCGTCGGAACTTCATTCCCCAGCTCTTTTGCGTGCTCACTGTAATTCCTACCCACGCAAACGATCTTGGACGGCTCCACTGGATACATCAACTTGGCTGAAGATGATGCTTGCGGAGAGATTTTCCTGGCCTTGGAAAAATCAGGCAGTACGCCGCCGGTAGTGGTTTGGGTTATCTGTTCAGTGCCCGCAACAGTTTCAATCCGCCCAAACTGCGGACCATCAGTAGTAGCAAAGCGACAATACTTCATCGGGATGAACGCTCCAAACAAGTAAGGGATTTCAGGCGACCATTCTTGAGGGCGAAAGCGCCACACAAAGAATGTGCCGGAAATCCCATTTTACGTTACGCGCGTTCAGCGAAATGCGAAGGTCTACACACCTGCTTGCTTTGCCGCCATATCGCCAATAATCGGGATCTTGTATTGCTCATTGTTGTAGGCTTTGAAAGCTAGGAAGAGCCAATACACAAATCCGCCGAGTCCAATCAAGGCGTATATCGGTAAAATCAATAAACCCAAAAAAGGCATGATCGCAAAGACGATGTGCATGCCAAACCATAAGATCATCCATGCAACTCCGTAAAAAACTGACTGAAACGCATGGAACCGGACGAAACGATTTTTGTTGTACGGCTCAATCAGCAAAAAAATCAAGCCCACGATCCAAATGTAACTTAGCGCAGCGGCCAAATTGTCTGTCATCCCTGCGCTCGGGGCGCCCACAGATTGCGCCGGCGCCGCGGCGGCCCCCGATGATGTCGTAACGTTTTGGCCTGAAACCGCTGTTCCGCATGCAGCACAAAAGCCCGAACCTGCATTGAGTTGGGCCCCACACTTTGCACAAAATGCCATACCCCTCATCTCCTTCCGAAAGTAGACTCTTTGAAGAGTTCCATTGTGGTACAGCTTAGCCCCTATTGAACGGGAATGAAAGCAAACTAATTGCTTAATCAGGCTAAATCTCAGGTTTTCGACCTAAATGCGCCCTGTTCTCCTAGGCCACACCGCGCGCTTCACCCAGAACCACTTTTACATCCATGCGCTTTTTCCCTCGATAAATCGTGACCGTTACCGTATCGCCTGATCGGTGGTTCTGCATCACGTGAGACAAATCCTGCTGGTCTTCAACGGGCTGGCCTTCAATGGCTACCAGCAAATCGCCGCCAAGCATAATCGGATAATTGCCCAAATAGACCTTTTCCGTCCCGGCTCGAAGTCCTGCGCGTTCGGCAGCAGAGCCCGGCACTACGTCCACGATCAACAGCCCTGAGTCAGCCGGAAGTCCTAGCTGGTTTGCCAGTTCCGGGCCGATGGGAATGGTTCGGACCCCCATTTCCGGCCGGCGGACCCGTCCCAGATGCACCAGATCGTCCAACACCGCTTTGGCGGTATTAATGGGGATGGCAAAGCCGATTCCGGCGCTCTGTTCCACGCCGCCAGTCAAAATCATGGTATTAATGCCAATAACCTGGCCTCGAACATTCAACAGCGGGCCGCCGGAATTTCCCGGATTAATAGCTGCGTCAGTCTGAATGGCTTCGTCAATGTATCCGCGCTGGCCTTTGAGCGAGCGAATAGAGCTAATGATGCCCCGCGTCATGGTGCCACTCAGACCAAATGGATTTCCGATCGCATAAACTTTCTGTCCCACCACCAGACTTTTGGAGTCACCAATCTCAGCCTGGGGCACTGACTTGTTGGGAATCTGGATTACCGCCAGGTCATGCACAGGATCAGTGCCTACGATCTGGGCTTTGTACTTCTTTTTATCGCTGGTGGTGACCTCAAGCTGACGCGCGCCTTCGACAACGTGAAAGTTCGTAAGGATATGACCTTCGGTATCGATCACAAATCCTGATCCCATACCTTGCTGCGGCACTGCGCCGTAAAAGAAATCGTAGGCCACAGCCGTTGACGTGATGTTCACCACGGCAGGCAGCGCTTTCTTGTAGACCGCGATGTTGTTTTGTTCTTCCGGGTCATAATTCGATGGGCCCGCAGCCTGGGTCAGTTCGACGTGAGAGGGACGCGTCACCCAGCTGGGGCCATTCGGCCCACTCATCCGCGTGGTTACAAAATAAAAAGCAAGAACCAACAAAAATGCGAGCAAAACTGGACGTAAGGACTTCATATATCACCTGTCAAAACTCAGCCGTTTGGCCAGGACTTTTAATTCGGAATAGATTCGCTGCACTTGATGACGCGTTTCCTCGACCGGACCGGAGTTATCGATCACAAAATCTGCGCGCCGTGCTTTCTCTTCGTCGGGCATCTGCGCTTTTGTACGACGTTCAACTTCGGCGCGCGCTGCGTCGCCGTTTTTTCCCGTGCGTTGCGCGAAGCGCGAAATCTTTTGCCCGGGTTTGCAGGTCACTACCATGATGCGGTCAAAATGATCTTTGACTCCGGCTTCCAGAATCAAAGCCGCCTCCACAATGGCCACGGCATACCGATCTTTTTCTTTCAGAGAGTGCATCCATTCATCCTGCTTGCGGATCACGGCAGGGTGCACAATTTTATTTAGCTCTTCAACGCGTCCTCCGTCAAACACCAGCGTTGCCAGCTTGGCGCGATCCAATTCACCGTCTGGTTTCAGGATTTCCGCGCCAAAATGTTTGACCAACTCCTGAAGAACTTCCTGTCCTGGACGGTAAAGCTCATGGGCTATGATGTCGGCATCCACAATATTTGCGCCCAGATCGGCAAACATTTTAGCCACGGTGGATTTGCCGCATGCCACTCCGCCGGTAAGACCGATACGAAGCATTGGCTAGCTCCGAGCCTGCCGCTCTGGCCCACGCCGCATCTTGCACGCCTTAACAGTATTCGACATCAGCATGGCAATCGTGAGCGGTCCAACTCCGCCTGGTACCGGCGTAATCGCCCCTGCCACGGCGGCTACATGAGGATCAACATCGCCGACGAGGGTCGAACCTTTGTCAGCAAAAGACTTTTCTCGCGCCGGATCGCCGGCAAAGAATTTCTCAAATTCGGTTCGGTCGGTGATCTTGTTAATGCCCACATCGATCACGGCGGCCCCTGGCTTGATGAATTCTTCCGTCACAAAACCGGCCTTGCCGATTGCCGCCACCAGAATGTCTGCCTGCCGCCCAATCTGTGCGATGTTCTTTGTCTTGGAGTGGCAGACTGTGACTGTGGCATTGTTGTTCAGCAGCAGCATGGCTACGGGTTTACCCACAATGTCGCTTCGGCCAATCACCACTGCATTGCGGCCTTCAATAGCAATGTTGCTGCGGCGAAGAATCTCAATGACCCCTGCAGGCGTACAAGGCACCAGCCCCGGACGCTGCGTAGAAAGATTGCCTACATTCACAGGATGAAAGCCGTCAACGTCTTTTTCCGGAGAAACAGCCAGGAGCACTTTCTTGGAATCCACCTGGGCAGGCAAGGGCAACTGGACCAGGATGCCATCAATTTCGTCGCGCTTATTCAACTCATCAACCATCTGCAGCAGCTCAGCCGTGGTGACTGAATCCGGCGGAGTCAAGTTCTCGCTGAGCATGCCAAGCTGCTGGCAAGACTTGACCTTGTTGCGCACGTAAATCTCTGAGGCAGGATTGTGCCCCGCAAGGATCACGGCGAGGCCCGGACGGATGCCGTCAGCGCTCAGTTTTTGCACCTCTTCAGCGACTTCGGCCTTGATCTGGGCGGCGATTTTGTTACCGTCAAGAATAGTGGCAGCCATAGTATTCATGGGAGTAATTATCTTAACCACAAAAAATGCAAAGGTACACCCGGCTGCGCGCCCTTAAAATTGTGCTCTAAAATAGAAAGATGATGCTCAAGCAAATCCTGGACATGCTGGCCTGCCCGGTTCCCTCATGCCGCAAGCCACTGAAGCTGGCTGAAGACGAATCTGCCTTGCAGTGCACCGCCTGTGGCCGCACCTACCCCATTAAGGATGGGATTCCCATGCTGTTGGTCGATTAAGTTTTCAGCGATCAAGCCGAGATCAGTTGGTGAATCTACGCCACTTCAACAGGCGAGTCTATCTTTAAAGCACGCAGATACTCGGCGAAGTCCGGTCCCAAATCGTGGCGCTTTAGCGCAAACTCAACCGTCGCTTTCAGAAACCCCAGCTTGTCTCCGGCATCGTGGCGCTTGCCTTCAAAGGTGTATCCGTAAATTTTCTCGCCCGCGTTGAGCAGTCCACGAAGGCCATCTGTCAGCTGTAGTTCTCCCCCTGCTCCAAGAGGCGTCCGTTCAAGGGTTTCAAAAATTGTCGGCGTAAGGACATAGCGGCCAATGATGGCGAGGTTTGAGGGCGCTTCTTCCTGCTTGGGTTTTTCTACCAGGCTACGGACATCGAATGCGCGCCCATTAAATTTGCCTTCAATCTTCTGCGCGTCCAGAACGCCGTAAGAAGATATGGCCGGGCCATTAACTTCCTGCGTGGCGATGATCGAGCATTGCGATTCGTCGAAAACATCCATCATCTGCCGCAAGCACGGCTTTTGGGCATCGATCACGTCATCCGCCAGCAGCACGGCAAACGGTTCATTACCAACGAGCTCACGTGCCATCAAAACGGCGTGACCCAATCCCATGGCTTCCTTTTGCCGCACATAGGCCACGTGGATCATGTCTGAAATTTGGCGCACAATCGAAAGTAACTCCGTCTTGCCGCGCTCTTCCAGCATTTTTTCCAGTTCGTAACTGACGTCAAAATGGTCTTCAATCGCAGTCTTGCCACGGCCGGTGATAATGATGATCTGATCGCACCCGGCGGCCAGGGCCTCTTCCACGCCATACTGGATAATGGGCTTATCCACCAGCGGCAGCATCTCTTTGGGCTGCGCCTTAGTGGCGGGAAGAAAACGCGTGCCCAGACCGGCAGCGGGAAAAACGGCTTTGCGAACTCTCATCTTCATGATTGATTCCTGAGCACAGCATGGTGTGATGCAGAAATTCTAGCATTCGCTTTCTCAAGTCGCGCTCAAGCCGGCATCCAGCGTCACAACACCGGACTATTGTCGCCAAGCATCACCTGCCGCAGCAGCTTGATGGGCGGGAAACCCTGCTTTAGCACGTCATCGTGAAATTTTTCCAATGAAAAGCCCGCGCCGACTTTCTTTTTGTAATCCTCGCGCAGCTTCAGGATTTCCAGCTTGCCCAGAGTGTAATAGAGATACGTTGGATCAGAGGTGCCGCGCTTGGTTTCACGCAGCCCGTTCATGTGCGACTGATACCCTTCTTTCTGGAAGAATTCCACGCCCTGATCGAAAGTCATCGCTCCAGTGTGCATCTGTATTCCCACGATGTAGCGCGCATTACGTAAAAGCGCATCCTGGAGCTGCCCGAGACGCAGTTTTAGAAAAGCCGTGTCATGGTCCTGAGCCACTCCGGCAGTGCGGCCATAGCCTTCATCCAGCATCATCTGTTCGCTGTAATGCGCCCAGCCTTCAGCGTTGGAACTACATCCCAGCAGCTTGCGCACCTTTGAGGGCGCGTATGGCACCCACAGGAATTGCGTGTAATGTCCGGGATAAACCTCATGCACCGCCGTGGAGATGATCGTCCCGCGGTTGAACCCCGCCATGTGTTCTTGGACCTGCTCCGGAGTCCAGCTTGGCTCCGGCAGCGTGACGTTGAAGAAAGCTTCTTTGGCAACTTTCTCAAACGGTCCGGGCGTGTCCATGGAAGCGAACGTAAGTGCGCGCGCAAATGGTGGCGTCTCCTCAACAATCGGAAGAACTTCTGAGGGCAGCCTCACGATGTTGTGCTGAGACAAAAAATCTTTTAACCCGCCCAGGGTATCGCGGAAGGTCTGCAAAAGCTTGTCCGGCGCAGGATGATCTTTTTCCAGCTCTGCCAGGATCTCTCGCGGGGTTTTGTTGGGATCGAGTTTCGCTGCTATTTCTTTGAATGCCTGCTGGTTCTGGCGCAGATTGGCCATGCCGATCTCAAGCAAACGCGGCAGCGGAATATCAACGTCCTCGTCATACAGCAGCTTCTTGCTGTAATTATCTGCTCCCAAGCGAAAATCGCCGTGCGCCTGCGGTTTGAGGTCCTTCTCCATCCACTGGCCATAGCTCTTCAGCTCGTCCATAACTTTCTGGTTAGCGGACTGAAATTGCGCCAGCAGCGCCTGATCTTTCACCTCCTTGAAAGCCTCAGGCACGTCTTTCTGAAAAAAGCCGATCAGGCCGGGAATTTGTTCCAGCGACACATCCACATAAATGGGCGGAGGGTTTTTCAAATTCTGTCGCGCCGCCTGGAACACGGCGGCAATCTGTTTCTCACGCGTGATAAGTGACTTCAATCGGTCAGCCCGCGGCGCAAATGTCCGCGCCATAATCAGAAAGATGGAGTTAGTAATGCCGGAGGAATATAGATCAGGATTCTTCTCCCATGGACGAATATTTTCCAGCGTGAGCAGACGCGCCTTAATGTCATTCAGCACCAGCGCGTGGTCAACCCGCGTCGCTACTGAAAGCTGTAGCGGATCGATCTTAGCAATCATCTTTTGAAAATGTTTTAGCGTCGTGATCTGCTGGTCTAGCGATGCCCGTGAATAGTCTTCCAACTGGGTGTCATACTGATGAAATCCCGCTGCGGTGCCCGATGACGGATTGAACTTGAAGTAGTATTGATCAAAATATTGGTCAGCCAGTGAATTAAAGACTTTGTCATTGTTGGCTGTATTGCCTTGAGCAGCATGGGACTGGGCCTGCACGGCTAAACCTGCCAACAGCACGGCAAAGAATAGAATAAATTTCACAAGAGTCTCCTGCAATTTCAGAATACTTAGGATTGGCGCAAGCCGCGCAGTGAGCGCAACGATTTCAGATGCACACGCTTCATTTGGTTCGTCAGCTTCCGGCGAGCTACTTCTGTTTATAAACTATGTCGCCCTTCATCACCATCACAGGATACTTGAGCAGCGCACATCTTTGAGCGTATCACCGTTCACTAACAAGCGTATCACCGTTCACTAACAGTGGTGGTGTTCAGCTGACCTGCCGCTTTCAGGCTTCTATTGAAACAAAGTTGGCATCTGGGTCAGCTTCTTCAGGCAACTGCTGGGCTTTGGCGGGCGATGCCAGGTAGTCGCTCAACGAGGGGAATTGCGATTGCTTTTCTTCTAGCATCTGCCGTGATGATCCAGCCGGAGCGGTGAGAAAAGCCAGGAATTTCTCCTGCACATGAAGACCAGGGTTGGCGGCATCAAGCCAGAGGAATTGCCCACCTTCATTGACTTCAAGAAACCACCACTGGTCGTGATGGTCGATAACGAAGTCAAAGCTGCCGAAGGCGATACCTGACCTGGCTGCAAACGCCAGCACGGATTTTTCAACTTGCGGCGGCGTGGCGATGGGTTCTACTCTCACTAAGCCTTGCGTGGCGTCGCCTCGCCAGTCGAGCGCGCCCTTGGGGTTGTGGAGAGAATAGGAATACACTGCTTCGCCCAGCAGAACCATGCGTACGTCAAACTTCTTGACGACCATCTGCTGGTAGATGGCGGGCGCGAAGGTGAGTACTTCGTTGGTGGGCAGCTTGTCCGGGCTGAGTTCAAAGGTTTCAGTAACCATAACCGGGCCACCCTGTTCTTTTTCCCAGATGTGTGTGGAGAAGACTTTGCAGATCATGCGTTGAGGGTTGTCGTGAAAAAACTCTCGCACAGTATGCGGCGAGTTGGTCATTAATGTTTTGGGCACGTTCATGCCGCAGTCGCGGGCCAGCGCGAGCTGGACGGATTTATTGTTGATAAAGCGGGAAGCCGTGTACTTGTTGACCACGCGCACCGGCAAGGTTTCAAGAAGATACATCAGAGAGTCATAAAACGAGCGGTATTCATTGGCTGCAAACTTTGCGTCTTCAGGAGCCGTTTGCGGATTGGGCTTGGGTTCCGCTGGCTTGCGAATCCAAATCACGTCGCCCGGCTCAACCAGATGATGGCCAAGTTTGAGCTGCGTGTCTTTAATTTGCGCATCTTTAGTTTGCGTATCTTTGATCGGCAAATCTGGGAGCAAAGAGATGGATGCCTGTTTGGCTTCTGTCCATCCTAAGCCCGCCCAGCAGGCCACGGAGTACCCGGCTTGCCCCAGCGCCCACTTCAATGGGGCGGTATGACTGTCATTCTCCGGAGCGGTGATGAGGATCTTCATCGGGATGACCTCTGCTTGCTGGCTGCGGCGGACGGCGCGATTGGACACCGTCCGCGCAGGATTCATTGCTCTGATTTTTGCGCGGGCAATTCATGGGACAAATGCCCGCGCAAGCTTCGGATCAACCTGTCGTATCACCATCGCAGCCGTGCGTCCCCGGTCGGGGAATGGTGCATACGGTGAGCGTCGAGAAACCGCCGACCACATGGTCGGCTTCGCTAGGCGTCAACTCTTTTGCGCCCTGCCGGCCCAGTACTCTGTTGTCGTTATTCATGTCTTTATCCTTTCGTGTCAACCGTGTTTGAAGTTAGCCAACTGTGTCGCAGTCCTTGGTTCCGGGAGAGGGCCCCCAGGAACAGATCGTCAAAGTGTTGATGTTGCCGGTGACGTGGTCAACTTCCGCGGGCGTCAGTTCGCGTGCGTTCTGGCGACCCAGGACTCTGTTATTTTCGTTCATAGTCTTTCCTTCCTTTGGTGCGTATTTGTGATTTGCCGCTGGATGCGGCACTTCGCATTTCAGATAGCGAGTGATCGAGTATCACTGCGGCATCGCCATCGGCGGTGCCGGTGACGGAGATCATGGACAATGGCACCGTGTAAACGGTGGTTTAAACTGCGCCGAGCCCGCTGATGCTTCGGAGTTCCATGACGCCAGCTCACGCGCGAGCCCACCCTAGAATTCTATAACCTTATCCGGCCATACCCGCCAACTTCAAGAAGTTGGAGAAGTGAGTAGTTCTAATTTGGGAATTCAGGACTCTACCGAGACGCAAGCCATACTTAGCCCCGTTGGGCTCTAAATCTAGCTGCTAACTAATACACCCCGGGAGGCTCCGCCCCAAAGCGAAAATCGCGCCCGCTGGGGAAGCGGAAACAAACTGCTTACCGGCCGGGCGGCTCGATGGAAATTTCCTGGTTCCAGTCTGTGAACTTGGCAAAGACGCTTCCGTCCCGGGCTTTGAAATCGCGGGGCAGATGGTCCTCCACGCCGAGGCAGACGGCATAAGCATCGTCCACGGTCCACTCGCGGCAGCTTTCTCCTTCTGCTGTGCGCTGCGGGCCGCGAGAGAATGAGGCATGATGCCGCACCGCGCGGTCAAATTCAGCGGTGATGGCCATGGCCTTGGCTATACGGCTGCCAAACAGTACAGGCTGATCTTTGCCAAAGAGGCACGGGTTGGGAGTGTAACCTTTATCGGTGGAGGGCAACCCGTCCGTCCACCACTGGTCGCCCACGCGAATGGTGTGCCCTGCCTGTGCGCCGGTCAGCACAAGGTCTTCACGGTCCGGACAAACCACAACCACTTTGCCCCACAGCCCTGCGCCGTTTGCGGTATGCATCTCCAGTGAAACGCGCCAGCTTCTGGCGGCATGCAGTGCATCATTGGCTTGCGCAATTTCCGGATCGAGCCGCAGCGAATACGCCACGCCCAGCAGGACCAGAAGTCCCAGCGCCCCGGCGATCCCGAGCAGTTTCAATGTCACTGATGCAGTTCCGCGGGAGGCTCAATGGCAAGCGGTTTGTTCCAGTTGGTCAAGACCATCTGCATGGAGTTTTCTTCAGTGCGCATGCGACGAGGAAGATTGTCGTCAGGATTGATGCAGTAGTCGAAACTTTTCTCCGTGCCATTGGGTTGGTGGAAAGTCACTTTCCACTGGCGGCAGGGCTCGCCGGAGACCTCGTCCATTTCTCCTCTTTCAATGTGCGCCAGCGCGCGAATCACTCTAAATGCAGGCCAGGGCGCTGCCTGCACCGGTGAAGGAGCTCCTGCGCAACCCACGGCGCGGCGGCCACTTATCCCCGGAAGCGCAGCCCAGGTCCCGGTTGAGGGCGATTTCAGATACTCTGCCGCTCCTATGGTGATTCGTTCGGTCTCCGGATAGGGTTGCGAATCCGGCGCCAGGAATGTGGTCCTCTCAATCGTATGCTCACGATCTGGGCACGCGACTTCGAGCAGGTTGTACGAAGATGTGGCTTTGTCATGTCCTGTTACTTCCATGCGTACGCTCTGCGCGGCGGTCAGCGCAGCTTCAGTTCGCTGAAACTGCCGCTCGCCCGCGCTGGGCATGAAGAATGAGTATCCCAACACAAACAGAAGAAGGATGGGAGCTATACGAATTAGAAAGTACTTGAGCATGATGCACGTCCTCCCCGCGTCAATTGCGTGGCCTTAATTTGCCCCAGAGGGATGAACTTTGAAAAGTTACGTTGGTTTCCCGCGCACTCACAACGCGTGCCCTCATACTTTCGCGCTCTTTGCATGGGATCTCAGCGCGATTTTCGTGTGTAGTAGGTTGGAAAAGGTGGCAGTTCGAGGCAATTTCATCCTCGGATCGCTTCGGCGATCGCCACGGCATCCTTCGTCGCGGCTGTCAGCCGGGCCACTTTTAAAGCCGGCGACACTACAATATCCGCACTCCCCATTCCTCCACAACCGTAGGGGAAGGACATGGCGAGCCGGCAAATGGCGCGCGAATAGCACCAGCGAATCTCTGAAATGGTAAGCGGGAAGGCTCCCGGCTGCGCAACTTCATCCGTGTGTGATTCAGCCGATCATCGAACTTCGGCAGATGCCATTCTGAAGGCGATCTGACCCGCCAATCGGACTGGAAAGGACCAACGCCTTGCGCGCATTGGAGTGGCTCTCGAACTTGAAGAGGGCGGAACAAAACCGCCTGCCCATTTTGGCAGGCGGTTCTGATTTCAAAACGTGCTTACTCTAAGCGTAGATGCCCCGGAGCTTGATGGTATGAGCTACGCGGGAAATTGCGAGCATATAAGCCGCAATTCGATTGTTAACGCCATGCGTGTCTGAGAAGTGGACTACTTCTTCAAAGGCTTCACGCAGGATGAATTCAAGCTGGTCGTTGACAGCAGACTCCTTCCAGAAATATCCCTGGCGGTCCTGCACCCACTCAAAATAGGACGCGGTAACGCCGCCCGCATTGGCAAGAATGTCTGGAATCACAAAGACTTTTTTGTCCGCAAGGATTTCATCTGCCGCCGCCGTTGTAGGACCATTTGCGCCTTCGCAGACAATCTTTGCCTTGATGCCCGCCGCATTCTGGCTGGTGATTACGTTTTCCGTGGCCGCGGGAATCAGGATGTCGCAATCCCCCTGCAGCAGTTCCCTGGGATCGACGGCGTCAGCCTCCGTGAAGCCGACGATTGTCTTGTTTCGATCCCGATGTTGCAGCAGCGCGTCAATGTTGATGCCGGTACGATTGAACAAGCCGCCGTCGTACTCCGCAATGCCCACGATCTTGTAGCCTGCATCCTGCATAAGCTTGGCCGCGTTCGAGCCCACGTTGCCAAACCCCTGAATGATCACGCGGGTCGATTCGCGGCTCATCTCAAACTTTCTAAGCGCTTCATCGCAGTTGATCATCACGCCGCGGCCCGTCGCTTCGCGCCGTCCGCGTGATCCGCCGATGTTGATCGGTTTGCCAGTCACAACCGCTGTCACGGTCTGGCGCATGTGCATGGAGTAGGTATCCATCATCCACGCCATCGTCTGTTCATTAGTATTGACGTCCGGGGCAGGAACATCTTTTTCGGGGCCTAAAAACTCGATCAGCTCAGCGGTATAGCGCCGAGTCATCTTCTCTAGCTCAGCTAGGCTCATCTTTTTCGGGTCGACAATAATCCCGCCCTTCGCGCCGCCAAAAGGAATATTCACAACCGCGCATTTCCACGTCATCCAGCTAGCCAGGGCGCGCACTTCATCCAGCGTCACGTCCGGAGAGTACCTCACGCCGCCCTTCGCCGGTCCACGCGCAATTGAGTGCTGTACGCGGAAGCCGGTAAACACTTCCAGCGTGCCATTGTCCATGGCCACCGGTATGTGCACGATGATTTCGCGTTGCGGATAGCGCAGGATCTTCCACAATCCTTCATCCAAGTTAAGTTTTTGTGCGGCAAAATCGAAGCGAGCTGCCTGTGCCTCCCAGGGATTCAGCTCCTGCTCAAGCGATACAGTTTTCATCTTTGCTCCAAAGGGCTTCTTGCGAAAAAAGTGCGGGCGTATCTGATGTTATTCACGCTGCGGTGTTCCCGCAAACGGCTCGTGCTGCGTCTCACGATCCTCGCATTACCGGATCGCTCTTAATCCTGCTCGTGCTTCCCAGCGTATTCATTATTCTTATCCATTATATCTGTTTTTCCGATGTTGCCTTTTCGGCGAATCAAAGGCGTTATCTGCTGGGTGGAGATGCTCCCGGTTGAAGCAGCTTTTCTAACGGCTTTTATAATTCGTCATTCCGACTGTAGTTAAGCCAGCGTGCGCCTTCCCCAGCGCCCGAATACATATCTCAAAAAATAGCTTTACAGTACCAACACTTATATTTGCGAAAATGCTTTTCTTTGCGAGCTAGTGCCGAATACAGAACGATTAGCGGGGTGATGGTGCTGAGTATCTCCTCTTTATCGCTCCAGAATGTCCTTGTATGCATTCAGCGCGACTTTTTTCGGCTGCATGGGCAAAGGCACATCCACGCTACGGCTGGAATTCCCCTTTACCCCGAGCTGGCCAATACGCACCATGCCTTTGCCAAAGTCGGCGAAGACCGGAACGAGCATGAGAAAATTGTCGTCGACCTCGCTCTGGGTAATGGTCATATGCAGATTCGCTTTCCCGCCGTCGCCAGGAGTGATCTGGTAATCCATGTGATACTTCGGTATCTCGGTTCCGTAAACCCACTCATTAAAGAACCAGTCGATACGCCCAGTCCCTGCCAGGTCCATGGTTTTTGACATGTGCTTCTGGACAACCGCTTTGAAGGATTCGGTAGACGCCGGCTTGTCGCCATGGCTCTCGACGAAGTCATGCATCATGGCAATGAACGGCTTGTCCCCATCCTGCGGGCTATACATGATCGAACGCAGCATTTGCAGAACGTACGCGCCTTTAGGATAGGTAACATTCTGGTAGGCATTCGACGTTTTCGGAGAGATCAGGCGCAGTCCCATCCAGAGAGGACCGGCGTCGTTGGGAGCGATGCCGAAATTGTTTTTTTCCACAATGCGTTTTTGCAGCCGCTCCCAGAATTCAATGTAGTCCTTGCGCCAGTCGCCGGCCACGGCCTGCTGCAGGAACAATCCAGCGGAAAATTCGGCAAATCCCTCCGACAGCCACTGATCGTGGTAAGAAGCCCAACCCACGGCGTGGCCCCACCATTGGTGAGCCACCTCGTGCGGGGTTACCTCCTGCACAAATCCGGTGAATTTGCTGTTGATCGTCCCGAAAAGCATCCAGCGCTGGGTAGAGTCCGTATACGCCGAGATTGGCAAGTAAACCAGGTTAGGCCAGGATTGGCCAAAGTTGAACTCCGGCTGCTCAGTAATAGAAATCTCGTCGTACGGAATCTTGCCAAAGAAAAAGTTGCAAAGCTGCAATTGGGCGCGTGTCTGCTCCAGCGCATACTTCGTCATGCTTTTTGGCGCAAGCGTCTTCAGTATGCTGTAGCGGCTCAGGTTGTCCGGCAGTTCGGTCAGGTAATAGCCGGAAATCTTGAAACCTGTCTTCTCATCAGCCAACTCCAGCTTTTGGTAGTTGCCAATGTTGAATCCCGCCACCGCCACTGGTACGGGCGTTACCCAATGAGTGACTGCGTAATCCTGCTCGATCGACTGGTCCTCCAGCCTCCCTACGCTGATGACTTTGTATTTCTTGGGAACTTTGAAGGTGAGATCGTACAGCGCGTGTTCGCCGAACCCATTCAGGTTCGGATACCACGATGTCCGCGCCCGCACGTAGTAGCTTCCGTCTCCGGCTGAGTCCAGGACCTTGTCGCCTTCATATTGAACTGTAATGGAGGACTGCTTTCCTGTTTCCGGGGCCTGCGGCAAAATCACATAAAACGAACCATCTTCTTTTCGGCTCTCCTGCACGTAATAAATATCTTGTGCATGGTCATCCACCACGCGCGAGACGCGCAGGTTGGGCAGGAGCGCGAACTTGAGCACTCTCTCACCTGCAAGCAGCGGCTGGAACGAAATCGTGGCGGTACTGAAAAGGTGATCGTTCTTGGCAATAATGGTCTCGATCTTGTAAGCGTTCGTCGCAAAAATCCGGCGGTCTTCCGCGGAACTGGCTTGGTGGTTTGTATATTCTGACTTCAAGTGGGCCAGGTACCAAACGCCATCGTCCATTGCTTCCGGATCGTAGTTAAGCAGTGCTACTTCCTCCGGCGAATCAAGCTGGGGAAGTGCGCCTACACGCGTGCGCACAAAAAAGCGCAGGTCCTTATGTTTCCTGCCGTGGATGTAAGCGTTCAAAAATGGAGGATGGGCGGGGTGGTAGACCGCTGCCAGGAGATCGGCGTCCACGTTGTCCATGGTTTCTCCGTGCAGCAGGGACTCAGTAAATCCCTGTGCCTCTTCGCGCCGTTTCCGCACCTTGTCTTTCCAGTGATCTAAGATGATGGCGGCATCGCCCGGAGTATCGATTTTCTCCTTAAGTCCACCAAGAAACTCCTGGCGCTCTCCCCCTGTGAAACGAAAAACAGCTTCGGTAAAATCCTCGTCAACCTCTGGGCTTCCCGATCGCCGCTTGAGTTCGGCGGCATCAAGCACAGTGACTGCCTTAAGATTGAAATGGCCTTCACCAATGAAGATTGCTCCGGTAACAAGCCCATTCACCGGATTCAACATCGTCAGTGTGCCCTTCTGAAAATGGAATGTCCCAGCATCCAGATGCAGGGTGAAATCGTCGAAACGGAAAGTATCCCCAAGCTCAATATTTCGTAGCTGCCGGTAAATGGGATCGGTATTGGCGTAAGCGCGGCCTTTGCCTGAAACGGTAACTTCTTCACGTTGCTTGGCGATGGCGAGCTTGAGTTCCAATTCTGCTGTTCCGCGCAAATCTACCGTTTTTATCAGAGGCTCAAAACCTTGCTGCGTGACGCGCAATGAATAGCTGCCGGGCTTCAGGTCAGGCGACACAAACTTGCCTCGCGCATCAGAGGAAACGATGATTGGCTGAGAAAGGTCTCCGCCGCTTATCTCAATGCGTGCGCCCACAACGACAGCTCCTGAGGGATCAAGAACTGTGCCGGAGATGGTTTCAGCATGCAAAAGCATTGGACTTGTCAGACAGAGCAGTAGCAACGCAAGCTTCGGCAGCAAAGAAAGTAGAGTACGGTGCGCCGCAACCAGGTGGCGGGTAAGCGCTCCAGAGGAAACAAGGATCATCGCAGCAACGTAGCGGAGCATAGGACTTCTCCAGAAGAAGATAGCAAGGGGGGCGGGAAGATTATCTTCAAAAGTCAGGCATTAAACAATCAATAAAGCTTTTTCACTCAAATTTCTTGTTCACCTGAGTCAGGCAAGATCTCGCACCCCCAAGGTGGGGGTAACGCTTTGCAC
>JBAVLE010000317.1:0-8094 GCA_049688735.1 Candidatus Angelobacter sp. | reverse complement strand
GGCCGGACGCGCCTTGAACAACGGACTCAGGCCGGCTCGATGCGGAACAGCGCCTGGCCGAACTCCACCGGGCGACCGTTCTCCACGAGGACCTCGGCGATCCTGCCGGAGACCTCGGATTCAATTTCGTTCATCAGCTTCATGGCTTCAATAATGCAGAGCACCTGGCCTGCCGCAACCTGGTCACCGGGTTTCACAAAAGGCAAAGCGCCGGGTCCAGGAGCTTCATAGAATGTGCCCACTATCGGGGACTTCACCGTGTGCAGCTCTTCTTCCGCAGCCGGCGCCGGCGAAACCGAAGCGCTCACTGGAGCTGGCGTCGCCGCAGACTGGCTGGCCTGGGCCAGAGGAGCCGCCATCGCTACCGTCGCCATAGGCACCGCATGCGTCATAACCGGCGCTGCCGTCTCGACTCCTCGCTTAATGCGGACCTTTACGTCCCCGCGCTCAAGCTCAAACTCGGAGATATCTTTTTCTATCAAAAAATCGATAAGCTCTTTCAGCTCTTTCTGATTCATGAATGTATTCGGCCCTTCTCTGCCCTCATCACTTGCAAAAGCAGCGAGAGCGGCCTTTCCCCTATGAAGTTAAAGCGTGATCAGGTCCTTTGCGGTAGGCGTCAGGACTTCATGTCCGGTTTCAGTGACAAGAACCATATCTTCGATGCGGACTCCACCCTCTTCTGGAATGTAGATGCCGGGCTCAATCGTAATGACCATCCCTGGCGCAAGTTTTTGGGTCTGGCCCTTGGCTAACCGGGGCTGCTCATGTACCTCAATTCCCACTCCGTGCCCCGTGGAATGGGTAAAAAAATTGGCCAAGCCTGCTTCTTGCAATACTTCTCGTCCAGCGCGGTCCACTTCACCCGCTTCAACCCCCGGCGCTACGGCAGCAATTGAAGCCAGTTGAGCTTCACGCACTGCCTCATACATGCGGCGGCGTGAATGGGAAACCGCTCCGGCATGGACGGTACGAGTCATGTCGGAACAGTAACTTGCGAGTATAACACCGTAATCCAGGATAATAAATCCTTGCGCAGGAATGGGTTGCGCTGATGCGCGGCCATGTGGCAGGGCCGAACGCGGTCCCGCAGCCACAATCGTGTCAAATGACATTTTTTCCGCTCCGGCGCGTCTTGCCTGCAACTCCAGTTCGCCCGCTACCTGCGTTTCCGCCACGCCCGGTTTAATCACCGCAAGCGCCGTCTGGAACAAGCTGGCAGCCAGCAGCACGGATGCGCGAATCTGGTTGATTTCATCCGCATCTTTGATCAATCGCAGCTGCTCCAGGCTTCCAGCCGCAGGCTTGATCCTGGTCTTGCCGCGCACCGTCAGCCCTATTTGTTTGTACGCGCTGTAGCTGAGATGCTCTGCTTCAAAACCCAGCGTGCGCACTTTGGCTTTCTGCGCGCCTTCACAGGCTTGAGCAAACGCCGCCTTCTTGCCCACAACCACCTTGGCGCCTTTTACCTCGTTATGGGCCTGCTGGTCATAGCGGCCATCGGTATAAAAAGCGGCTTTATGCGCGCGATCGCTCACCTGAAACAGCAGGACACCCGCCGACCCGGTGAATCCGCAAAGGTAGAGAATATTAGGCAGGTGGGTGACCAGCAGGGCGTCAAATCCTCCCCGGCGCAGCAAGGCCGCAAGCTGTTTCTGTCTGAAAATGTAGTTCATCGGGCTTTCTTTTACTTAGAAATGAACTGTGCAAGTCGATACTAACGGAAAGTCTAGCCAGCCGCACGAAACGGGCCGGGGCCACAATCATCCGATCACAAGTTCAAAGAGCTTCGCGCAGAAAAAAGCCCGGGGATCTTGAAATTCCCCGGGCATTCAATGCGCGTTACTAGGTCTGAATGATTTTTGGAGTGATAAAGAAGATCAGTTCCGCGGTTGAGGTGTTGACCAGCGTGTGCTTGAATAAGTTGCCCAGTAGCGGAATGCTGCCAAGCAATGGCACCTGTGCGATAGCTACGCTGTTCTGGGTTTGAATCACGCCGCCAATCACGACCGTACCGCCGTCTGAAACCAACACCTGCGTGGTCGCCTGTTGCGTGTTGAGCGTGGGATTCAACTGCGAACCGCTTACACGGCTGAAGTCCGGCACCGTGTTCTCCACGTCAACGCTCAGGAAGATCGTGTTGTCCGCTGTGATTTGCGGAACCACGGTCATGCGCAAAAAAGCGTCAACATAGGTAACCGTGGGCGGGCCGCCTAACTGTGCCTGCGTTACTACGGGAATACGTGAACCCTGTTTGATTAAAGCGGAAATGTTGTTTTGGGTAACGATGTGCGGACGTGAAAGGATCTTCAATAATCCGCGGTTTTCCGCCATGGTAAGAATAAAGTCGAGGCGGAACCCGTTGGTCGCGGTCGTAAACTGGAGGCCGCTGGTCGGTCCAGTAGCGCCCAAATCCGAGAACAGCGGAATGGATTTAGCATCGCCCGGTGCGGTAATGAACCGTGGAACCAGGTTGCTGATGTCAATTGGGCTGGGGTTCGTTGCGCCGCCCGCTGCACTGCGGCCTGTGCCATAACTGAGGCCAAGTTGGGTACCTATGTCGCGGGCAAAGGTCCGGGTGGATGCAACCACTCGGGCTTCAATTTCCACTTCAGGAGTCTTGCGATCGAGCATCCTGATAAGTTCTTCAACCTTTGGCAGCACCGAAGGAATGTCTTCAATGATCAGTGCATTGCTGCGATCATCGGCCACAACATCACCGCGTGCCGAAAGGAATTTCTTCACTACCGTTGCAGCGTCCTTGGCATGGCCGTAACTCAGGTAGCGAGTAATGGTTTGCTTAGGAACTGCCAGCGCCTGCGCGTCCTGCTGGGCGCGGCGTTGCTCTGCTTCTGTCTTCATCGTGTCCAGCGTGGCAATTCTAAGTACATTGCCTTGCAATGTGCAGGCCAGCCCATTGTTGTCCAACACAATCGCCAGGGCCTGGTCCCACGGTACGTCGTCTAAAACGATGGTGACGGAGCCTTTCACTGAAGGATCCAGAACAACGTTCAGGCCGCTAATCTCATGAATCAACCGGAAAAAGTCCTTGAGGTCCAGGTCTTTAAAATTCATGCCGAAAGGCTCGCCGGTATAGCGGCCGGTCGTGCAATTCGTTGTGGATGGGCCTGAAACAGAAACCGTTGTGCCTGCCGGGGTCGTCTGTCCTGGCTGCTGCTGTTGTTGCTGCAAAGCCGCGTTGATGACTGCCGGCTCGGCAGCAAGACTGGCTTGGGTGGCAAACGGTGGCTGGTTGATGCTTGGCAGCGCTGGCGCCGGACCGGCGAAATGCGAAGCTGCAACGTCAGACCGGGAGCGCGTGGCTTCCACTACTTTTGGTTCTGGCGCGGCGGCCCGCTGTGTAGCGTCAGCCATGGCAACAGCGTCTTTCATTGCAGGCAGAGGCGCAGGCTTGGAAGTCGAGCTGTCACGCATGCTCACCACCAGCTTGTTCCCTTCAGGCGCAATCTGGAAATCGCGCAACTGCGCCATATCAACCACAATGCGGGTGGTTCCTTCCTGGAAGCGCCCCACGCGCACCGATTTCACGTCGCCGCTGTTGACTGCGATTTCGCGCGCGCGTCCCCGCAGTTCCGAATTAGGGATGTCCACGACAATGCGGTCGGGGTGAGTCAGCTTCATGGTCTTGGCCGTCATGGGGCCGCTGCCGCTGATCTCAATGTTTAAGCCATCGCCGTCGCGGGCGACAGAAATCTTGCCAATGCGCGTTGTCGCTCCGGCTCTTGGCGCAGCAGCGCTGTTCTGGTTCTTCACCTGAATGTCGGCCGGTTGCGAAACGGTGTCCGCGGCCATGGCGCTTACGCCGGCCAACAGAACAATTCCTAGCAGTTGCTTAAGCCTCATCACTTTGTCTCCCCGTCCCGGCGGCACTTCACCACCGGTAATGCAGCAGCGTTTTCACGCCTGTCTTTTTGACAAACTTCTCAGCCGCTCGATCCGTCTATCTAACAGCTGTTTCCCTTGGTTCGGCCCTATACTGCTTGCAATTCCTGATTGCAGATCTTTCCTGTTTCAAAGCAACTTCTTTTACGATGGCGGCACAAGTTTCTATACTACTTAACGTGCGGTTTCGCGCCCCAGAGCGTCTTTCACATACTCGCGAAAAATAATGGAATCACTGGTGATCTTTTCCACGCTTCCCTGGAAAACCTGATCATTCTCCCTAAGGAAATAGGTCTTCTTGATGCTGTTGGCTACCACTGCCATCATCTTGCCCGACGTATCTTTCACCGTGCCCTGCAACACCAGTTCAGGAATCACCAGACACCGCTTTCCGCTGGTGCAGTTCGGCGCTGGCCGGGTAATTCCGTCCTTGGAAACAATAGGGCTCACGAATGGATCTCGGCGTCCGTGCGCTCCAAAAGCTCTGACAGCGGGCTTTGGCTTTTCTGCTGCAGCCTGTACCGCGGGAGCTTTCTGTGTGGTTCCCGGGGCCGGTGCCTTGGCCGGAACTGTAACGGTCGGCTTCCCTACAGCCTTGGTTTGCTTGGCTGTGTTTTTGGCTGGCGCGACTGGCTTCACGGCAATTACTGTTGGGGCTTTTGCAGGCGCTGCCTTCTTAGTGCCTGTCTTCTTCGTGGCTGCTTTAGTTCCATCTTTCGCTACCACAACCGGCGTAGGCGCGCCTTTTGCCTGTGTTCCAGCAGGCGATGCTGACTTCACCGGCGCGGTGCTCGTCTTTACCGTGGGCTTAGTGGGTGTAGTGGCCGCTGTTCCACTCTTTGGCGTCGGATCAGCCTTGGTTGAAGCAGCATCGGCATTCGACTTCTTGGCTGCGGTTCCTGCCGGCTTTTTGGCTGGTGTTCCTGCCGCTGTCTTCGCGTCGGACTTATGGCCGCTGTTTGCCGCTTTCTTCGCTGCCGGCTTGGCCGTGCCTGTCTTGCTGGCCGCTGCCGGAGTCGGAGTGGGTGAGGCCTGGGGCTGGCCATTGGCGCCGGAATTCTGCGCCATGGCCACTGTCGCCATGGCTGTTGCAAGCGCGAGAATTTGTATCAGGTTCATCTCAATTCCCTTTTGTGCACTCTTCATTCTGAAACTCATTACGGCTTCGCCGTCGGCGACGAAGCTGGTTGACCCGGCTTCGGCGGCCCTGGGGCCGGCATCTCTTCCGGTTCATGGCTAAAGAAAGTTGTTGCCGTGCAGCTGGCCAGCACAGTTTCGCCAGGCGCATAAGTGTAAGAACCCTTCACTTTGGCCTCGCTTCCTTTCTTTGTGTTGCCCATCTGCATATTGCCGACGTTGACAATCCTCTCCAGTTCGGCCACACGCTGGAAGAAGTTCAGGACCGAGTAATATGGCCCGTCAATGTCGATGGCGAACGGCACTTCACTGTAGAACTCCTTGTTGCTCACCGGCAACGCGGTGTATCGCCGGATTTCAATGCCCGAAGTCGCCGCCGTGTCATGCAGCAACTTGATAAACTGGTCCGCGTCCTTATCTTCCGGGACGATCCGCTTCTGGATTTCCAGCTGCTGCTGCAGGATCGCCATGTTGCGGTTCACCTCAGCCAGCTTGGGCTCAAACATCTTCAGCGTCTCGTTCTCCGCCTTCTTTTCCTTGATCTTGGCGTCAAGCTGCTGGTTCGCCTGATACATGGGATTGAAATAGATGTAGTAGTAGGCTGCGCCCACCATGGCCGCGGCAAGGAACAGGATTCCTGCCCGCGCCCCTAACGACATTTCTCCGAATTTAGCCATATACAAACCGTCCCCGGTGGATAACTGCTGTTACGACGCTTTCTGGGACTTATTCACCTTGAACCCAGAGTTCATTTCACACATCAATTCAAACTTGAATGCCTGGACTTCTTTCACCGCGTTGTCCTGGGCAGTCTCCTTGATTTCAACTGTCTTAAACGCGCCGGTCTTTCTCAGGTTGGCCATCAGATCAGCCACAGAATTCGGGCTCAAGGCCATTCCGGTAAAGTTCAGCGTCTTGCCGTCATTCGTCATGGTCTCAAGCCAGACCGCGTCCGTGCTGTTGATGGTATCGGCCACCAGATTGAGCAAATCAACAGGACCTGACTGCGCCGACTTAAGTTCGTCAATGACCTTCACACGGCGCTCATACATGTCAGCTTTTTTCTTGCTGGCCTCGTACTTCGCCTTCACGTCCGCCAGTCGCTGGTTTTCCAGAACTGCTTTCTGCAGGCTCTTTTCCAGCGAGTCATGTTCACGCTGCACTGAAAGATGGGCCACGCCAATGAGCACCACCAACGCACCCACAAATATCAGGCCCAGGATGACAGTGCTTGATCCTTCACCGCCTCCGCTAGGCGCCACCGTGCTGGCACGCCGGCCGCCACGCGTCGTTTTCTTCGGAACTCCAAGCAGGTTGATGCGAATCATAGGTCTTCAAAGCTCCTCAGGGCCAAACCCACCGCAACCGCGAGCTGTCCCGGGTTCTGTTCCAATATGTCGTGCTCCAGCGAGTCCGCAGGTGGAACAATGCGTTGGAACGGGTTCAGCACTTCCACTGGTAAGGAAAACTCCTGCCGCAACGCTTCTACCAGGCCGGGAACGCGCGACGATCCGCCCGCCAGGTAAATGCGCTCAATGTGCTCGCCGGACGCCGTGGCGCGGAAGAAGTCAAATGTCTTCTGAATTTCAAGCACTATAATTTCGGTGACTTGTTGCAGGATTGGCAGCTTGGCGTCTTCGCTGACCGTTCCTACTTTTCTCCCGAGCTTCAGCGACTCGGCGTCATCAAAGCTTAAGTCCAGTTCTTTCTGGAGCGAGTCGGTGTACTGGTTGCCGCCGACGCTCACGTCGCGGGTAAAAAGTGGCGTGGTGCCTTTCACGATGTTGATGTTCATTACGCTCGCGCCAAGGTTCAGCAGAGCGACCGTAGTGTCGTGATGCGGCTGGTAGTTGTACTCGTAACAATTCTGCAGCGCGAACGCGTCGATATCTACTACTGCCGGAGCCTTGCCCGCCAGAGAGAGCACATTCGTATAGTTCAGGATCTTGTCTTTCTTTACCGCCACCAGCAGCACATCCATCTGTGGGCCAGTATCGTCAGGATTCAGGATGTCAAAGTCCACATTCACGTCAGCAATATCAAAAGGTATGTGCTGGGCGGCTTCTGTGGTGATGCTTTCCGCCAGCTCGCCTTCGCTCATGGGCTGCACGCTGATTTTTTTCACGATCACCGAGTGCCCGCTGACGGAAGTCGCGACCGATTTTGTTTTAATTGCGTGCTCGCCAAAGATTTTGCTGATCGCGCTGGAGACGCTGCCTGAATCGACGATCATGGAGTCCACCACAATGTCGCTGGCCAGCGGCTCAACGCCCAGGTGCGAAACCACGATCTCGCCCTTGGAGCGCTTCAGTTCGATCGCCTTGATGCAACTGGAGCCAATGTCCAGTCCCACAATCGACTTTCCTGATCCTATTCCAAACATGCCGTCCACCCTTGTTTTACTGATTTCTGTTCGTTTCCCCGGCGTCCCGCACTTACCGCACCGCTGCCTTGGCCGCTTTCGGCTTCTTCTTGGCTCCATTCATGTTCATCGTGCTCTTCTGTTCCATCCACTGGTCCAGAATCGTTTTCTTGAACTTCCAGCGGTTCCCGAGCTTAAAGGCAGGGATTTTCTCTTCGGTTACATATTTGTACAGCGTGTCCGGACTGACTCCCAGGTACTGCGAAGCCTGCCGGATATTCATTACCTCACGCGAATCTGCCGCCATAATGTGTAGCCTTTCCACAGTGAGTTGATGGCCTTCGTTGAGGCCTGTGGAGAAATCCTTGGTCTTCTCGGGGGGGAAAACTTCAGGTCGATGCGAGTTATATCCGGCTTAAAACGCTAGGTCAATAGGTAACTTCCGGTTTCTTCCGGTGTTTGGGGGGTATCTTTAGGGCTAGTACCAGATTTTATCCGGCCAGACATCTAAATCCTGCGACACAATGGGCATAGCACCACAAGTTATTGTGGTATTAATGCACACGGTTCGCGATTTCACCTCAAATGTTACTAAGGGAGTAGTGCCTGACTCGGGGATTACACCGAAAGTAATGTGAACTTGTGGGGTCAAACTCGGGCAAAAGGCTGATTTTTTTGAGTGCCGGTAATGA
>JBAVLE010000316.1:0-3147 GCA_049688735.1 Candidatus Angelobacter sp. | reverse complement strand
TCGAGAAAACTCCCTGAAATAGCATTGTGAGACAAATATCCTCGGGATGCTTCGACTCTGCGCTCGTCCCGCAAGCGGAACTCGCGCGCCGCTCAAGCAAGACAGGTCAAAAGGCGCTTCGTCTCACCGCGCATCAACCGGAAGCGCAAGAAATTTGCATCCGCCAGACCTGCCTGATAATCTAACTAAACGGTTAATTAATTCAGTTTTGGAGGTGCCCGTCTTTGGGCGACATCTGGGTACGTCAAGCTGCGCAGCCGCCAGAAACGCGCATCCCGCCCTGCAGGACGGCATCTAAAGTCCGATACCTCGCCGAGAAGGTAAACATGCGGACGCAACGTGTCCTGGCAATTTTATTTACATTTTTAACTGCACTATCTTGTGCCGCACAACTTCCAGGCTCAGGATCGGCCACTCCATCGTCTCAGGACCGCCAGACTCCAGCAATCAATACAGCCCTGCCGCCTGCACTTGAGCAATTCAGCGGCAGCGGCACGGTGGACAAGCTGGTTCCCGGAACGATCCAGCTAGGCCTGCTTGACGCAATTGATCGCGGGCTGAAGCACAATCTTGGCTTACTTCTCTCGCAGCAGCAGACGGAACTGGCAAGGGCGCAATATCGGCGGCAGCTTAGCGCATTGCTGCCGAACGTTACTGGCGACGTGAACGAGTCATTAAACCAGATCAACCTGGCGGCGTTCGGTATCCCGCTGCCAGCGGGATTGAAGTCGCCCGTGGTGGGACCGTTTGGAATCTTTGATGCCCATGCCAGCATGAGTGAGACACTGCTGGACTTCAACGCGATCAACAAAATCCATGCAGCGTCTGAAAATGAGAGAGCGGCAAAGTTCGGCGTGCAGGATGCACGCGAACTGGTGGTGCTGCTGGTAGGCAATCAGTATCTGCTTACGGTTGCAAGCGCCGCGCGGCTGGACACGGCAAAAGCGCAACTCACTACCGCACAAACAATTTTCCAGCAAACCCAGGATTTGAAAAAAGCCGGCGTGGCCGCAGGCATTGATGTATTGCGCTCACAAGTGCAGATGCAAACGCAGCAACAACGCGTGCTTGCCGCGCAAAATCAATTTGAGCAGCAAAAGATGTCACTGGCGCGGACCATTGGAATACCAGTATCGCAGCAATTCCAACTGACTGACACCGTGCCGTATGCGCCGCTTACTTCTCTGAATCTGCAAGAAGCATTGGCGCATGCTTACCAGGTGCGACCTGAATTTCGAGCGGCGGAATCTCGCGTTCATTCGGCGGAGCTTGCAGTAAAAGCCGCAAAAGGCGAGGCGCTGCCAACCTTAGGTGTAACCGGACAAACAGGTTTTATTGGTCCTGCGCCCGGAAGCGCGGAGAACACATACGCGATTTCTGCCGGTGTTCGTATCCCGATTTTTCAGGGCGGAAAAGTGAAGGCTGATGTCGACCAGGCAGCAACGTTGTTGCGGCAGGAACGCCTGCAACTGGAGAACCTGCGCGCGCGGGTGGAATACGAAATCCGCTCAGCGCTACTGGATGTAAAAACCTCTGACGATCAGGTTGCCGTGGCCAATCAGCAAATCGATCTTGCGGCCGAGCAGTTGAAAGAAGCGCAGGACCGCTATAAGGCCGGAGTTTCCGGAAGCCTAGAAGTGGTGCAGGCGCAGGAAGCGGTTGCCGGCGCGAATGAAAACCATATCCAAGCCCTGTATCAGAACAATGTAGCCAAGCTGACGCTGGTGCGCGCCCTGGGCGAGGCGGAACAGCGGACGCGAGCATTTTTGGGAGGAAAATAAAGTGGCTGACCCAGTTAAGATTGCGCCATACGAAGAAGAAGAAGCTGTGAACGAGCCTGTCCACACGGAAGTGGAGCCGCCGGAAAAGAGCGATGAACGGTGGTCTGGCAAAGAACGCCGCTCCATCAAGGACACTCGTGCCGTAGGGTTCTTCCGCACGCATCCCCAGGCCAAGTGGATTATTGCCGCGGTTGTCATTCTTCTTCTTGTTGCCGGATTCTTTATCTGGCGTTATTACTCCGTCCGTGAATCGACTGACGATGCGCAGATTGACGGGCACATCAATCCCATCAGCGCGCGCGTTACCGGCACCGTACTGAGGGTCCTGCATGACGATAATGAAGTCGTACAGGCCGGAACGCTGCTGGTGGAACTTGATCCCAAGGATTACCAGGTTGCAGTGGACCGCGCGCGCGCCGACTTGGCCAATGCGCAGGCCAACGCTGTTGCTGCCCACGTTGGCGTTCCACTCACGCAAACTACCAGTTCCAGCCAGTTGCTTGCAGCCGATGCCGGCGTGAAAGGCGCGCAACGCGATATTGAAATGGCCCGCGCTAAACTGAATGACGCGCAAGCAATGTATGCCAAGACTTCCGCTGACTTGAAGCGCATGGAGCAGCTCATCGGGAAAGATGAGATTTCGCACCAGCAATATGACGCTGCCGTGGCGGCAAACAATTCCGCCAAAGCCAACGTTGATGCCGCAAATGCCGCTATTGCCAGCGCGGAAAGCCGGGCAGCGCAATCGCAGGCGCAGGCGGAAGCTGCGCGGACAGTGCCTGAGCAACTGAAAGTCACACGCGCTCGCGCCGGGGCCGCAACTGCTGAAGTGCAACGAGCTGTCTCTGCTTTGGCGCAAGCTGAATTGAATCTCCAATACACAAAAATTGTGGCGCCCGTAACAGGCGTGCTGAGCAAACGCAGCGTTGAACCGGGACAAACAGTGCAAGCCGGCCAGCCGCTGTTTTCAATCGTGAACCTGGATGACATCTGGACCACCGCCAACTTCAAAGAAACGCAGCTGCGCGATATGAAAGTTGGACAGCGAGCCAAGATCAAAGTTGATGCTTACGGAAAAGAATTTACTGGCACCGTTGAATCAATAGGCGGAGCAACCGGGGCCCGGTTCAGTTTGTTGCCGCCCGAAAACGCTACCGGCAATTACGTAAAAGTAGTGCAGCGAATTCCAGTGCGTATCCGCTTTGATAAAGGCCAGGACCCGAATCATGAGCTGCGTCCTGGTATGTCAGTAGAGCCGACGGTGTACACGAAATAGCAGTTGGCAAATAGCAATTGGCAATTGGCAAGAGCGCATCCGATGAACGCAGGCGGCTTGCATAAAACTGACATCCGACAATCCTAGAAC
>JBAVLE010000315.1:0-6247 GCA_049688735.1 Candidatus Angelobacter sp. | reverse complement strand
TCCTTAAGCTTTATCCGGTGGTGCGCAATCTTGCCAATAATCCGCGATGCCCATTGGATATTTCGCTCACCCTGGTCAAGACGCTGCACGTTTATGACTTGAAGAGCCTGCGCCATAACAAGAATGTCCCTGACACCATCCGTAAAGTGGCGGCCAAGCTGTACACGGAAAAGGCTACGCGCGGCGGAGCGAAGAAAGAGTAGCCAAGCGTTGCGAGTGTGATGGCCGTCAATGACAAACCTTTGCGCCCATGACAGGCTTCTGAATAGAATGCTGCTTTTCCGGAGAACGTATCTGTGGAAACCATGAAAACAACCGCGACTGACGAGATTGGCGAGCTACTTAAGCGCACCAAAACGATTGCCGTGGTGGGCCTCTCAGACAGCCCGCTGCGTCCAAGCTATGGCGTGAGCGCCTACATGCAGAGCCATGGCTACAAAATTATCCCAGTGAATCCATCGATCAAAGGGGCTTTGGGTGAAAAGGCTGTCGCTTCGCTGGCCGAGATCGAAGGGGAAATTGACATGGTGGATGTATTTCGCCGGTCTGAGTACGTGCCAGATCTGGTGGATGAAGCGATACGGCTGAAGGTGCCGGCGATCTGGCTGCAGGAAGATGTTGTCCACGAAGAGGCGGCAGAGAAGGCGCGCAAGGCAGGAATTTTTGTAGTGATGGATAAGTGCATCTTAAAGGAGCACAGAAGAAGGTTTAGTTAATGGTAATCGGGTAATTTTGTAAATGGGTAATTGAACGGTACCGCCATTCAGCTTGGCTCCTATTTGTTTTTGCGTTTGGCTGGCTTTGGGTTTTTGCTTGCGTCGTTTTCTTGGGCACGGTGCAGCTCTTGTTTTCTTTGTTTGATTTCTTCCATTCTCTGGCCCAGCAGCTTCTCTCTACCTCCCTGCGTTGGATGGTAATACTCACGGCCGCGAAGATTGTCCGGCATGCACTCCATGTCTGCGACTTTTTCGTCGAGATCATGCGCGTACTGGTAGCCCTTGCCATAGCCGACCTGCTTCATCAACTTCGTTACGGCATTGCGAATGTGCAGCGGCACGGGCTCGGCGACGGTCTTTTCTACATCTTCTTGAACCGTGCCGTAAGCGGTATAGAGCGCATTCGACTTGGGCGCCAAAGCGAGATAAACCACAGCCTGAGCCAGAGCAAGAGCGCCTTCCGGCATTCCGAGAAAATCAATGGCGTCTTTTGCTGATAAGCAGAGGTTCAGCGCTTCCGGCGCGGCCAAGCCAATATCTTCAGAGGCCATGCGCACCACGCGCCGCGCTATGTACAGCGGATCTTCTCCGGATTCAAGCATGCGAACCAGCCAGTAAAGAGAAGCATCGGCATCACTGTTGCGGACAGACTTATGCAGCGCGGAAATCAGGTTGTAATGCTCTTCGCCTGATTTGTCATAGAGCAGGACACGTTTCTGCAACGTGTCTTTAATAATCTGTTCGGTGATCTCGCCGCCATCTCCGGCGGTGGCGGCGGCAACTTCAAGCACGTTGTAAGCAGAGCGAGCGTCGCCGCTGGTGTACGCGGCTATCTGTTGCAGGACTTCTTCGGCAGCGCGGAGATTCATTTTGCCCAGGCCGCGCTCCTGGTCTTCCAGCGCTCGTCGCAGCAGCGCGACAATTTGCTCTTCCGTCAGTTGGTTCAGGATATAAACGCGGCAGCGCGAGAGCAGAGCGCCATTGATCTCAAACGACGGGTTCTCCGTGGTAGCTCCGATCAGCCGGATGTTGCCGCGTTCAACGTGCGGAAGAAACGCGTCTTGTTGAGCGCGGTTGAAGCGGTGAATTTCGTCGATGAAGAGGATGGTACGTGTGCCGTAAGCGCGGGACTTTTCCGCGTCGGCCATTACCTGCTTGATTTCCTTGATCCCGGAAAGCACGGCGGAGAACTCGATGAATTCAGCTTTAGTCACGTGCGCGATGATCTGCGCCAACGTGGTCTTGCCTGTACCCGGAGGACCCCAGAAGATGATGGAGCCAGGATCATCGCGCTCGATTTGGAGACGCAGCGGCTTGCCGGGGCCGACAATGTGCTCCTGTCCGACAAATTCATCGAGCGTGCGCGGACGCATGCGGTCGGCAAGAGGTCGTGCGCCCTTGCCTTGCTGGTCCGGCAGTGCTTGAAATAACGACATTTCAAAACCTTACCACTGATGACACGGATTACACTGATTTCACTTATCGTCGATTCCTGTCGCTTCGCTCCAAACCGCTTTGGAGTTGTCGCGTACTCAATCATACTTTAGCGCTTTATGCAGGCGGCTCGGCGCGCAAACCGGCCTCGCCGCACAATCAGAGCAACGGATAGCAACTATTAGTCGACCTTAACGCTGCGCTGCCGCGCGGCTTCATACAACAGAATTGATGCCGCTATTCCGGCGTTGAGTGACTCCACACGCGGGGAGTGGGGGATTGTTACCAACTCGTCGGCCAAGGATGAAATTTCTGCCGGCACGCCTGCGCCTTCATTGCCGACGACGATCATCGCCGCGGAGGTGAAGTTGCCCTCCTGCAGCGGCTTGCCTTTGTGCGACGACGTAGCGAGAACACGCACTCCTTGCTGCTTCAGGGCTGTGATGCTTTCGGCGAGCTTCACGCGCAAGAGCGGTTCTCTGAATATCGATCCGGCAGAGCCGCGCACGGCCTTGGGATTAAAGTGGCTGACCGTCTTTTCTCCTAATAGCACAGCGCGTGCGCCAAAGGCTTCCGCTGAGCGAATGATCGTGCCTAGATTTCCTGGGTCTTGAATGCCGGCAACGCCGACAAGCAGGGAATCGGATGCTGACTCCAGTAACTCTTCAAATTTGTGTGGCCGCAACTTCACCAATGCCGCCACACCCTGGGGTGACTCCGTACTGACGGCGCTGACAAAGACTTCGTCGGGCAGCAGCAGGATTTCAACCTGGCTGCCGATCTGCGGCAGAAGGCGGGTGGCGTGTCCGCTACCGGCTTCGCTGAAAAATATTGCCTGAAAGCGCAGGCCGCTGCGGATGGCTTCTTCAATCATGCGGACGCCTTCCACGGCAAGATAGCCCTCGGCGGTCGGTTCACCCTGGCTGAGCGCCTTGCGCAGGTCTTTTACCAGCGCATTCTGCCGGCTGGAAACGCGCCGCAACCTGCTTTCAATCTCTTTGGGAACATTCATGTGATGGGACAGCCGTTAGCTATTGGCCATTGGCTCTTAGCTATTTTAGCTGCTTTCATTTTTCCTCAAGATCTGCGGTCATAAAGCAACAAGGATTCCATCATCGAGCATGGCGGCGAGACACAATGAAGATCTCCGAGGAAGTATGTCGTTCCTTTTGGACAAAGCACCGCTGGTAATTGAAGTCTGGGTCTAGGTTTTCTGCGCAAGCTAGTTTATTCTTAATCGTTTGTCACTCAGTCTGGCCGCCCAAGTTCTTCCGGAAAGCATATCCTTGGCCGCCGGACAGGCTCGAAAATCGCTGAGAGTTTTGGGGGAATGGGTTTTGGCTGCAGAAATTCTAAAAATTAATCCTGATACGCCGGACCCGCGTCTGGTTTCGTATGTGGCCGACCGTATCAAGCAAGGGCAGGTTGTCGGTATGCCCACGGACACTTTTTATGGGCTGGCGGCTGATCCACTCAACCTGCGCGCTGTTGACCTGATCTATGACGTAAAGACGCGGAGCCGCCACAAGCCGCTTTCACTACTGATTGAGAGCGTGGAGCAGGCGGAATACCTGGCGCGTCCGCTGCCGGACGTATTTTATGAAATCACGCGCAAATACTGGCCCGGCCCGCTCACGATTATTGTGAAAGCGTCTTCGCGCCTGCCGCTCAAGGTCACGGCCAACACAGGCAACGTCGCGTTGCGCGTGCCTGCTTCACGCATCGCGGTGGAGGTAATTCGTGCCGCTGGCGTTCCCATTACCGCGACCTCCGCCAATATCAGCGGGGCCAGCGAGTGCACCACTGCGGATGGAGTGCGCGAACAATTGGGTAAGAGCATCAGCATGATCGTGGATGGCGGCCCGAGCCCGCGCGACGTAGCTTCCACGATTATCAATATGAGCGATCCCGGGCATATTAGTGTCCTACGGCAAGGCGCGATCCCTGAAAGCGATCTGGCTGAGTTCCTCCGGTTTGGCTGAGGCTGACCTGCATGGCAACCAAGCGCTGGAAAAAATTGCTGTTGTGGCCTCTGGTGGTAACCCCAGTGTGCTATTCAGCGGTGATCTACTGGCGCATCGTCAATCAATCTGCCCACGACGAAGCCCGCTCGGCTGACGCTATTGTCGTTTTTGGTGCGGCGGAGTATGACGGCCGTCCTTCTCCAGTGTACAAGGCGCGGCTTGATCGCGCGGCACAGCTTTTTCATCATGGGTTGGCGCCCATGGTGATCACTACCGGCGGATCGGGGGGCGATCCTCGCTTTAGTGAAGGCGTGGTGGGACGCGAGTACCTGAAGACGCTGGGCATTCCCGATAGCCAGCTCATTGCTGAAACCCAGAGCGACGATACCGCCGAATCCGCTCGCCGCGTAAGCACCATTATGTACACGAACAGCATGCATTCATGCCTGGCCGTGAGTGACGGGTACCACATTTTCCGCATCAAGCAGATGCTGGCGCGGGAAGGCGTTCCAGCTTACGGTGCGCCGCGGCCTAACTCCAAGCCGCAAAGCTTCTGGAAACGGCAGGAATCGGTCTGGCATGAGATTGGGAGTTACACGTTGTGGCTGTTTCATCTGACGTAGGTCTGTTCGCATTCATTGCGGGAAGCGATGTCAGTTGAATGAGTCTTGGTAGCTTGCAGAAGTAGCTGAAAACACAAGCCATACTTGACTGAATGAATGTTCATTCATTACTCTGATGAGTTTGAAGCTACCGGGAATTATCCCGCTGCTCATGAGTACAGCTGGCCAACGTCGTCTGCAAGCAGGTGTTCAAAAACTGTTATGATTCTGAACGTCTCAAGACTCGTCTTCTCGCCCGCGCCATCCAACTTCCAGGAGATGCCCAGATGAGTAATGTTGTTGTTCCTGCCGTGCCACAGTCGCGCAGCTCAAACGGAGCGCAAACCAGTCAGGATTCTCAGGGCCAAAAGACCGGCCACCAGCGGATTAATAAAGTTGCCGTGCTGGGCGCGGGGACCATGGGCGCTCGGATCGCCGCGCACTTTGCCAATGCCGGCGTTCCTTGCGTGCTGCTGGACATCGTGACGCCGGATGCGGCACAGAGCCAGGACAAAGCTGCGCGCAGGAAGCTTGTAGCCGGAGGACTGGAAGCTGCGGTCAAGTCCAAGCCCGCGGCATTCTTTGAAAAAGGTCTGGAGCGGTTGATCACCATCGGCACGTTTGACGATGACATAAAGTTGCTGGCCGATGCGGACTGGATCATTGAAGCGGTGGCTGAGAACCTGGAGATCAAGCGCGGGTTGCTTCGCAAGGTTGAAGGCATACGCAAGCCCGGCAGCATTGTTACCACCAACACTAGCGGGCTCCCCGTGGCCAGCATCGCTGAAGGATTCATCCCGGATTTCCGCCGTCACTGGTTTGGCACGCACTTTTTCAATCCGCCGCGCTATATGCGCCTGCTGGAAATTATTCCCACGCCGGAGACTGATCCGGCTGCGATTGAGACCGTCGCGCATTTTTGTGATGTGCGCATGGGCAAGGGAATTGTTGTTGCCAAAGACACGCCCAACTTCATTGCTAACCGCATTGGAACTTTTGCCGGGCTGAACGTCTTCCGCGTGATGCAAGAGATGGACCTGACCATTGAAGAAGTGGATGCGCTAACTTCGAGCGGCGGCTGGACCAAAGCGCCCACGTTCCGCACCATCGATCTCGTTGGGCTCGACGTGCTGGGTAGCGTGGTTACCAACTTCAGCAAAAACGTGCAGGACGAGCGCAGCGATCTGAAGCTGCCAGATTTCTTTAAGCAGATGCTGGAGAAAAAGCTGCTGGGCGACAAGGTAAAGAAAGGCTTCTATCAGAAGATTAAAGGGCCGCAGGGGGAAGAGCGGCAGGCAATCGACTGGAAAACGCTTGAGTACCATCCCGTGCAGAAGGCCAAATTTCCCGCGCTGGAGATGGCCAAGACTATTGAAGATATGGGCGAGCGGCTGCGCACAATCCTTGCGGGCGATCCTCGTGACAAGGCCACGCAGTTTATATGGACCACGCTCAGCGATCTGTGGACTTATTCCGCTAACCGCATTCCTGAAATTGCCGACACCGTTGTTGAGATCGACCAGGCCATGCG
>JBAVLE010000314.1:0-21827 GCA_049688735.1 Candidatus Angelobacter sp. | reverse complement strand
GCAAACTCGATTCTCGAAAAAGCCCGTCTGAAGCTGACCAGGCGCCGATCGAGGAAGCAGTGCGGCGGACGCTCATTCTGTCCCGATTGCAAGACCTGCTGGGCTGGGGCCGCAAGAACTCCATCTGGCCGTTCAATTTTGGCCTCTCCTGTTGCTATGTCGAGATGGCTACAAGCATCACCAGTAAATACGATATTGCGCGTTTCGGGGCAGAAGTGATCCGCGGTACGCCCCGGCAAGCCGACCTGATGGTGATTGCGGGAACGGTTTTCATCAAAATGGCGCCGGTGATCCAGCGGCTCTACGAACAAATGATGGAACCGCGCTGGGTCATCTCCATGGGTTCGTGCGCCAATTCCGGCGGCATGTATGACATCTACAGCGTGGTGCAGGGAGTGGATAAGTTTCTGCCCGTTGACGTGTATGTGCCCGGTTGTCCGCCTCGTCCTGACGCTTTTCTGGAGGGCCTGCTGCTGCTGCAAAATGCCGTTGGCAACGAACGCAGGCCGTTGAGCTGGGTGGTTGGATCACAAGGAACGGAGCGGCCGCAACTGCCCTCCATGCGCAATCTCAAGGCTGCAGAGCGGGAGAAGATGACCAGCCTGCGCCCGATCGATGAGGTCTGATGATGCACGCTATCGCCAAGCCGGCTATCCACGAGGAACTTCAGGACAAAGTTAAGGAAGGCCTGCTTGCGTCGCAATCGGCGTGCGACGGAATCCCTACATTCTGGGTGACAAAAGAAAAAATCCACGACCTTCTGCGCCACCTCAAGAGCGAAGTTCAGTGGCCCTACCGGATGCTGTACGACCTGACTGCGATTGACGAGCGGGAGCGGAAATATCGCGAGGGCCAGCCAGACAGCGACTTCACGGTTGTTTACCATCTGCTGTCCTTCGATCGCAACGAATATTGCCGACTGAAAGTACCGCTCAAGAGCGACCACCTCGCGTTGGATACTGCGACCGATATCTGGCCCGCAGCCAACTGGTATGAGCGAGAAGTATGGGACATGTTTGGCATCGTGTTCGAGAATCATCCGCACTTGACCAGGATTCTGATGCCGAAGACCTGGACTGGCCATCCGCTGCGCAAAGACCATCCGGCGCGCGCAACCGAAATGGGTCCTTTCCAATTACCGGAGGACAAACAAGAGGCAGAGCAGGAGGCGTTGCGTTTCCGTCCGGAGGAGTGGGGAATGAAGCGGACGCACGACGATGAAGAATTCATCTTTCTCAACGTGGGGCCTCAGCATCCTGGAACGCACGGCGTGCTGCGTATTGTGCTTCAGCTTGATGGTGAGGTGATCGTGGATGCGGTGCCAGAAATTGGCTTCCATCATCGTGGCGCCGAAAAAATGGGCGAGCGTCAGAGTTGGCACACTTACATCGTTTATAGCGACCGTGTTGACTACCTTGGCGGTGTGATGAACAATCTCGCATACCTCAACTCGGTGGAGCAGCTTGCGGGAATCGAAGTGCCGTCTCGCGCGCAGGTGATCCGGGTCATGATGGTGGAGTTATTTCGCATCATCAGCCATCTTGTCTGGTATGGCACCTTTGCTCAGGACCTGGGGCAGATGTCTCCCGTCTTCTTTACTTTCAACGATCGCGAGCGCGCTTTGGCGATCGTGGAAGCCATTACCGGCGCGCGCATGCATCCAAACTGGTTTCGCATTGGAGGCGTAGCCCAAGACCTGCCACGCGGCTGGGAACAGATGTTCCGCGATTTTCTCGACTACTTCCCGCCCCGCCTGCGTGAGTATGACCGCATGGTGCTGCGCAACCGGATTTTCAAGGCGCGCACCAAGGGCGTAGGCAGTTTCACGACTGACGAGGGAATCGAGTGGGGCATTACCGGCCCCAACCTGCGCGCGACCGGCTTCGCCTGGGACTTCCGTAAGAAGCAGCCATATTCCGGTTATGAGCAATTCGACTTCGATATTCCTACTGGCCAGAACGGAGATTGCTATGACCGGGCGGTGGTGCGTGTCGAAGAGATGCGGCAGAGCCTTCGCATCATTGAGCAATGCGTCAAAAACATGCCGGTGGGTATCTACAAATCTGCTGCTCCCCTGGCCACCCCGCCGGAAAAGCCGCGCACGATGCACGACATTGAAACTTTGATCACGCACTTTCTCGGCGTGACCTGGGGACCAGTGATCCCGCCAGGTGAGGCGCTATGTCCGATTGAAGCTACCAAGGGAAATAATGGCTATTACCTGGTCAGCGACGGTAATACGATCTCGTATCGGACACGAATTCGCACGCCATCGTTTCCGCATATCCAGTTGCTTCCTATGATCTGCCGTGGGTTGATGGTCCCGGACTTACTCGCCATTCTCGGCAGCATTGACTTTGTTTTGGCCGACATAGACCGATGACCTATCAACCATGAGGAGCTTCCAACCAATGTTGACGCCCGAGGAAAGACAGGAGATCGAAGCTGAACGTGCCCACTATCCCACCAAGCAGGCGGTATGCATTGAAGCGCTGAAAGTAGTCCAGCGCCATCGCGGATGGGTGTCGGACGAAGCGTTGCGAGACATTGGTAGTGCTCTTGACATGACTCTCGAGGAACTGGACGGAGTTGCAACATTTTACAACCTGGTATTCCGCAAGCCTGTTGGACGCCACGTCGCTTTGATCTGCGACAGCGTGAGCTGCTGGATCATGGGATATGAAAAGCTATGCCAAGGCCTCACGTCGCGTCTCAAGATCAGCTTAGGCGAGACCACTGCCGACAATCGGTTTACGCTGTTGCCCATCGTTTGTTTAGGAGTCTGTGATCACGCACCAGCCCTGATGATCGACGATGACCTTTATCGAGACGTCGAACCCGGCCAACTGGATGAAGTGCTGGAGAACTACAAATAGACACGCGCATGGAGAAGCCGCTTACCAAGAACATCCCGCCGCATGGAGGCGAACCGCCGGATCGCATGGCTTACGAAAACTCCGGCGGCTACGCAGGCTTGCGCAAAGCGATACGCATGGCCGCGGCGGAGGTCCGCGCCCTGGTTGATAAATCCAATCTGCGAGGCCGTGGCGGCGCTGGATTTCCTACCGGCAAGAAATGGAGCTTCGTGCCAATGGGCGAGGATGCGCCCCACCCCAAGTACCTGGTCGCCAATGCTGATGAGATGGAGCCAGGGACCTTCAAGGACCGGTTGCTGATGGAAGGCGATCCACATCAGCTGATTGAAGGCATGATCATCTCTGCCTATGCCATCGAGGCAGACATTGCCTATATTTTTCTGCGACAGGAATACAAACTGTCCGAAAGACGCTTGCGCAAGGCGCTCGGGGAGGCCTATGAAAATCACTATTTGGGCAAAAACATACTCGGCTCGACCTTTAGCCTCGAGATGCACCTCCATGTCAGCGCTGGCCGTTACATGTGCGGTGAGGAAACTGGACTTCTGAATGCTCTTGAAGGCAAACGTGCAAATCCCCGTTCCAAGCCGCCATTTCCTCAAGTCTCCGGTCTGTGGGGAAAACCCACGGTTGTGCAGAACGTGGAGACGCTCTGCAACGTGTCCCACATCGTCAACAACGGGCCCGATTGGTTCAAGAGCTTAAGCCACACAGCAGATGGGGGAACCAAACTATACGGCGCAAGCGGCAAGGTAAAGCAGCCGGGCTTATGGGAACTGCCGATGGGTACGACCGTCCGAGAGTTGTTGGAGAAACACGCGGGTGGAATGCGCGACGGTGTGAAGCTTCGAGGTCTGCTTCCGGGGGGTGCTTCGACCGATTTTCTTACCGAGGAACATCTGGACGTACGCATGGATTTTACTGAAGTCCAGAAAGCTGGCAGCCGGATGGGCACCGGCACCATGATTATCTTGGACGATCAGACCTGTCCGGTCGGCATGGTGTGGAACCTGGAGCGTTTCTTCGCGCAAGAGTCCTGCGGCTGGTGCACGCCCTGCTGGAGTGGCCTCCATTGGACAGAACGGATGTTGGGCGCAATGGAAGAAGGACAGGGACGGCCCGAACACCTGGAACGGCTGGAGTTTCAGACCAAATTCAACGCACCTGGAAATACTTTCTGCGCGCTCGCGCCCGGCGCCATGGAACCTCTGCAAAGCGCACTCAAGTATTTCCGTTCCGATTTTGAGCGGCATATCCATGAACACCGTTGTCCCTGGAGATAGCATGGCGCGGATCTACGTCGAGGATCGAAGCTACGTGGCGGACCCCAAGCAGAACCTGTTGCATGCGTGTCTCTCGCTTGGATTCAACCTGCCTTACTTCTGCTGGCATCCCGTCATGGGTTCGGTGGGTGCGTGCCGGCAATGCGCCGTCAAGCACTTCAAGGATGAAAAGGACACGCGCGGAAAACTTGTCATGGCTTGCATGACGCCTGCCGCTGAGGGGACACGGATTTCGATCAAGGACCCGGAAGCCGTTGCGTTCCGGGCTGGAATCATTGAAGGCATGATGATCAGCCACCCTCACGATTGTCCGGTTTGCGATGAGGGTGGCCATTGTCATCTTCAGGACATGACAGTGATGACTGGTCACGCCTATCGCCGGTACGCCTTCCAGAAGCGAACTTTCCACAATCAATATTTGGGTCCGCTCGTCAATCACGAAATGAACCGCTGCATCCAGTGTTACCGTTGCGTGCGTTTTTATCGCGAGTATGCGGGTGGAAGGGACTTTGATGCGTTCGGCTTGCGGGACCAGGTTTACTTCGGTCGTCAGGCAGACGGGGTGCTGGAGAACGAGTTCAGCGGCAACTTAGCGGAAGTCTGCCCGACCGGCGTCTTTACTGACAAGACCCTGAAACGGCATTACACGCGAAAGTGGGATATGCAGATGGCGCCGTCTGTCTGCGTCCACTGCGGTTTGGGCTGCAATACCACCCCGGGCGAGCGCTACGGAATGTTGCGCCAGATCGTCACTCGCTATAACAGAGAGGTCAATGGATATTTCCTTTGCGACCGTGGGCGTTATGGCTATGAGTTCGTAAACAGCGATCGGCGGATTCGCCAACCACGCCTTGCCCGCGACCAGCAACCCAAGAGCATCACGAAAGCAGAGGCCCTTCAGCATTTGGCTCCGCTCATAGCCGAAGGCAAGAGAGTAATCGGCATCGGCTCACCACGGGCTTCACTGGAGTCTAACTTCGTCTTGCGCACGCTAGTTGGACCCGAGCGCTTTTACGCCGGCGTTTCCGACGACCACTTCCCATTAATTTCGGCCATGATTGAAATCCTGCGACACAGCCCCGTGCATTCACCGTCGCTGCGCGAAATCGAACTTTCCGATGCGGTGCTCATCCTGGGCGAGGATGTCACCAATATCGCACCAAGAATGGCATTGAGCCTGCGCCAGTCCGTTCGGCAACAGCCCATGCAAATCGCCGACAAGATGCGCATTCCGCTCTGGGATGACCGCGCCGTAAGGGATGCGCTGCAGGATGCAAAAGGTCCGCTATTTATTGCCACTCCCGCGGCAACACATCTGGATGACGTCGCGACCCATAGCTACCGTGCTGCTCCCAATGATGTGGCGCGGCTCGGTTTTGCCATCGCCCACCTGCTCGATAAGAATGCGCCTGCGGTCTCAGACTTGCCGGCTGACGTAGGGGCTCTGGCTGACGGCATCGCGCAAGAACTGCAGAAAGCGCAACGGCCACTCGTCATTTCAGGCGCCAGTTGCAATAGCATGGCGATTGTTCAGGCAGCGGCGAATGTGGCCCGCGCGCTGGTCATCGCCGGGCTTCCCGCCGCCTTCAGTTTCATCGTGCCGGAGTGCAACAGCTTCGGACTGGCCCTGATGGAGGGCGCGTCTCTGAGCCAAGCGTTTGACGCTGTGCAAAGCGGGGCAGTGGATGCGATCGTGGTCCTGGAAAACGATCTCTATCGCCGAGCGCCGGCGCGTTCAGTAGATCAATTTCTGGGCGGTGCGAAGCATGTGATCGTCCTGGATCACTTGCTGAATCAAACGGCGGAGAGGGCCGCAGTCGCGCTTCCAGCAGGGACCTTCGCAGAGACGGATGGCACGCTGGTGAGCGGCGAAGGACGCGCGCAGCGCTTCTATCAGGTCTTTGTGCCGGACGGAGATATTCAAGCAAGCTGGCAGTGGCTGCGCGATGTGATGGCTGCTTCCGGGCGGCTGAAGGGGATCGCATGGGAGCATATCGATGATGTAATAGCGGCCATGGCTGCGGCCATTCCCGCACTAGCTCAAGTCCAACAAGCTGCGCCTGACGCAACTTTCCGGATCGCCGGCGAGAAAGTACCGCGAGAACCGGAACGCTACAGCGGACGCACGGCCATGTTGGCGAACATCAGCGTGCACGAGCCCAAGCCGCAGGATGATCCTAACACGCCGTTTTCATTCTCCATGGAAGGTACGCTCCGCCAGCCTCCTGCCGCACTGATTCCTTTCTTCTGGTCACCGGGTTGGAATTCGATCCAGGCGACTAATTTTTACCAGACCGAAATTGCTGGCCCATTGCGGGGAGGTGATCCCGGGGTTCGGTTGATTGGTCCCGCGCCGCAACTCCATGACGAGTATTTTGATCAGGTCCCGACCGCATTTGCACGGAGCAGTGATGAATGGCTGCTTGTTCCCCTTTATCACATCTTCGGCTCAGAAGAGTTAAGTCTGTCGGCCTCGGGAGTTGCTGAACTGGCGCCGAAACCTTACGTGGCCCTCAATGCGGAAGATGCCAAACGCCTGGGGATCGAGGCGGGTGAAAAAATCACGATGAAACTTGACGGTACGGCTTACTGTCTTCCCGCCAAGATCAAGGCTGAGTTGCCTCTGGGTATTGCGGGGCTGCCGGTTGGCCTTTCCAGCTTGGCCGGAATCAGCCTCCCTATCAGGAGTGTCTTGGAACGGGAGCACAAGCCGGCACATTCTTCATGACAAGCCCCTATCCCATTGCGACGATCATCGGCCTGCTCATTGTAGCGTTAAGCATTGCCTCAGGGTTGATTTGGCTCGAACGCCGGCTGCTCGCGTTGTGGCAGGACCGCTACGGACCTAACCGCGTCGGACCTTTTGGCCTGCTCCAGGTGGTGGCGGACATGATCAAGATATTCACCAAGGAGGACTGGATCCCTCCTTTTGCTGATAAGCCGGTGTTTGTGCTGGCCCCCGCCATCATTGTGGTGACCGTGCTGATGACTTTCGCTGTGCTTCCCATTGCACCCGGCATCATCGTAACCGACATGAACGTGGGGTTGCTCTTCTTCCTAGCCATGTCTTCGCTGGGGGTTTACGGCGTAGTGCTTGCAGGCTGGTCATCGGACAACAAGTATTCACTGCTGGGCGGATTGCGTGCGGCGGCTCAAATGATCAGCTACGAAGTCTTCATGGGCCTATCTCTAATGGGAGTGGTGGTGCTGGCAGGTTCATTCGACCTGGTCAAGATTGTTGAAGCACAAAGGAAGATGTGGTTTGTGATCCCACAATTTCTCGGCTTCCTATTGTTTCTTATTGCGGGCATTGCCGAAACGCGCCGCTTGCCCTTCGATCTGCCGGAAGCCGAGAGCGAACTGGTCGCCGGTTACCACTCGGAGTACTCCGGAATGAAGTTTGGAATGTTCTTCGTCGGAGAGTATCTGGGCGTCACGCTGATCTCAGCTCTTATCGCAATATTGTTTTTCGGCGGCTGGCTGGGTCCTTGGTTGCCGCCAATCGTTTGGTTTTTCATCAAGATATTTTTCTTTATTTGTTTTTTTATCCTGCTGCGCGCGTCATTGCCGCGGCCGCGTTTTGATCAACTCATGTCCTGGGGATGGAAGCTGATGCTGCCATTGGCCCTCGCCAACGTTCTGATAACGGGTGCAGTCGCGCTCGCGTTTCGCTAGCGCGCTTTTACAGAAAGGCAGGTTTCGAATGCTAAGTGTGCTCAGGACCATGTGGGACGTTTTCCTGCATGCCTTTCATCACCGCATAACGGTGCAGTACCCCGAACAGAAAGCCTACCTCGCTCCGCGTTACCGTGGGCGCATCATTCTTGCCCGCGACCCGGATGGGGGAGAACGCTGCGTGGGCTGCTATCTCTGCGCCGCCGTATGCCCGGTGGATTGCATCGCGCTTCAGGCAACCGAGGACGAACATGGACGCCGCTATCCTGAGTTTTTCCGCATTAACTTCTCCCGCTGCATCTTCTGCGGATTCTGCGAGGACGCTTGCCCCACATATGCGATTCAACTCATTCCCGACGTCGAAATGGCCGAGTACCATCGCCCCAGCCTGGTTTATGAGAAAGAACAACTGTTGATCGATGGTCCCGGAAAATATCCCGGATACAACTATTGGAAGATCTGCGGCGTCGAGATCGGCGGCAAAGGAAAAGGCGAAGCCGAGAACGAGGCCCCCGCTACCGACTTGCGCAGGCTATTACCTTGAGCTATTGATGGATGCAATGTTCTATATCGCGGCAGTGGTGGCGATTCTGGCCACGGTGATGATGATCACCCGCCTGAACGTGGTCCATGCCTTGCTTTACCTGATCGTTTCGCTGCTTGCGGTGGCAGTGATCTTCTACATCCTCGGCGCCCCGTTCATTGCAGCGCTAGAAGTGATCATCTATGCGGGGGCGATCATGGTGCTTTTTGTGTTTGTCATCATGATGCTTAACCTGGGTCCAAGAACAACGGAAACAGAGCGCATCTGGCTCAAACCTGTCATGTGGATAGGACCGTGCATCCTGTCTGCGATCTTGATCGCGGAAGTGTCATACCTGCTGTTGCGAACTGGATCCGCGCCACAGGGCGCCGCCTCGGTTCAGCCCAAGCAGGTCGGCATGGCCTTGTTCGGTCCCTATTTAATCGGCGTGGAACTCGCTTCCATGCTTTTGCTGGGCGCCATCGTCGGTGCCTATCATCTGGCCCGGCCAAAACTGTGAACAACTGGAGACGCGATATGTCATCAATTCCGATGGAACACGGATTGCTGCTGGCGGCAATATTGTTCGCGCTGGGACTCATCGGCCTTCTTGTGCGGCGTAATTTGATCTTCATCCTCATGTCGATCGAGGTGATGCTCAATGCAGTTGGCCTCGCGTTTGTGGTTGCCGGTTCACGCTGGGCACAGCCGGACGGGCAGGTCATGTTTATCTTCATTCTGGCTACGGCAGCGGCCGAGGTCTCCGTAGGTCTTGCGTTATTGCTGCAGTTGCACCACCAGTACAAATCATTGGATGCCGATGCGGCCAGTTTAATGAGAGGATAGCGTGCTCAGATTGTTGTGGCTGATCCCGGCGGTTCCGTTTGCCAGCTTCATTGCGCTGGCGCTCGTTGGCTCGAGGATTTCTAAGAAGTCCGCGGCCCTGATCGGCGTCGCTTCAATCGCCGTGTCCACAGTGATCTCCGTCCTGATTACCTGGAACTTCTTGGTCTCGCCCCCACCAGGAGACTCCTACACACAAGTGCTCTGGACGTGGATCGACGTTGCCGGCTTTCGCCCGCAAATTGCGTTCTATCTGGACGCCCTCTCGTTGATCATGACGCTGGTAGTCACTTTTGTTAGCTTCCTCATTCATCTTTACTCCGCCGAATCGATGATTGAGAGCGAAGGCTACTCCCGTTTCTTCGCTTACATGAACTTGTTCGTCGCTTCGATGGTGACGTTGCTGCTGGCCGACAATCTGCTGCTGCTCTACCTTGGGTGGGAAGGCGTTGGGCTATGCAGTTACCTGTTGATCGGCTTCTGGTACGGCGATCCCAAAAATGGTTTGGCAGCGCGCAAAGCATTCATTGTGACTCGCGTTGGCGACACCGCGATGATTATCGGCTTGTTTCTGCTCTTTCAGCATCTGGGCACCCTGCAGATCCAGGAACTTATGCGCCAGGCTGCTGGGCAATGGTCCGTGGGTTCAGCGCTTCCGACTGTGGCTGCAGCCCTGCTGCTGGGTGGTGCTGCGGGCAAGTCAGCCCAGCTTCCCTTGCAAACTTGGCTCCCAGATGCCATGGCCGGCCCCACCCCGACCAGCGCTCTGATACATGCAGCAACCATGGTGACCGCTGGCGTTTACCTCATCGCGCGTACTCACGTGCTTTTTTCGCTGGCTCCTTCGGTACAGTTTGCCGTGGCGGCAATCGGGGCCGCTACCTTGGTGTTCGCGGGCTTCAGTGCGCTGACACAGTGGGACATCAAACGGGTGCTCGCCTATTCCACGATCAGCCAGATCGGATACATGTTTCTTGCTATGGGTGTAGGCGCATGGTCGGCAGGTATTTTCCACTTTATGACCCATGCGTTCTTTAAGTCATTGCTCTTCCTCGCGGCGGGCGTCGTGATTCAAGCGATGAACGAGGAGCACAGCATCTTCAAGATGGGCGGCTTGCGCAAAGAACTGCCTCTGGCGTTTGGCGCTTTCCTGATCGCTGGTTGTTCTCTCGCCGGACTGCCGCTCATCACTGCCGGCTTTTACAGCAAAGGCTTAATCGTCTGGGAGACATGGTCGTCCTCGCAAGGCGGCATGGCCCTGTGGTTTGCGGGCGTGTTTGGCGTGCTGCTGACCTCGCTCTACATTTTCCGCGTTATTTTTCTTGTCTTCTTTGGCGAGGCGAAGGCGCGCGTTCTCAAGCGGCCGGGATACAAGATCCAAATTCCGCTGGTGGCTCTTGCCGTCCTCTCGTTGGTAGGCGGATTTGTGAATCTCCCTCCGAAGCTCGGAAATGTGCCTTTGTTCACTCGCTTATTGGAGACGGCGATGCCGCCCGTTGAGCAAGTTCACTTCGGGCCGCTTACGGAGATGCGTTCCGAAGGGTTGGTCACCTTGGCATTCTTCATCGGCCTGGGTCTCGCGTGTCTGTTGTACCTTCGCAGCCGCCGGTGGTCAGAGGCTCTGACCGCAACTCGCGCAGGAAAAGCTCTGCACGAGTTCTGGTTTGCCGACTGGGGATTCGACTGGTGTTACGACAAGCTCCTCGTGCAGCCAATCCTTTGGTTTGCGCGCATAGATAAGAAGGATGGGGTGGACGCCTTTTACAACGGCATCGCGGACCTCAATGAGGTCCTGTACCGGGGTCTTAGGCTCACGGAAAACGGCCAGGTACGCTGGTACGCCGCTGCAATCGCGGCGGGAACCGTGGTGTTTGTGGCGATTGCGTTATTCCTATGATTCTGCTTTGGCTGATCGTTATTCTGTTGGTCGGAGGCGTACTGGCGTGGGCGGTGGCCCGCTGGAGTGCCTTGGCGAGCCGCTGGATTTCGCTGATCACGGTGAGCGCGGACTTTGTGATCGGGCTCATGGTCTGGATCCGCAGCTCGGGCCGAGTCAATCTTCTTCACCAGCAGGCCTGGCTGCGGGAATTGGACTGGAACTGGATCCCTTCGTTCGGTATCCATTTCCATCTCGCATTAGACGGCCTGAGCCTGCTGCTGCTGATGCTCACGTTCCTCCTAGGCATCATGTCCGTGCTGGCATCCTGGACCGAGATCCAAGAAGGAGTGGGGTTTTTCCATCTCAACTTGCTCTGGGTACTCGCTGGAATCGCCGGAGTGTTTCTGGCAATGAACTTGTTCTTGTTCTACTTCGCATGGGAATTGATGTTGGTCCCCATGTATTTCCTTATTGCTATCTGGGGCCATGAGCGGCGGCTGTATGCGGCGGTGAAGTTCTTTCTGTTTACCCAGCTAAGCGGCCTGCTGATGCTGATCGCGATCCTGGCTCTCTATTTCGCCCATCACACTGCGGCTGGCATTTTTACCTTTGAATATGCCGATCTGCTGGGAACGCCTCTATCTCCACACATAGCGCTGTGGATCATGTTAGGTTTCTTCATCGCGTTCGCTGTAAAGCTGCCGATGTTTCCTCTTCACACTTGGCTACCTGACGCCCACACCGAAGCGCCGACCGCGGGTAGCGTGGTGTTGGCAGGGCTTTTGTTGAAGACCGGCGCTTATGGCCTGCTTCGTTTCGTAATACCGCTTTTTCCCGGATCGGCACAGACTTTTGCGCCGATTGCTATGACCCTGGCAGTGATCGGGATTCTGTACGGCGCCATTCTGGCATTTGCTCAAACTGACTTGAAACGGCTGGTCGCCTATACCAGCGTCAACCATCTTGGGTTTGTTCTGCTGGGAATCTTTGCCTGGAACAAGCTTGCGCTCCAAGGCGCCTTGATCACCATGATTTGCCACGGCGTCAGCACCGGAGCGTTGTTCATCCTGGTGGGAGGGTTGCAGGAGCGGCTGCACACTCGGGAACTCGCTCGAATGAATGGTCTATGGGAGACAGTCCCCAGATTGGGCGGAACGGGCCTATTTTTCGCGCTGGCTTCGATGGGATTACCCGGCCTAGGCGACTTTGTCGGGGAGTTCATGATCCTGGTCGGCGTTTATCAAAAGAGCAGAATCTTGACGGCCGTGGCTGCGGTCGGCATCCTGGCGTCCACTTTCTATGCTCTGAAGTTTGTCCAGTACGCATTCCATGGGCCTAACGACCACCACTGGGCGCTACCTGATCTCGGAGTTCGCGAAGCCATCATCTTTACTCCCATGATCATTATTCTCCTTTGGCTGGGGCTCTACCCGCAGCCTGTGTTCAACACCTTTAATCCAGCAATGGAAACGCTGCAACAACATGCAGAGCAGACTCTGCAGGCGCTGCGGAGATAGTGATGAACACTGACGACCTGCTCGCTCTATTACCGTTTTTGCTTATTGCTGGGACTTCCGTCCTGGTCATGCTGGAGGTCGCAGCTTGGCGAAGACATTGGTTTAGCCTGGGCAGTACTCTCGTTGGATTAGCTGCGGCATTTGGATCATTGTGGCTTGTGTCGCCTTTGGTCCCTCGCAAGGTGACGTCGCTCCTGATCCTGGACCAGTACGCACTGTTCTATATCGGCCTCATCCTTACGGCGACGTTTGCCATCGCGATTCTCTGTCATGGATATCTCGAGGGACACGCGGAGACTCGCGAAGAACTCTACGTTCTGCTCCTGGTGGCAACGCTGGGTTCGATGGTTTTGGTGGCGAGTAGCCACTTCGTTTCTTTCTTTCTAGGACTGGAAATTCTGAGTGTGGCGCTCTACGCGCTGTCCGCTTATCTGCACACTCGCCGTCGCCCAGTAGAAGCTGGAATCAAGTATTTGATTCTGGCGGGATCGTCTTCCGCTTTCCTGCTCTTCGGGATGGCCCTCATTTACGCGCAACTCGGCACAATGGACTTGTTCCGCCTGGCTGCGTTGTTGGCGGACGGGCAGAATAGCCTACTGGTGCTGGCAGGCTTGACACTCATCATCACGGGTATTGGCTTTAAGCTCGGCGTGGTTCCGTTCCATCTCTGGACACCAGATGTCTATGAGGGTGCTCCTGCGCCGGTCACCGCTTTCATTGCCACTATCTCCAAGGGCGCGATTTTCGCTCTCCTGCTGCGGTATTTCTACACTGTCGGCGCACAGCACTTCCGAGCGGTTTTCGTATTGTTCGCCATCATCGCCATTGCCTCGATGCTCATCGGCAACCTGATGGCCTTATTGCAGAACAACGTCAAACGCATTCTGGCATACTCATCCATTGCCCACATGGGCTACCTCCTGGTCGCTTTCGAGGCAAGCGGTGCGATGGCTTCCGAGGCGGTCGCCTTTTATCTGGTGGCATACTTCATAACGACAGTCGGCGCATTTGGCGTCGTCACGGTTCTCTCCGATGAAGAACGGGACGCCGATACGTTGGAAGACTACTCTGGCCTGTTCTGGCGCAGACCGGTGCTGGCAAGTATTTTTACGCTTATGATGTTGTCGCTCGCTGGCATTCCCGTAACTGCGGGATTTTTGGCAAAGTTTTACGTGATGACCGCCGGCGCTTCAGCAGGCATCTGGGCGCTGATCCTCATCCTGGTCATCAGCAGTGCAATCGGATTGTTCTACTACCTCAGGGTTGTAATTACGATGTACGTACGCGTGCGCCAAGAAGCGCCTCGCGCCGAACCCAACGCATTCAGTGGGAGTTATACGGTGCTGGTGGCTCTTGCGATCCTCTTGCTTTGGTTGGGGGTGTATCCGGTTCCTCTCTTGAATGTGATCAGGATGGTGCTGCCGATATAAGCCACATGGCGGTGCTGAAAGTGAACGATTGAAACTACGTCATGCCCGCGCTTTATCGATCATGGCTTTCCAAATGCCTTTGGATTTGAGAATGACTTCAACGGCTTCGCGGATTGCACCCCGGCCGGCGAGCGCCTTCGTAGTATAGTGCGCGGCTTCTTTTACCTCGGGGACGGCGTCGGCAACGGCAATGGCGAGGCCGGCGCGACGCATCAAGGGAATATCTGGGAGGTCATCGCCGATATAGGCGACAGCAGAATCGGAGACGGCCGCTTTGCGAAGGATTTCTTCATAGGCCTGCATTGTCAGCGGCTGTTTCATATAAATAAATTCCATCTTCATTTCGTGGGCTCGGCGGAGGAGTGCCGCACTTTCGCGACCGGTAATGCATCCTGTACGCAGGCCGGCGGTCTGCGCCAGGGTTAGGCCCTGGCCGTCGTGGGCGTCGAAGGTTTTGATTTCGAGGGCGGTACCGTCGGTTTGCGAGAGCAGAGTGACGCTGCCGTCCGTCATCGTGCCGTCCACGTCCATGAGGACCAGTTTGATGTGCATGGCGCGTTTCTTGAGTGCGGGAGAGATTTTGGGAACACGAGCCAAAGAAGCCTCCAGGGAATTGAAAGAGAGAAAATAATTTCACGAGTTCAGTCTGGCAGGCGCACCTTCGTGCGTGAGCTTCCAACATTCTCGTGCGATTGCCCAGTCCTCCTGCGCCCGAATCACCAGGATCCGTACCGCGGAATTTAGGGCAGCGATATCGCAGTCAGGAGAAGGCCGCACATTGGCTGCCTCGTCGAGTTTGAGACCGACAAATCCTAATTTGCTGCATGTCGCGTACCGCACTTCAGGGGAATGTTCCCCGACACCTGCGGTGAACACGAGCACCTCAATTCCTCCCAACACGGCAACCATGGCTCCGATCCCAGCCTGCAGACGATGCACGTAGATATCGAACGCCAGCTTTGCTCGCGCATGGTTTCCTTTCATGGCCGACAGAATTTCCCGCATGTCGCCGGAAGCACCCGAAATCCCAAGCAACCCCGACTCTCGGTTCAGCATGTCATCGATCTCCTGGGCCTGTAGTCCATCATTGCGCATCAGATATGTGAGAATTCCTGGATCTATAGAGCCAGAGCGCGTGCCCATCATCAGACCTTCGAGAGGAGTGAATCCCATGGTGGTGTCAATGCTGTGACCTTTACACACCGCAGCTAGAGAACAACCATTGCCTAGATGGCAGGTGACCAATTTGAGCGAGGTCAATTCTTTGCCTAAAAGCCGGGCTGCACGCTGGGCGCAGTACTGATGATTAATGCCGTGGAAGCCGTAACGACGGATGCCGCGCTCAAACCAATCATAGGGCCCCGGGTAAACCGACGCTGCTAACGGCATTGTGCGATGGAACCCCGTGTCGAAAACGGCCACTTGCCGAACCAAGCCCAGCAGCCTCTCAATGATCTCCACCCCTTCCAGTTCCGCGCGATTGTGGAGCGGTGCAAAGGCCGAAGCCCCGGCAATTCCGGATTTCACTTCCGGAGTGATCAGGACAGGTTCTTCGTACTGTGGGCCCCCGTGGACGACGCGATGCCCTACACAATCGATATCGGAAGGCGAAGAGAGAACCTTTGGGCCACTCCTCAACAGATTGTCCAGCAGGTGTTCGACGGCTTCCGCACGCGATAAGACTTTCATCTGCTCCTGTTCTGCGGTGCCGGCGGAGTCTTTAATCACAATTGCTGCGAGTTTGCCATCCCACTCGATCCTGGCCTCCCACAGGCAATCAGGAGGATCGTCCGGAAGAGTCTCCCCGATCTTGTAAAGGGAGACTTTCTGGCTACTGGATCCAGAATTGAGGACCAAAATCTTCATCAGAAGCTGTCCTAGGTTGACCGACAATAGTCAAGGTGCGCCGACAACGTCTGCCATGCCAACAATTACTTTCTTCTTCGTGAGGGAGGGCTCGGCGATGCGCCCATTTCGCTCGTTGAGATGCTCGAAGATTACCAAACGGATCAGGATCACTGAAAGTCTTCCGTCCGGCCACCAAGGAGTGCCTTTCGCTGATCGATCAGCAGGTTTTCGGCAAGAAATAAGTGATAATGCCTGCCCATGGACACTATGCCGCCGACTCCCTGACTAGTGTTGCTGCTTCCCGATCCACCCACCAGATCACAGTCCCATGGGCTAGGCGAACGCCGGACGCCGGGTAATCCTTCGGGTCAGGCGGCCCGCTGAGAACGTGGTGTAATGCTTGTGCCTTGTTCGATCCTGCCACCAGAAAGTAAATGTTGGCCGCCTCAGTGAGTGCTGGCAAAGTTAGCGTAAGGCGCAGACGTGGCTCGGCCGGGGCTTTCACGGCCACCACCCAGCGCTTCGCTTCATTGAGGGCAGGTGAGTCTGGGAAGAGCGATGCCGTATGTCCCTCTTCTCCGAGTCCGAGAAGAACCATGTCGAGGTGCGGCCAGTCTTTTGAGAAATAGCTCCTGAGCGTCTTCTCATACTCCCGAGCGGCTACGCCGGGATCAGGCAGTTCCGTCGGCATCGGATGCACATTCCCAGCCGGACACGGAACCGCATCCAGCAAAGTCTCCCTAGCCATGCGGTAGTTACTGCGTGGATCACCAAGTGGCACGTAACGCTCGTCTCCCCAGAAAACTTGCACTTTTGTCCAGGGGATCTGGTCTCGAAACCGGGAAGAGAGCATGCGATAGAAAGCTCGCGGCGTATTACCACCCGAGAGCGCAATGGAAAAGCTGCCATTATTTCGCACAGACTCGTTGATTGTTCTGACCGCAGCCTCGGCCGCGCGGAGGCTGAGTTCATTCACATCGGCAAATACACGCACGTCGGATTTCATTTCCCACATCCTCTTGGTGGTCAAAGTCAGAAAAATCCCAGCACACGATTAAGACTTAGACCACAGGTTCTTCGTGATAAGAAGACTGATGAACCTTATCCTCGGGAGGCACTCGGCCTCCGCTCCACTCCAGCACGACCTTGATTTCGTCTGAACCGTGATGCTGAAACGCATTTTCGAATTCCGTGTAGTTGTGACGTTGCGTAATCAAATCAGCTACATGGTCGTGCCAGCGGGTTTTTGCCTGGACGAGGTCGTTCACGGCCAATTGGAAGTGATCGCGCGATGCATTGACGCTCCCTACCAGAACTTGGTTACATAGCACGAGCCGGCGCATAAATTCTGCACCATCGATTTTCAGCGGACGATCGCCCGATGGTATGCCGGTCACCGCATACACTCCATTGATGGCCAATGCATCAATGAGGTCGAATTCGAGACTGGCGATGCCAGTAGCCTCCAAGACCAACTCGAACAACTTGATCTGGCCGACAAAATGGTCGGGGGTAATCTGACGTCCATCGATGTAATGGCCGCCAACCAAATTCAACCACTGGGGGCGGACCGTGCTCGCATCAACCACGTCTAAGCCCCACACTTCGGCGCCGCGCAGGCGCAACGCCAATGCCGCCAACAGGCCAATCGGCCCCAGTCCGGCGACGAGGCAGCGCTTTCCAGATAGCCAATCCTGCGGGGAAGAATGCGGCAGTCGGATCGTTTGCAACTGCACAGCCTCGGCGATCGCCTTCTCCGCCACTGAAAAAGGCTCGGCGAGCACTCCCACCGCCTCGAGTTCAGGCGGTACGCGTACGACGTATTGCTCGTGATCTACCACGTATTCGGTCTGATATCCATCCATGCCAGCGATGCCGCGCTCCGAGTAGAGCCCTGTCTCGCACATGTCAGAACGATTCATCGCACAAGGACGGCATTTTCCGCAGCCTCGACGAACGGTAAACACTGCATAATCGCCAGATTTGACCTGCTTCACATCACGGCCAGTTTCGACCACCTGCCCGAACATCTCATGGCCAAGAACCAGGTCTTTGTGGGAAGGGGGCGCCTGGGCGCGGCCACCTGCGGCCTCCTCGCGGTCAGTGCCACAGATGCCCACCCGCAGCACACGAACCTTTATCTCGTCGGGTGCGGAGATCGATGGCTCCGGCCGGTCGACTAACCGCACGGTCTTGGTCCCGGGTACAACCGAAATCGCTTTCATTTCCTACCTCCTTAGTTGGCATTGCTTGGCTCGAAGTGTTTTTGATCAGACACGGCCACATCCCCCATATCTCACCCGACCATAGGCTTTTTCTGTCTATCTTGAGGGACGGTATCGTTCTGAAGGGTGGGCGTTGGTTGCCGCAATCGAGCGAGTATCTGCGCCAAAATGGCACGAGAAGGAAGTGATATGTCGATGACGATGGCGTCAGACGGCTCTTCCAGCGCTTCGAACTGGCTGGCAAGCATGTTCCCCTTCATGAAGTGGCTCGGCCGATGCTTCATGCGCGAACGAATCAGGTCCGCGGAGCCCTTCAGATAAACCCAATCGATGGGAACCGCTTCAGCTAGAAATTCCCGATACTGCTGCTTCAGAGCGGAGCATCCCACGACAAGACTTTCTCCTCGCTTGAAAAACTCCAAGATTCGGGCGTGAATGGCCGCTAGCCACGGGGCGCGATCAGCATCGTTTAGTGGGATCCCATGACTCATCTTCTCGATGTTCTCTTTGGAGTGCAGGGAATCTCCCTCAAGGAATGAGCATTGGAGCGCATCGGCAAGCAGTGTGCCGATGGTTGTTTTCCCCGATCCTGAGACGCCCATTACCACAATGATCATGGCTGACTCATCTTGTAGAAAATGCCTCTCCTCAGGCCACCCTCAGGCGGGCTGAGTTCGAAGGACAAATCGTTCCATGGCCAGTGCAAAACCCTCTTCTTTGTTGGAACTGGTCACAAACCTGGCAGCATGTTGCACGTCTGAACTCGCGTTCCCCATGGCGATGCTCACCCCGCTGCGCTTGAACATAAACACATCGTTCGGCATATCTCCGATAGTCGCGATATTTGCGGTTGGGACATGCAGCATTTCTGAAAGTACATTGACGACCTCTCCTTTGTTGGCCTTCGGATGAGTTACGTCCAGATAATAGGGTTGGGAACGCGCGGCCGAGACGTGCTCGCCGCATTCCTTTTGCACGTCCTTTTCGCAGCCGGCCACGGTTTCAAGATCGTCACTGACTCCGACGATCTTAGCCACTCGATTCAACAGACCATCAAAGCTCGACACCACGATCGGGGGAAACTTGACCGTCCATTCTTCACGGTCCACGTGAGGGCCATGGCGCGATGGGACATACCAGTCCTTATCGCTATAAATCCAGACGTCGAGTTTGTGTTTAATCAGGATGTCAATCACGGGTTGTACCGCTTCGCGGGGAAGCAGGTTTTCGCGAATGACAGAAAGATCGGGATTGAGGAATAGACCACCGTTAAACGCGGTGACTGGGTCCTTAAGCTGAAGATCGTCGATCAGCATCTTCATGCCTCGCGGAGGCCGGCCGCTGGTGATGGTAAAAGCGATCCCAGATTCAATGATTTTCCGGACCACGGCACGCGCTCGTGGTGTCAGGACTTTATCGGGAGTGACCAGGGCACCATCAACATCCGCTACCACCAGGCGGACATCTTCCTGCGCTCCTTCTTTGTTTGCCATCAAATCACCTCCACCAACAGAACGCGGCGCGTGAGAAACTTCGCACGCATTAGATCACGCTCAACAATGCGGTTGTCCTCTACTACGTGTTCTTGTCCACCAACAAAAGGCCCGCTACAGCATCACTTAGCTGATACGCATCTCTTTTAACCGATGTTGCTCTCGTTGTGCTATCTTGCAACGATTTCCGGCCCGCCGTCCGTGGCCGGATCGTTGATAAGTTCTGCCACCCATCCTCGTTGTTTCGAGGAGATATCGCAATAGTCCGTTTGTACCGGGCACAGAGACGGCTGGCCAAGAGGTCTGGAAAGCAGCTCGCTGTCCATGATCAATGCGAGAGCTGTCCAGGACTCGCCTTCCACTCCTTCTCCACCGCACTCGGGAGCTTATCCATGTGACTGAGGAAAGTGGTGACCTTCCAGGCCTGGTCCTGGTTAAGAACGCCTTCCCACCCGGGCATCGCTGTTAAGCGGACGCCGTGCTCAATAATGTAGAAGTTCTGGTTTTCCGGCATATCAGCAGGATGACTAATGAACTGCGGCGCCGGCGGATATTCTGCCTTCCCCAAAGCGCTCACCGGTATGGCTGGATCGCCATGGCACTGGGAACAATATGTGACATAGACTTTCATGCCTTCGTGCAGATTGGTGTCCGTCGGCTCGATCGGATTTTTGACGTTCGGCGCGTGCCGTTCGGTGGACGCGTCCATGGCTCTGCCGGCAAATGAAGTTTCAAACCGCGAAGGCTGCTGGTCGGCGCGCATGTCGATAAAGCCAAAATGGCCCACGATATACACGATCGCAGCTACGACGATAAGTGTAACCAGAATGCCAAGAATAAAGTTTCTCATGCCGAGTTCCTTTCGCGTTTCGTGCCGAACGTCCAACCTCTGGATCAGATTCCGCTTGAGAGCCTTTGTTCCACGACTAAGCGGTTTTCAACTCTCGTCCTACTACTGAATTAACTGTGGAATCCTGGCTGATGGTATGCTCGTCATCATGAGAATCGAGCCATCCAGCCTTCTTTATGCGAGCCAACAAGAGATGGAAATAGACGAGACCCGCATATGGTTGCCAGCCGGCAACGGCCTTGCGCACCCCTTCATAGTCCAACGGTTTTCTCTTGCCTAAGAAATCGGCCAATTTCTTGCGTGCGCCGACGTCATCTCCCGGGAAGATATCCAACCGGCCGAGCCCCCGAAGTAGAACGTATTCCGCAGTCCAGCGACCCACCCCTTTCAGTTCTACCAATCGTTCAATCGCGACCTGATTGTCGAGTCTCACTAACGAATCCAGATCCAGGCGCCGATCACGAACCGCGGAACTGATATCGATCAAGACCTGCGCTTTGTTTGCGCTGAACCCCAGAGGTTTCAAAGACTCTGTCTTCATCCCCGAAAAGTCTGCCGGATCGGGGAAAGCGTGCTCTGTATCCTTTGCGCCTTCTGATACGACTCCAACCTTATGTGCTAAGCGGCTGAGGAGAAGAATTCCCACCAGCAGCGAGAGTTGCTGGCATGCGATGCCGTTGGCCACGGCCTCGAACACGGTGGGAAATTGCGGAGGCTTGAGCCCGCGGAATTCGTCGACCAACGGCTGCAACCTTGGGTCGCGTGCTGCCAGCTTGTAAAAAGGCTCCAAGTCGGCATGCACTCCAAGCATGCGTTCGAGCAACGCTCTCGTGGACTCCTCTTGGCGCACCGTTAGACGTGGGGCGGTCATCTGGACTTCCAGTTGTGGCGCCTCTGGGCCGCCACTCTGGTGTGCAGCTATTTCTATGGCTTGACCATTGACCATCAAAACGCGACGGTAGATACTTCCATCCCAGCGATCTATCGCATTCTCGAGACGCCGGCGGAGTGCCCAAGCTGTGAGATCCAACCGGAAGGGCGGTACGGGCTTGATCGAAAATGACCTCTGGCTCATCGATGCAGCCTCCCTCAATCGCTCTTTTTGATTTGTGGTGTTCCACATTTGAGATCGCGGTAGCGCCGGATGAGTGCGTTGGTCGAGCTATCGTGCTTCAGTGACGGCTCCTCGATTGCTTCGAGTTGCGGGATAATCTTCTGGGCCAACGCCTTGCCCAACTCGACGCCCCATTGATCAAACGAATCGATTTGCCAGATCGTTCCCTGTGTAAACACGCTGTGCTCGTAAAGCGCCACTAGCTTGCCCAGGGTCTCTGGACTCAGCCGTTCCGCCAAAATCACGTTCGACGGGCGATTGCCCTCGAAGG
>JBAVLE010000313.1:0-22312 GCA_049688735.1 Candidatus Angelobacter sp. | reverse complement strand
ATTGACGGACGGCCTATCCTGGAACTTTCGGTAGGCGCATCCGGTCAGGCGGTGGTCGCGGGAAAATACCCAACCGATGCGGCCATCATGCATGTGGCGAGTCCGGACGGCATCAAGCCGCGCGACCTGATTGCCGGAAAAGACCCGAATGACGATTTCATCCGCACAGGCTTCCGCGTCCCGTTAATCATCGTGTCGCCGTTCGCCAAGCCGCATTATGTTTCTCACACGCCAATGGACTATACGGCGGTCTTGAAGTTTGTGGAAAAACGCTTCAATCTCCCGAACCTCACGGCACGCGACGCAGCCCAGGCAGATATGGAAGAGTTCTTTGACTTTTCCTCCCCCAACCTGAATCCACCCTCTCCGGCAAGCCAGCCGACCAATTTGCCCTGCAATCCGAATCTGGCGTCGGGGACCAAAAATGTGCCGTTTCCGCAGTAAAGCAGTTGGCACACATTAATCAGCACCCAGTCAGGAGCGAGGCCCGAGAAATCGAGGCCTCGTTTTTTGCCTCAACGAATCACCCTTCTTATGAAGTATTCAGCCCGAGGTTGAGAGATTACAAATTGGGCTGTGCGGATGGTTTAAACTCAGACTCCGGGCTTCTTACGGAATTGCAGCGGCCTGCCTGAACCTTTAAGGTAAATAACCGATAAGGTAAATAACCGACATGCACTAACGATTACCCCAGGTGGCTTGGGTTTCGCCATTTTTCTGTGGTACTTTAGCCCCAATTACACTTGTACGCGGTTTCCCACGGCATTTGGAAAGGCTGCCCTTGAAGATTGATTGATTTTTTATGGCACTCGGGTTTGGTTTCAACAAAGTAAAGGTCCTCGCGCAGGCGGAGAAGTTTGTCCAGCAGGGAAAGCTGCCCAACGCGATTTCTGAATACGAAAAGGTCATCAAGGAAGACCCCAAGGACCTGACTGTCCTAAATACGATTGGGGACCTCTACGCGCGCCTGGGCAACAACGACCAGGCCACCTATTACTTCAAAAAAGTTGGCGATCAGTACGCGCAAAACGGCTTTGCCGTTAAAGCCATTGCCATTTACAAGAAACTGACCAAAATTGGCCCGTATAACTCTGAGAACACCACGAAGCTGGCGGAACTCTATGGCCAGCAAGGCCTCTACAATGACGCCCGCGTCCACTACATGCAAGTGGCCGACCATCTTTTAAAGTCGGGCGACAATGCGCAAGCGGCCAGAGTGTTTCAGAAGATACTGGAACTTGATCCTGAAAATGCCCACACACAGGCGAAGCTAGCCGATCTCTACACAAAACTGGGCAAGAAAGATGATGCCCGCAACATTTATTTCACCGCGGCGGAGTCGCTTTACGCGCGGGGTTCTTATACCGCAGCGGAAGAAGCCCTGGGCAAAGTGCTTGCACTCGATCCCGCCAATACCGGCGCGCTGATGCTACGTGGGCTAATTGCTGTGGAAGCTGGCGACAGCCAAGCAGCAGTCGGGTATCTGGAGCAGGTCCCTGATCTCGATTCCAAGCCAGACGGCTTGCGGGCTCTTTTGCGCGCGAAACTTCATACTGGCAACGCGGATGGAGTGGAAGAAGTCGCCGAGAAGCTGCTGGCGAAGCACAATGACTCTACCGGCGTAAGCACCGTGGCGCAGTGGTATGTGACCAACAATCGCGAAGAGAATGCATTGCGCCTGTATGAAAAACATTCCGAGCGCCTGTTCGGCGGCAACGCTGCGGCATTGCAGGAAACGCTAGGCCCACTGACCCACCGTGTAAAGGACAATCCGGCGGCGCTGGCGATTTTGAACCGCCTGACTAATCAATCAGACGGCCACGCGCAGACCGCAGAGACGATTGAGATCCAGGCGCATGCGGCGGCGCAAAAAGGCAATTTTGCCGAAGCCCGCGATCTCTACCAGAAGCTCGCGCAGATGGAGCCGGAAAACGCCCTCCATGCCCAAAACCACAAACAGATGTTGGCCAAGCTGGGCGAGGATTCAGCTACGCGCATCCTCACACCCGAGGAAGCGGCACAGGCCTTCATGGTGGAGGAGCTGGATGAGACAGCCCCCCCGGTGCAGCAGAGTTACGATCCTCCCACGGAAAAGGCCATTGAATCCGCTTTGACGGATGCCGAACTGTATGTTTCTTACAACGTTCCTGCAAAAGCGATTCCGCCGTTGGAAGCCGCTTTGCCGCTGGCCCCGCACGATGTGAATCTCAACCAGAGGCTGGCCAGTTTGTATGCGCGAGCTGAGCGCTATGGCGATGCGGCCAGGATGTATCAGAACCTGAGCAAAATTTATGACGAGCTTGGCCATCCGGCAGAGGCAACAAAATATCTTGAGGCGGCAAAGAAATTTGCGCTGCGCGCGCCTGCGACAGCAGCTCCCGTAGCGCCACCACCTGCTCCTACTCCCGCTAAAGCCACGTGGCCGCCGATTCCGGTTGAAACCAAGCCTGCCGCTCCGCCGGAACCTGTAGCTGAAGCGCCCGTTGAACTTGAAGCGGAAGCTGCGCCTTCAGTCCAGGAATTTTCGTTCGATGCCGCTGACATTGTTGTAGAGCCTGAGCCAGTGGTGAGTGCCGCGATTGACGTGGTACCTGCGGCTGCGTCATCAGTCAGCCCACCACCTGTAGAAATAAATCTTGAGCCGGTTGCGATGGATGCGCCTGCGCGCGCCGCTGCGCCTGAAGAGGCGGAGATTGATCTCTCGAACGAGTGGGAAGAGATGATTGAAGTTGAGCCGGAAGAGTCTCCGGCTCCTGCACTTGAGGTGCAGTCATATCAGGAAATTGCAACAGAGCCGGCGAGCCCGGCCGAAATGCCGCTGGAGCCTGTGGTTTCAATTGAACCCGAGCAGCCTGATATTTCCTCCATGGTTGCGGACAAGGTCCAGGAAATCAATTTCTATATTTCTCAGAAAATGTGGGACCAGGCCAAGGCGGCGATTCTGGATTTGACTGAGCTTGCGCCGGATGCTCCAGAAGTTACAGAGCTGATAGCCCAAGTTTCCAAAGGACAGTCAGGTGTTACACCTGTGGCCGTTGAGGCAACACCGATTGAGATTGAAGAAGCGCCTGTTGCATTTGCTCCCATAGAAGCAGTGGAACCTTCTGCTCCAGAACCGATCTCTGCCGCGCCTGTGATTGAAGATCGACCAGTAGCTGCACAGCCGGCTGCTGGGCTGGATCTGGAAAATGTCTTAAACATCCCAGAGCCGCCGCCCAAGCCAAAGCCGGCGTCGAAAAGGGTTGCACCGCCGCAACCAGCGCCGACGGCACAGCCTGCGCAGTCGACAGAAGACATACTTGGCGACTTTCTTCAGGACCTGGAGCAGTCAGATCTTGCCGATTTCGCTCCCAAACCAACGCCAGCAACCACGTTACACACTTCAGCGCCCGCGATGGCAGCAGTTCCGGCCCCAGTGATTGACAAACGCTCTAACGGCGAGATGAAGGACACGGAATCCGCCAACGTGCTGAGCGACATTCTTTCTGAACTGCAGGAAGAGACATCTGAAGCGGCCGAGCCCGAAGAAGATCCGGAAACGCACTATAACCTTGGCATCGCATTCAAGGAAATGGGCCTGCTGGATGAAGCGATTGGCGAATTGCAAAAGGTTTGTCACGCGGTCGATCGTGGCGCTGCGTTCTCTCAACCCATACAGGCTTTGACTTGGCTGGCGCAATGCCTGGTGGATAAGGGCGCGCCTGAAGCAGCCGTCCGCTGGTACCAAAAAGCCCTGCAATTGCCCGGATTGGACACCGGCAGCCGCTGCAGCATTTATTATGATTTGGGAGCGGCGTACCAGGCTGCGGGAGACAACAAAGCTGCCTTGACGAATTTTATGGAAGTGTATGGCTCGAACATCGATTTTCGCGACGTGGCGAGCCGGATAAAGACGCTGAAAGCATAAAATCTTCTATTGCATCCAACTAAAGAAAACTAGACAACAAATTCCCTAAATCTTTTGAAAATTACTTCAACGAATATCGACGACCCCACTCCAGCGCAGCCGACTGAACCGACCCCGGAGAACAGCGCTGAAATGCCCGTGTGGCTGCAGCGTGTCTTTGTGGTTGTGTATGTTCTATTTTGCATCGAACTAGGATTAGTGCTGATTGTTCTTCCCTGGACACGCTTCTGGTTCAGCGATGGATGGACCGCACAATGGACCGGGTTCCAGCATTTGGTGCAATTGGGCTTTGTACGCGGAGCGGTCTCCGGACTTGGTCTCCTGGATATATGGCTTGGCGTGGTGGAAGCTGTCCGCTATCGTGATCGAGTTTGAAGGCGCATATTTATTTACACAACAAATCTTGTAGATAGATCGAATGGAAAACAGCAATAAAAACCCTGACGCTGAAGAGCCAATGCCGGAGTTGCTTCCTGCTCCCATGGCGTATTTCAATCCGGAGTTCCTGAACAGCCCTGATGGACGGCTTTTGCGCATCCTTTCGGAGTACCAGGAGCCGTTATCACGGTTTCGGCGCGAAAAAATACAGGATACCGTGGTATTTTTTGGCTCCGCGCGGTTTGCCAGCCTGCCCGACGCGCAGAATGCCCTGACAATCCTGGAAAAGCCGGGATCGGCGAAGCCTGCGCCACCAGACCAACAACCCGGGAGCAAAGATGGCGATGCACTGCAAGCAGCGCTGAAACGCGCGCACGCCGCAGTCGAGATGGCACGCTATTACGAAGAAGCCCGGAGGCTGGCGAGCATGCTTACCGAATGGACGCTGACGCTTCCGGGAAAGCGTCATAGGTTTGTGGTGACTTCAGGGGGCGGGCCCGGAATTATGGAAGCGGCGAACCGCGGCGCGCGCGAAGCCGGAGGGAAAACGATTGGCCTGAATATCCGGCTGCCGTTTGAGCAGTATCCCAACCCATACATCACTCCGGAACTGAATTTTGAATTCCATTATTTCTTCATGCGCAAATACTGGTTTGCGTACCTGGCAAAAGCTCTGGTGGTCTTTCCCGGAGGCTTTGGCACGCTGGACGAATTTTTTGAAATCCTTACTCTGGCGCAAACCCACAAGCTGGCCAAGAAAATTCTGGTGATTGTGTATGGCCGGGAATACTGGAACCGCGTGCTGAATCTCGAAGCGCTGGCCGATGCCGGAACGATCTCTCCGGAAGACGTAAACGGCTTTACGATGGTAGACACGCCGGAAGAAGCTTTCGAAGTGCTCAAAGAAGGCTTGACTAAGTTCCATCTTCAGCCGCAACCTACAAAACAGGCAGCAGAGGAAGGCCCGGAGATCGCGAAAACCCTGCCGTGATTTAGGTTTGTTCTAAGGCGGGGAAGGAACAGTACCAAATCGTTCGCCAAACGTGATCGAAAGTAACCGTCGCTAGTCCGCAAGGCCGAAGCTATGGAACGGTTTATGAAGCAGAGGCTACTCTGCTTTGATGGGGTATGGCGCTCGCCGGATTAAGCCTGGCGAAAGCATGATCAGCTACTAAACACCGCTTAATGAATTCAGCAATTCATCCACGGCGCGGGCTGTGGTTCTTGACCGTGGATTAGTTTACTTCTGTAAAAATTCGTGGAGCGCGGGTCGCCAGCGCTGTGATAATCCAACTTGCATTGAGAAGGAATTGCAATGGATGACCGGAGAATCGCCACCAAAATGAGGTGGGGAGGAGCTGTTGGATCTCGCGACGGATTTCCTATCCGCCCCTCGTTCCGATCAACCAGTTCGACCGGTAGAGCAGGTATAAAAATTGGCCCCGAGAAATTCGGGGCCACACTGATCTTGAGGATTTGCTCTACCGCGCCGCCGGGGCCGCAGTTGCCGCCACTGATGTCGCCGCTGCTTCAGCCAATATACGATGGTGAATCGTAAAGAGCGCAAGTTCCAACCGGTCAGAAACGCCAATTTTGTCATAAACGTTCCGCAGATAATTCTTGATCACCTGCTCGGTCGTGCCAAGTTGTGTGGCAATTTCTTTGTTCTTGTAGCCCTGCACAATCAGCGCAACAATCTTCAGTTCTTTAGCCGTCAGCCGGTCGCGGACGCGCGCGCCCACCAGGTCGTTCTCAGCGGTCTCTTTGCTCTCCTGCGTGTCCTGCACCCAGGTTTCGCCTTTGCTGACCTTGCGTACGCACTGCACCAGCGATTCGCCGCTTACGTTGCGGTAGATCACGCCGTGGACGCCATTCGTCAGGTAGTGCCGGGAGTCCTGTCCGGTCTCGGCAATCGCCACGAGCTTGGTCTTGAATTTTCTTGCCGTCTCCACCACGGTGGGCAGGCTGGGATGGGTCTCAACGCCAAAGATCATGACCGTGGCATGAAACTTTTCCAGCGCCATCATCATTTTTTCGGTGTTTTCGGCCTGCGCCACAATGCGCAAATCGTCTTCCACGGCCAGTACTTTTGCCGCGCCGGTGCGGAAGATTGCCTGGTTGTCAGCCAATATGATCTTCAGCATTACTTGGCCCCTTTGCTCTTGCGGATAAATTTATATTGGTCAATGACGCAAGCAACACCGCTCTTGGATTTCTTTTTCTTGGTGGTGGAATTTGAATTCGCTCCGGCTGCGGCAGCCGCGCTTGCATCCTTGCGCACAACGCGTCCGGTGCAGTGGACTTCCACGTCTCCGGGCGTTCCCAGCACATTGGCCGGCAAGGTTATATCAAATTCAATGTTGGAGCCGATGGCCAAGTCCAAATCGGCCATAATATATACACCTGCGGCGCTCATGTTTCCGGTGGTGGCGCCTTCGTCCCCGCCCTTGCCGTGGATCTTGATCGGCAGTTCCAGCGGAAACCGTTTCCCTGTTCTAGCCTCTTCTGACATTCACTACACTCCTCAGCAAACGCCCTGCCTGGGGAAAAGGGCATTTTTAAACGATTGGAAAGTCGATGAATGAGCGTTATACCACGAAAAAGCAAAGCAGAGTAGATGGTCTTCGACTTAGTTGGCCAGAAGAGCCCAATAAAGACGCTATAAAGTAAACGGCTGCGGGACGAGACACGTCCAGCAGCCATTCGAATCCAGCAAAAACCTTAGCGCCGCTAACTTGCGGGCCAAGCGGGCGTCCAGAACCTAGTCGCGGGTAAAAATGCCGGTTACGCTATAGCCCAGGATCAGCCCGATTGCCGCCATTGCACCGGAAACCATCCCCAAGTGGTTTCTTACGTTACGTTTAACGTCAAGCCGCTCATGTACGCTTTCTCGCAATTGTTGCACTGAGTTATGCAACTGGCGGCGTTCGTCGGCTGCGCGTTTCTCCAGTACGTCTACAGGAATTCCTTCGGTCATGCTGTCCTCGCTTCATTCTGTATCCAGACTTGGTCCTGTTGCAGCACCTTCAGCGTGCGGGTCGGTGCCAAACTGGTGGCTATGATTTCAGAATAGGCAAGCCACCCGGCTATGCCTCCTATCAACAGATAAACCGCCCCGATAATCAGGCTGGCCCATAACCACGCGTAAAGGCCGGCGCCAAAGAGCCCATGGACCCAGGCGATCAGCGCGAAAGTGAAGACCATCCACGCAGTAAGCAGGAAGAGGGCAGCCACTACCGCCAGCGGAATCACTGCCTTCATGCGGGCAATCTTTTCGTTCATCTCCGCTTTTAAAATGTCGACCCGAGTGGTTACAAACTGCTTCAGTTCGTCCTTGGTCTCAGACAGGATGGTTGCAATCGATTTCTCAGTATGCACGTTTTTCTCAGTATGCACGTCTCGACCTCCCGATTCTTAGTGCTACGCCGACCAACACCCCCACGGCCCCAGCAGCCAGCGCCGTTTCCACCGGGTAGTCCCGCGCGGTTTGCTTGGCCTTTAGGCGGGCACGGAAATAATTGATGCGCGCTTGCCTGCCCAGTTCCGCTGTCTTTTCTCTGGCTTGGGTCCCGAGTTCCGCAGCTTTGTCCTGCGCGGTATGTGTCATCTCATGGACTCGGTCGGTCGCCCTGCGGCGCATGTCTTCTGTCCGGACTTTGGCGTTTTCAGCCAAATTGATCATGCGATCGTAAATTCCATGCTGCGCCAGGTTTTCCACGTTTTCTTTGGTTTGCCGTAGGATCACGGCAATTCTGCCTGCGGCAGCGCCGAGTTCGGCGGCCCGCTCCTCCAGAGCAGACCTCTCAGCGCTCTTGGTATCAAGCACTCGATCTGGCGGAGTTGACGGATAAGTATCGAAATTAGGGATGTCTGAGCTGTTGTTCATGCTCTCGGCCATAGTAGTTCCTCTGGGTTAATAGGATGTCGGATTTGCCTTACGTGTTTGCAGTGGGACAAGAGGAATCGAGAGCTGCCGGAAGCAACTTCATGGTTGCTGGATAAAAAAGCGAATTTCGTGGCGAGAGCAGGTACTTCCTCCCAACAAGCAAAAGTTAAGAGGGCTACCAATCTCTTGTTGTAGAAGTCTTTATTTGTGGCAGCTTCTTGATAAGGTACGCTAGGGTTGACGTAAAAGAGTCGACGGAGAAGAAGGTTCACGGCTGGATGCTAAATCAACACCAGATATTTGTCCCCAGCAACACCGTCCCCCGTGTGTCGTTCTTTTCACTGTCAGTTCTGGCGCACCTGGTGGTCTTGGTTGTGGTTCTGGTGCGACACGCAACAGCGCCCCAGATTGTCCCCACTAAATATGAAGTGGTCCAAGCAAGCTCTGGAGCAGCTCAAGTGGCGTATGAGCCTCCACCAAAAGGCACGCCACGTCCCAGCCCGTTTCAGCAGCCACACAGCAGAAAGAAGGCCGGCTTGCAACAGACTAAGGTTGCGGGAGATGCTGCGGGTGTAGAGATCATCCGGGCCCATGCAAAACAGGCAACTGCCGGATTGATGATGGGTATCAAGCAACGCCTGATCTATGGGTTCTCCACAATTCACTATGATCTTGCGGTTCAGACTTCTGGAGTGATTCCAACCATTTCGGCTGATGAGCTTCCGCCGCGTTTCGAGCAATATCTAACGGTAGAAGTCACCATCAATATCGATGGCCGGGTGGCTGATGCGCGGCTCACTTCTGGAATGGCAACTCCAAAGGTTGAGCAAACGCTGCTATCCGCAATCCGCGAATTCAAGTACATTCCAGCCAAACGTGATGGCACGCCCATACCGTGCCAGATTGATCTGGTTATCCACATTCCAAGCTGACGTTGCTTACGGAATGCAACACCCTATCGCCGTTGTTGAATAACTGTCCTAGCGGGGCCTCAGGGTTGTCGGCCAGACCCAATCAGCGCCATGCGCACACAATATTCGCTGAGCGGCCCAGAAGGTTCAATCCATCTGTGCGATTGGCGAAATAACGGGCATTCAGTTCCCTGGCATCCAGATCTTCCACGCGCTGAAACTGAGCCAGCTCAGTCTTGATCTCTTCAGGGGTAAAGAACAGTTGAAAGGGCTCTCCCAGCCTTTGAACGCGAGCAGAGAGTGCATCGCGGGCTTCCAGTTCATGTGACGCCAGCGCCCGCCGAGGCAAGGAGTAGTCAAAAATGACGCCGCTGCCTTGAGGGAAGCGTCCAATAAGAGCAAGAGTGGTTCGAAAAGCTCGACGCGTAAGATACGGCGTCACCCCAAGCCATGCAAAGACAGTTGGAGCCGCAAGATCCAGACCACTAATTGCCAATTGCTGACCCAGGTCCTGGCGCTCGAAATCCACCGGAACGTAATGCAGGCAGGAAGGATCTGGCAATCCATTTGAGAGCGCTAGCTCGCGCTTCCACTGTTGCGTGGCAGGATGGTCAACCTCAAAGACCTGGAGACCCGGATGCGAATTGCGATGCGCGAATGTGTCCAGGCCTGCTCCCAGCAGAACATATTGGCGAATGCCTTGATGGACGGCTTGCGCGAGATTATCTTCAGCCAATCGGTTACGCACGACGACCCAGGCGCGCATTGACACTGAAAAGGTCTCATGAATGGACGCGGCTGCCTCTTCCATTGCGGGGCGGTAGCGTTCACCCAGAATTGGGACAGCGATTGGATCGTCCAGTACGAGCGGAGGCGAGTCATAAAGTTGATGCGACGCTCTGCGAATGGCAACACCAAGAGCAGTGCGGGATGGTTGGGCGAGTCCCTGAAAGCTCATCATCGCGATAGCCTCTCCCGAATTGAGCGGCAATCCTAGAACGCGCCGCCGCCACCACCACCAAAGCCGCCGCCGGAAAATCCGCCGCCACCACCGCCGCCGCTCCATCCTGATCCGCTGGAACTGGCTCGTGGAGCCGAGACAAACGTGGAGCTGGCAGTTGTCGCCATGTATCCCAGACTATTTACAAAATAGAACGTGCTGAAACTCGGACTTGGGCCATATCCCTGGTACCACGAGGGTGGGTTCTGGATAATCCCTTCAAAAGCCTTGGCCCAGCGATGTTCCACACCCAGCGCCATGGCATACGGCAGATATTTTTCAAATGTGTCCGGGGGCATGCGCTTCAGCCGGTCGGCATCCACCCGGTTCATAAATTCCTGGAAGCCTTTGATCTGTACCTGCGTGCGCGCGCCTTTCAAGCTGGTTGCCGTAAGCTGCTTGCCAATAATCAGTATGATCGCCACAGCAATCAATCCGCAGCCTATGGCGAGCGGCATTGAGCTTAGAAAATCAACACCACCCAGCACCTGGAGCGCGACATACGGCAGCGCCACCAGCAGGAAACCAAGTCCCAGATATCCCGCGGCTGAGTCAGGATCAACCGTGTACATTCCCTTGGCTTTGAGCGCGCTCATGATTTCGCTCTTGATCATCGGGAGTGCCGTATAAAAATGGTTGGTCAGGCTGGAGAGCAGCGTTACCTCGCCGCCGGAAAAGACCTGCTGCAGCATCGCCCGCTCGTAGTCGGTAAGATCGTTCCATTGGCCGGGACCTTTCAGGAGATGGAACTCGTAATCTTTGGTTGATGAAAGGAAGCCCTTGTGCTGCGTCTCCACAATCTTCACGTACCCGCGCACCGCCAGATCAACTAAGACAGATGTGATATCGCGAGGATCCACGCTGCCGTCAATCAGCGTGCCAACTTCAGCGGGCCCCATCTTTTCCGGCGGCTCATACATTGGTGCAACGGACATTCCCGGATCAGGATCGCGGCCTTTCATCCACCACATGGGGAACATCACCGCGAACGCCCACAGCGGCAGCGTCACCACAGGATTGCTGCGCACAAATCGGAAAAATCGCGCCACAGCGCCGGGCTGGTGCAGCACGCCTTTTTCAATGTAGATATCTGCGGTAAGCCCGCCGCGCATGGGCAACGGATCGTTGGATTCCACGCTGGCGCTAGGTCCCGTGACAGAGGCTGAAGCGCGCTGCGAAGATCCATAAATTCCCTCAAACGCCTGGGCCCGCAGCTTGCCGCTGGTTTCCGGCGGGAAATAGATCATCGCCGATGCCTGCTCAATCGGCACCGGCCAGTCATTGCCAGTCACGTTCCAGTAAAACTCGTCGTGGTCCTCAAAAAAACGCGTGCCGTTGGCCACGGAGTATTCAATGTTAACTGTACGCGTGGCGTCCGTTGCTCCAGGAACAAAAATCTTTAAATGGAGAAATCCGCCGCTGGTCTTTTTCTCAACTTTCAATTTATCGCCATTGTCATCGGTGACAGATAAGACCTTGATGAAAAGCGTGTAGTTCGAGCCGCCTGGGCCGGGGTAATCTACCGGCAGATTGCGATAAATTCCCTGGTACACGCCGGAAAACACAAACGTGATCTGCTCTTCAACGCGCGCCGAGCCATCTTCTTCAACGTGAATTGTGCTATTGAATTTTGAAATGTGGTAGCTGCGTGCCCACGCCGGCAGGCTGAAAACCAGCAGCAGCACAGCCAGAACTTGTGCGGCCGAAAAGAGCCGGGATTGGGAATGACCAGTGAGTTTCACTTGGCTTAAAACTTTACGGCCACATTTTCGCGGTCAGCGGGAGTTTCCATCTCAAAAAACTGTCGCGTGTGGAACCCGAACATGCCCGCGATGATGTTTGTGGGAAACGACTGGACGCGCGTGTTGAAGTCGCGCACCACGGCATTGTAGTAACGTCGCGCATTCTGGATGTTGTCTTCAATCGAGTTAAGCGAACTCTGTAACCCGGTGAACTGCTCAGAAGCTTTCAACTCAGGATAATTTTCCGCCACGGCAAACAAACTCTTCAGCGCGCCGGTGAGCTGGCCTTCCGCCTGCGCTTTGTCAGCCGGGGTTGTGGCCTGCATGGCCTGCGACCGGAACTTAGCGATGTTCTCAAAGGTTCCTTTTTCATGCGCAGCATAGCCTTTTACTGTCTCCACCAGATTTGGAATAAGGTCGTGCCGGCGTTTGAGTTGGACGTCGATGTCTGACCATGCTGAATCCGCGCGCACGCGCAGCTGCACCAGGCTGTTGTACATGCCTGCCAGAATGAAGATTGCGCCCACGACCAGAATCCCGATCACAATCAGTACCATCATCGTTTTCTCCTGCTTCAATCTTTCGTAAAGAATTGTTGGAGCGGAAGTTATCACACTGAATCATCGCGGCGCAAATCGCTGGCCTGTAATAAAATCCAGGTATTAAGATTATGGGATTCCGTAGAATTCCGCAGCTCTGGCTATGAGTTCCGATATCTTGATAAGATGTTTTCCGATCCTAGGTAACTTTGATCTTATGTTTGCCTGTGGTTACGAGTATTTGAAGATGGCATTGCTCATGCTTGCCAAAACTGCGTACATGATTTGATCGTGTCGGATGTACTCCCTGCGCTTTGTTATCCCCCGGCCCGTTCCATTCGGGCCATAACAGTGAGGAGGAAAAGAATGAAAAGTCCAAGATACTGGTTTGCTTTTATCCTATGTGTTAGCTTGACCACATTTGCGCTGCTGCCTGCAGCCGCACAATCGACAATCGCCACCGGCAGCATTCAGGGCACGGTGACCGATCCAAACGGCGCCGTTGTTCCTAATGCGAGCGTTACCATCACAAACAAAGGAACTGGTCAAAGCAGCAAATTGACGACGTCATCCGGCGGATCTTACGCCACCGGTGCTCTTACACCGGGTGAGTATCAAGTACGGGTGGAAGCCAAGGGGTTTCAGACGCAGGTCCTTTCGGTACCAGTTCAGGTTGGCAACATAGCTGCGGGAAGTGCCAGGTTGACGTTGGGCCAATCGACTGAAGTTGTGGAAGTTACAGGGTCAGCCGTCGCCGTTAACACCGAACAAGCGACCGTACAGGGCGTCATCAGCACGGAACAGATTGAGAATCTCCCCATCAACGGCCGCAACTTCCTCGATTTGGCCCAGCTTGAGCCGGGCGTACAGATTCAGGATGGCGGCAACTTTGATCCCACCAAGAACGGTTTCTCTTCCATATCGTTTGGTGGCCGCTTCGGCCGCACCGCCCGCATAGAAGTGGACGGTATCGATATTTCCGACGAAACTGTCGGCACCACCACACAGAACCTTCCTGCGAGTTCCATTCAGGAGTTTCAGGTCAGCCAGTCGTCACTGGATATGTCAACCGAATTGACGTCCTCAGGTGCAGTCAATGTGGTAACCCGCTCTGGGAGCAATAAATGGCATGGCGAGGCTTTCGGTCTTTTCCGCGACCACACTCTGGCGGCAAAAAGTGCACCCACCGATCTTTATTTTCAGCGCAATAATTTTGGTGGCAATCTGGGCGGTCCGATCATTAAAGACAAGCTATTTTTCTTTCTCGATGCCGAGCGCCTGAAGCAGGACGCCAGCGTGCCCGTCATTAACAGTTCTACCTTTGCGGCAAGCAATGGCGCATTCACTTCGCCATTTCGCGATACTGAGGGAATCGCCAAACTAGATTGGCACGTTTCAGACACAACCAGCATGTTCTACCGCTTTTCTTATGAGCAGAACAACAGCATTAAGGGCTTTATCCCAAACAGCTTTCAGCCCTTCGATAATGTCAACAACACTCCAGTGCATGTAGTCGGCCTCAATTTCAATACAGGAAGTTTCACCCACGCGATACGATTTGGCTATACCAAGTTCCGTAATGGCATAACCGACGGGTCGCAAAACTCCTTCGATCCGCTCCCCGGAACCAGTTTGAGCATCGGGCCTGTAGCTTCTTGCACTGCTGGCGGCGCTGACCAATTCTGTTCCGGCCCAAGTATCCTCGCTCCCCAGCAAACGTTCCAGCAGAACACCCAGATTAAATATGATGGCAGCAAAACGCTGGGAACTCATATTGTGCGCTTCGGTTTCGGCTACAACCGCATTCAAGGTGGCGGGTTCGCCAAATTCTTTGCCTTGGCGCCAGTAGTGAATGCTGACACAACCGGTCTGGCTCCGTGCCCTGCCGGTTCAACATCGAACTGTATTGCCAATGTTTTCCCAGGCGGCGCAGGTAATCCGCTGAACTATCCTTTGCAGACCGTCATCCTGGGAAATGGCCAGGGCTTCTCGTCGGAAAAACCGGCATTTGGCTTGCCCGCCGGTGGACTGGGCCCGGACAATCGCATCCAGTTGTATCTCGGCGACCAATGGAAGATTCGCCCCAACCTCACCGTCAACTACGGGGTGCGCTATGTCCATGATACCGGCCGCACGGATAGTGATCTCGCCCCGGCCGGATGCTCTCAGCTTGATCCTACAGCCGCCGCGAATCTTGCAGCTGCGGGCACACCTTGTACCGGCAACATTCTTGATTTGTTCGGTCAAGGCTTAGGTAATCGGGTTCGTGATCCGGGAATGAATTTTGGGCCTACATTCGGCTTTGCCTGGGATCCCACCCATAGCGGAAAGATGGTCATCCGTGGCGGAATCGGCATCTATTACGAGAATTCAATTTTCAACAACAACCTATTTGATCGCGCCGGACGTCTTTCTCAGGGTTTGTTCAATGGAACCGCGGTTCCGTGCTCCAATGGAGCCCCTACCGGCTTTACATTGCCGGGCGGAGGAACTCCAGATCTCTCTGCTGTCTGCGGCCAACCCATAGGCAGCGTGGGTCAACAGATAATCCAGTTACAGCAGGCATTCCAGGCTGCTACTTTGGCTACGGGAGCTGCGTCGAATGGCAATTTCATTGGCAACGCTCTCTTCGCCAGCGGCAATATCAATGGAATCAATATGTTTGCGCCGAACTACCAGACACCCCGTTCGCTGCAAATGAACATTGGTTTTGAGAAGCAGTTGGGCAAAGGCGTGGTATGGAATGCTGATTATCTGAGGAACGTCGGCACACATACGCTGCTCGGGATTGATACTAATCACGTCGGCGATGTCCGGTTCTTTAATCAGGGTGCCGCGTTGGCGGCCATCTCTAGGACAAACGCGGCCTTCGGGTGCGCTGACGTTAATTGCTCTATCGCAGCCGGGGCTACCATCGCTGATTTTGCCAATAATGGATTGGATTCAGGAACCAACGTCTGCGGCGGCGGCGCTCAGGCCACCGGCGCCTGCATCCATCAAGTTGGTGCAAACAAAGTGAACATTGTTCCGGCCTTTGGCGGCATCAACCCACAATTGGGCGTCAACCAGATGCTCTTCTCCGGTGGGCGTTCGCTATACAACGCCCTCCAGACTTCTCTCCGTGCCAATGTCAGGAATCCCTTTAAAGGCGTCAAGGCCCTGAATTGGCAGGTTTCTTATGCGCTGTCCAGGTATGACGGCGATGCGCTGGACTCTGATTTCGTGAATACCGCTGTCGATAACAATAAGCCCAACGCTTTCCTGGGCCCCAACGGCCTGGATCGCACCCATCAATTGTCCTTCGGGGGAACGTTTGATCTGCCCGGTTATATCCGCTTCGGGATCGTAGGACACGTGTATAGTCCGTTGCCCGTGAGTCTTACTCTTCCTGGTGGGAGCGCTGGCGGAGGCCCCGGCGGCATCTTCGTGAGCGACGTAACAGGTGATGGTTCCGGCGACGGTAGCGGAGCCTACGCTGGGACGGGTGACGTGGTGCCGGGTACAAAGCTCGGGGCCTACGGCCGTAGCATTAAACCTGGCGACCTTGCATCTTTCATCAGTAATTTCAACGCAACCGTGGCTGGCAGCCCTACACCCGCTGGACAGGTTTTGATCTCCAATGGGTTGTTCTCGTTAGCGCAGTTGCAGGCCCTCGGCGGAGTCATACCCACGCTTGACACGCCGACCTCTGTACAGAGTCTAGGATGGCTAAAAACCATGGATCTTAAGCTCAGCTATCCCAGAAAAATCCGCGAAAGCATGACCTTGGAGCCCAGCGTCTCCATTTACAACGCGTTCAATCAATCTAATCTTGACGGTCCCGGAAATACGTTGAGCGGCGTGCTCAACAGCGGGCCTGGCTCTGTCAACGATTCCACATCTACTGATCATCTAACCACGCGCATACTGCCCGGTTCCGGTGTATTCGATTTGGGCTCCCCGCGTGTCCTGGAATTTGGTCTGAAGTTCACCTTCTAACTCGAACCACAATAACTCGTTGCTTCCGCCGCTGTGTTCGCAAGAACACAGCGGTTTTTCGTTCTATGAGTGTAAATCTGACAAATACAAAAACCCGGCGCTTATGGAAGGGTCAAATCCTGAAGCATGTAGAATCGCCTTGAGAATGCGGAAAATTTCATCATCAATTTTTGTCGTTTTTATGTCGCTGTTTTCGTCGGCCTTGATCGCTCAGCAAAGCTCCAGCGCCGCTCCTCGCGCAACCCAGCCCGCTCAAACTGTCCAGCCAACTCCTACGCCTGGAACCCACCAACGCCGCTCGATTCCCGAAGTTGAAGAGGCCATGTCCAAGGGAGAAGAACTGCTTTTCAAAAAGCATGATCCCCGCGCCAGCCTGGACGAATTCAGGCACGCCGCCAAGCTCGATCCCTGGTATGGACAGGCCTACATGCTGCTCGGTTTGGCTCAAATGCAGCTTCAGCAATGGAGTGACGCGCAATGGGCCTTTGAAGAAGCCGCCAAAGTCGAGCCCGGCAATGCCAAAGCCTATCTTGGCGAGGGCTCCGCCTTAAACGAAGAAAAGAACTATCTGGAAGCCCAGAAAGCGCTCCAGCACAGCCTGGAGATCCGTCCTGACTCAGCCGAAGCGCATTATGAACTGGCCCGCTCTTTTTGGGGCATGGGCAAATGGCAAGCCGCTGAACCTCACGTGCGCCGGGCGATAGAACTCAACAAAGACTATGCCGGGCCGCACGCGCTCATGGGCAACATCTATCTCCAGCAAGAGGATCCGGAGGCTGCTCTGGCAGAATTTCAGGAATGCTTGCGTCTCGATCCTGAAGGAAGTCTTGCACCTTCCGTCAAAGAAATTATTGCCCAAATAAAGAAAGCTCTTGGCAAGGGCTGAACTACCTGCGCGCGATTCATGGTGTTAAATAAACTGCGGCTAATCCAAAAAAAACGCCAGCAGTCTCCAATTAAGCAGACATCTCTAGGGTGTTCATCTGAAGATTGTCCGCTAAACCCACCCAAAAGGACGATAACTTGGGTACCGCAAATTCCGGCCTGTTCCAAACCGTAACTATTTGGTAATATCTCTGCACAATTCACTGATTTCGGGCCAGTTTTTCCTGCGGCTCCGCCACCTAAATGAGTTCCGCCGTTTTTCCAAAGCGACGCGAAACACCCGGCCACAGGGCTTTGCCCATCATTACGTATTTTGAGTCTGACACGCTCGCCGCAAAGTATTTCGTTGGCGTGCAGCGGTTTCGCCGCGTGCTGTTCAACCAGCTTTCAGCGGACCATGCGGAAGCAGAAAAGATCATTCTGGTTTCCAAGGAAGACCTGGTCGAGCAGCACTATAATCAGCTCCGCGTTCCTAATGCGAGAGTTTTGGCGCTTACAAATTCACGCTTCCGCGATCCCCGCAATGACGGCGTGGTTTACGCCTACCTTCCTTCTGACGTTCCTGAGCCGCTCCTGGAACGAATGGCCGACAACGCGCTGGATCATATTCATCTTGTGCACACGCGCCACGAAGTAAACCAGAAGCTGGCAGGCGCGAGCCAGGAAATTCACGAGCTGAATCAAATCGGAATGGCGCTTTCCGCGGAGCACAATCCGGGAAAACTTTTGGAATTGATCCTCAGTAAATCCCGCGAATTCACCAGCAGTGATGCGGGCTCAGTTTATCTGGTGGAAAGCACTGGCGAGGGCGGAAAGACCCAATCCTTGCTGTATCCGGCAGAGAAGTCAGGATCGTTGATGCCACAACACGCGCCACAGGAGCAATTGCGCTTCAAGCTCGCGCAAAATGACACCGTAGCCGTGGCGTTCCGTGAAGCGGCGATGAGCATCAATGAAAAGTCCATCGCAGGCTACGTGGCGCTTACGGGTGAAATCGTCAATATCGAGGACGCTTATCATCTTCCGCCAGAGGTTCCTTATTCCATCAACCGGAAGTTCGATGAAGATTCCGGCTATCGCACGAAGTCAATTCTGGCTGTGCCCATCCGCAACCAGAAGGAAAAAATTATTGCCGTGCTTCAGTTGATCAACGCCAAGCGTGATTTCTCCGCGCGGCTCGATTCACCTGAGGCGGTTGAGCACCAGGTTCTGCCTTACACGCCGCACCAGCAGGAAATTGTGCAATCGTTGGCTGGCCAGGCCGCCGTCGCGCTGGAAAACAGCCAGCTGTATGACTCTATCCAACGCTTGTTTGAAGGCTTTGTGCGCGCCGCTGTAACGGCCATTGAAACGCGCGATCCCGCAACTTCCGGCCACTCTTTCCGCGTTGCCAACCTAACGGTTGCGCTGGCTGAAGCCGTGGATCGCACGGAAAGCGGCCCCTACTCCAGCATCCGGTTCACCCGCGACCAGATGCGTGAACTGCGCTATGCAAGTTTGCTGCACGATTTCGGCAAGGTAGGCGTTCGGGAAGAGGTCCTGGTCAAAGCTAAAAAACTTTATCCTGCGCAGCTTGAGGTTATCCAGCAGCGTTTTGGGCTCGTCCGGCGCACGCTGGAAAATGAGAGCCTTAAAGCGCGCATGGATTTCCTCTCGCAGCACGGAAACGACAAATTTTTGGCGGCGCAAAAGGATTTTGAGGCACGTCTCGCTGAACGGTTTCGCGAGCTGAATGAGTATGAGGAAGCGATTATCTGGGCTAATGAGCCTACCGTGCTGCCGGAGGGCAATTTTGAAAAGTTGTTGGACATTGCCAACCTTCATTATGAAGACATGCATGGAAAGAAGCGGCCTATCTTGACCATGGACGAAATCCAGATGCTTTCTATTCGCAAGGGGTCACTTGACGAAGAAGAGCGCCTTCAGATTGAGGCGCACGTAGTCCACACCGTCAGCTTTCTACAACAGATTCCCTGGACCAGCGAACTCAGTAATGTCCCCGAAATCGCCCGCGGCCATCATGAGAAACTGAACGGCACCGGCTATCCGTACAAATTATCTGCTCCTGAAATCCCCGTGCAGACCCGTATGATGACCATCTCAGATATTTTCGATGCGCTTGCGGCCGCGGACCGTCCTTACAAAAAAGCCGTATCGATTGAGCGCGCCCTGGAAATTTTGGATCTGTCCGTTCATGACGGTGAACTGGACCCCAGCCTGTTTGAAATTTTTGTTAACGCCAAAATCTTTGATCGCTGGAAAGTTGAGCCTCGCGCCTACTGAGTTTTTGCTCACCCGCCGCGACAAAATTGAAGTAAACTCACCACTACCCATGAAAGAGTTTTACATCTGCGATTGCGTTCGTTTTGAAAATCAGGTGGTCACCACCTCGTTTCTCGTCGTCTCCAAGCAGGCCAAGCCCAAGAAGAGCGGGGAACTTTATCTGGCATTGACACTGGCGGACCGCAGCGGCCATCTGGACGCCAAAATGTGGGACAATGTCGCCGACCACATCAATTGTTTTGAGCAGGATGACTTTGTAAAAATTCGCGGACTGCTCAACAAGTTCAATGGGCGCTTCCAGCTCACGGTCCACAAAGTACGTTCCATGCAGGAGTCAGAGGTAGATTATGCCGACTACCTGCCTCGCACTACCAAGGACATCGGCGAGTTGTGGCAGACCGTGAAGGATTTTGTAGATGGCTTCCGCGATCCTCACTTGCAGGCGCTCGTGCGCGCTTTCATGGCCGACCCCACAATCGAACACGCTTATAAGAATGCTCCGGCCGCCAAGACGCTGCATCATGCTTTCATCGGCGGGCTGCTCGACCACGTAGTTTCGCTGTTCAATCTCTGTGACCTGGCTTGCCGCAATTACCCTGACACCATCAACCGCGACCTGCTCCTGACCGGCGCATTCCTGCATGACATCGGCAAGATTCATGAGCTGACGTTTGCGCGATCATTTACTTACACCACGCGCGGCCAGCTTCTGGGGCACATGATCATCGAACTGGAAATGCTACAGCAGAAGATTGCGCAGGTTCCTGGGTTTCCACCGGAATACAAAACGCTGATCGAGCACCTCATCATCAGCCATCACGGTAAGTATGAATTTGGCAGCCCCAAGATGCCCATGTTTCCTGAGGCGCTCATGCTGCATTATCTGGATGACCTGGACTCCAAAATGGAGAGCATGCGCGCGCACTTTCAGCGCGAGCCAGCGGCTGAATGGACAACCTATAACGCAAGCCTGGCTCGTCCGCTGCTTAACTCAAAGAATTTCCTGGAGAAAATACAGGCTGGCGACGACCCTGTTTCTGCAGTTCAACCTGAGCCGGTCCAGCCGGAGGCCGTCCGCTTGGACACTGTACTAGAGAGCTCAAAAGCTGCTGCGGCCAAGGAACAATAGCACTCCATCAGCGGCTATAATTCAGCAGACACACGCAAGTGTCTTGACGAGGGGGGCCTTTGAAATTTTCGCGCATATTGTATGTTGTGGCGCTACTCGCGCTCTGTTTTGTAATCGGCTGTGCCAGCAAGTCCGCCACGCCGGCATCCTCAACTGAGAATCCCAATCCATCTGGCGACAATGCTGCGGCGAACGGCACCGCTGGCAGCAAATCATCCGCGGCCTCGGGCAAGTCTGCCGCAAGCAAGCCGGTTCCCCAGACCATCAGTATTCCTGCCGGCACCGTGATCACCGTGCGCCTGGGCGAACCGCTCAGTTCAAAGGAGAGCAGCGCCGGGCAGGGATTTTCCGCGTCCGTTGCCGAGCCGGTGGTTGTGCAAGGAAAAACGGTGATCGAAAGAGGCGCGGCGGCGCGCGGTACCGTAGTTGACGCCAAAAGCATGGGCCATTTCAAGGGTGGAGCACTGCTGGAAGTTCGGCTCAGCTCTGTGAGCATTAACGGCAGAGAAACATCTGTCGATACCGGAATGGTTGACCGCTCGGTTTCGGGCAAAGGCAAACGGTCGGCAGGGTTCATTGGCGGCGGCGCTGGCGCAGGCGCTCTGATTGGCGCATTGGCTGGCGGCGGCAAGGGTGCAGCCATCGGAGCTTTGGCTGGAGGCGGTGCAGGAACGGCAGGAGCCGCTTTCACAGGGAACAAAGACATCGTTCTTCCCGCGGAACAACCGTTGACCTTCAAGCTGAAGCAAGCCATAGAGGTTCGCGAGTAGAGATTTGCCACCAAGAAAATTGAGGGGATGCCGAATGGCCATCCCCTTTTTCTATTCTCGAATTGTGTTCTCATCGGCTCAACGATATCGATTTCACCTCCGAAATCTGTGCTAGGTATTGCAGCTTTGCCGGATCGATCATTCCCGTTAATTTCCTGGAACCAGACCCGCTCACGATTTTCAATCCCGCGCTCGTCAACCTCTGCTCCAGACCTGCCTTAATCTCTGCGAGATCTACCTTCACCTTCAGCGGAGAAGAAATCGCGTTGCAGGTGCTGGCTGCTGCGCTGACTCCTCGCGCAACCGCGCAACGGTAACTGGCCAGCACTTCAGGACTCATTTTGGCTTCCGCTTGTTTGCGCATGGCGTCTCTCTCGGGCGTTTTTATCGTTGCCACGTCCGCCTGCGACATTTCAACGAGCGGCGCATTGGCTGTGACCTCAACCGTCTCGGTGACGCTGAGACCCGATTGCGGTGTTGCCGCTGGCCCATAGAGACGATATGTGCCTGCGCCAACTCCGCCGCCTAAGCCTGAGGCTGCCTTTGCGTCGTAGTGCAGTTGCACGCTCCCGCCCGGCACCGCGAGCGGTGAAACTCCTTCCGGCAGTTCTACCGGGACCTCCACCTTCACCGACTTGCCGTCTGACACCACCGTCCGCTCTTCCACAGCGACAAACGACGTATATCGCGTTGCCAGGCTGTGCTCCAGGCCAACCTGCACAATTTCAGCCTTGTATTTGGAAGTGCCGGACTGTATGCCGTTCCAGTCCTGCGACATTAGGTCTTCCACTTTGTGTCGCGCCCAGATTTTTTCCAACGCCGCATTGCTCGCGTCGGCGGAAGAGAAATCAACGGGAATGGTGCGGCTGTAATCACCGGTTCCCTGATATCCCTTAATGGTGAT
>JBAVLE010000312.1:0-42291 GCA_049688735.1 Candidatus Angelobacter sp. | reverse complement strand
CATGCGCATCTACGGTGTAGAGTCCCGCAAAGACCATGGGCTTGAGCTCTTCAAAGCCGGGCAGAGGCTCAAGGGCGGGGCGCGCATCGTCTGTGATGGTGTCACCGATCTTGGTATCAGAAACAGTTTTATTATTGGCGACAATAAAGCCGACTTCGCCGGCAACCAGCTGGTCGATTTCTACCGACTTGGGAGTGAGCACGCCAAGGGTTTCCACATCGAGCGTTTTGCTGTTCCACCACAAGCGCACCTTCATGCCCTTGCGCAGCGTTCCCTGAAACAACCGGGCCAGCACGATCACGCCGCGATAAGGATCAAACCACGAATCAAAAATCAGCGCTTGCAAGGGATTTTCCGGGTCGCCTTTGGGCGGAGGCAGCCGCTTAACAATGGCTTCCAACAGCTCCGGCACGCCGAGACCGCTCTTGGCGCTTACGAGCATAGCGTCTTTCGTATCCAGGCCGACGGTCTGCTCGATCATTTCTTTGGCGCGCGGAATGTCTGCACTGGGCAAGTCGATCTTGTTGATGACTGGAATAATTTCCAGCCCGTGATTGATTGCCAGATAGGCGTTGGCGAGCGTCTGCGCTTCCACGCCTTGCGAGGCATCGACTACCAGCAGCGCGCCTTCACACGAGGCTAGCGAGCGCGAAACCTCATAAGAAAAGTCGACGTGGCCTGGGGTATCAATCAGGTTGAGCTGGTATTCCTGACCGTCTTGGGCCGTGTACTTCATCCGAACGGCATGGGCCTTGATGGTGATGCCGCGCTCCCGCTCCAGATCCATTGCGTCGAGGACCTGCTCCTGCATCTCGCGCAAGGCGAGCGCTCCCGTCAGCTCAAGGAGCCGGTCAGAAAGCGTGGATTTGCCATGATCAATGTGGGCGATAATGGCAAAATTTCGGATGTGTGCGCGGTCCATGGAAGGGCTAAATGCTCATTTTAGCACCTATTCAGGCGTGACCTGATCGACTAGGTCCCAGAATGCTGCGATCCGTGCTTGGTTTTGCTGGTTGAGACGGTCTTACTTCGGGGCCATGCGGATTGCGCCATCCAAGCGGATGGTTTCGCCGTTCAGCATGTTGTTCTCGATGATGTGCTGAACGAGCGCCGCGAACTCCGGCGGCTTACCTAATCTTTGCGGAAACGGGACTTGCTGGCTGAGCGACTGCTGCGCAGCTTCAGGCAACGCGCCAAGCAATGGCGTGTGAAAAATTCCGGGAGCGATGGTGCACACGCGAATGCCTGAGCGGGCAAGCTCGCGCGCAAGAGGCAAAGTCATGCCAACGATTGCGCCCTTGGACGCCGAATATGCGACTTGGCCGATCTGTCCTTCATAGGCAGCGACAGAGGCGGTGGTGACGATGACGCCGCGGCCATTGTCTTCGTCGGGTGGGTTGGCGGTCATGGCGTTTGCGCCGTGACGGATTACGTCAAAGGTGCCGATCAGGTTCACCTGAATAGTCCGGATGAATTTTTGCAGATCATGCATGCCATTCTTGCCCAGAAGTTTTTCAGCAATGCCAATTCCGGCGGTGGTCACGAGAATATGCAGACCTCCATGTTGCTTGACGGCCGCTTCAACGGCTGCAGCGACCTGAGCATCGTCAGTTACATCTGTCTTGACGAACTTTACGCTGCTCGATGATCCGAGTTCCTGGGCGAGTTCATTGCCGCCTTTTTCGTTGACGTCTGCGATAACAACCTTGGCGCCATTTGCCGCCAGCATGCGGACAGTCGCCGCGCCCAGACCTGATGCGCCACCAGTAACCAGCGCGCTTGAACCTTTGATCTTCATTGTCTCTCCGTTTTTTTCTTTAGCAGAATTTTTTTGGCCGCGAATCAACGTGAATAAACACGAATTTCAAAACCAACTTATTTTGCCTGATTCGCGTGCTTCGCGTTGATTCGCTAAATATTTTTGCCGGTGGCTAATTCAGCCGTTCAATGATGGTGGCGTTGGCCATGCCGCCGCCTTCGCACATGGTCTGCATTCCGTAGCGCCCACCGCTGCGTTCAAGCTCGTGCACCAACGTGGTCATAAGTCGAGCGCCGCTCGCGCCCAGCGGATGACCGAGAGCAATTGCACCGCCATTGACGTTGACTTGGGCAAGATCAGCTTTGGTTTCGCGTTGCCAGGCCAGCACCACGCTGGCAAAGGCTTCATTGATTTCAATGCGATCCATGTCTTCAAGCTTCAGGCCGGAGCGCTTCACAATTTTGCGCGTTGCAGGAATTGGCGCGCCGAGCATCAGGACTGGATCTTCAGCGGCGAGAGCAAACTCGACAAAGCGAGCCATGGGACGATAGCCGAGTTTTTCCGCGACGCCACGCTCCATGATCAGAACGGCCGCAGCGCCGTCAGTGATTTGCGATGAGTTTGCAGCGGTTACGACGCCATCGGCCTTGAAAACGGTCTTGAGCGTGGCCATTTTTTCCAGCGTGGTGTCGGCGCGGATTCCTTCGTCACGGCTGACATTGACTGTGCCCTGCTCAGTTTCAATCGGCAGCGGCAGAATCTCGTGGCAGAACCAGCATTCCTGCGTGGCCCGCGCGGCGCGGCGATGGCTCTCAAGGCTGTATTGATCAAGACATTCGCGGGTGAGCTTGTAACGCTCAGCCAGCATTTCCGCGCTGATGCCCTGATTGAAGTGGACATCGTTGTAGCGCTTCATCATCGCCGGACCAAACGGCTTGCCGGGGCCGTTAGCGGCGGAAGCGCCCATGGGAACGCGAGTCATACTTTCAACGCCGCAGCCGATGGCAATGTCATAACTGCCGGAGATCACGCCCTGCGCGGCAAAATGAATGGCCTGCTGGCTGGAGCCGCACTGGCGATCGACAGTAGTACCCGGCACGGATTCAGGAAAGCCCGCGGCAAGAACGGCATTGCGTCCAACATTGGCTGTCTGCTCACCGACTTGCATGACACAGCCGGCAATTACGTCGTCGATGCGTGCAGGATCAAGCTTGTTGCGCGCGACCAGACCCTTGAGCGTGAAACCCAGCAGATCGACGGGATGCCAGGCTTTCAACATGCCGTCGCGACGCCCGAGTGGCGTGCGGATTGCATCGACAATGACTGCTTCTCTTTTCATTTTGTCGCTTTCGCTCCAACCCGCTTTTGCAACTTGGTCAGAGTCTAAATATTTCTGCCTCGTAGCAGGTGGCTCGGTGCGTGGCCAGCCTCGCCACAGCTTCCTGCACTCAGACCGCTAAGCGGCTGCGCTCGTTTTTTGATCAAAGTCGGCGAAACCTTTGCCGTCTTCCGCGAGACGCTTGAGCAGCGGCGCAGGCTCCCAGAGCTCTCCGTGCTGTTTATGAAATTCGCAGACACGGTCATAAACTTTTTTCAGGCCGACAGTGTCCGCATACCACATTGGCCCGCCGCGATGCGCGGGGAAGCCGTAGCCGGTGAGATAAATGATGTCGATATCGACGGCGCGCAACGCGTAGCCTTCTTCCAGAATGCGAGCGCCTTCATTGACCAGCGCGTAGATCAGGCGATCGACAATTTCTTCTTTCGAAATTGCGTGCTGCTTCACGCCGGCCTCAGCCGCCCACTTGCGGACATTCTCTTCCACGGTGGGATCAAAGATGGGGCGACGATTTTCATCATACTTATACCAGCCTGCGCCGGTTTTTTGCCCATAACGGCCCATGTCGCAGAGACGATCTTCCGCCAGCGGCTGCCGAACGCCGGGTTTTTCCAGATGCTTAAATTCTTTGCGAATGCGCCAGCCCACGTCTAATCCAGCAAGATCGCCCACAGCCAAAGGACCCATCGCTAACCCAAAGTCAAACATCGCTTTGTCTATCGCTTCGATTCCTGCACCTTCTTCCACCAGAAATTGCGCCTCACGGCGATAAGGGCCAAACATGCGGTTGCCGACGAAGCCTCTGCAATTCCCTACCAGCACGCCAACCTTGCCCAGCTTCTTGGATAGCTGCATGCACGTGGCAATCACTTCTTTGCTCGTCGCCTTGCCGCGCACGATTTCCAGCAAGCGCATCACGTTAGCGGGCGAGAAGAAATGCGTGCCAATCACCGACTCCGGCCGCGATGTCGCCGACGCAATCTCATCAATACTCAGCGTCGACGTATTGCTCGCCAGAATCGCGCCTTTTTTGCAGATCTTGTCCAGGTCGCCGAAGACTTGTTTCTTCAGCGCCATGCCTTCAAACACGGCTTCCACCACCATGTCTGCAGACTCAAATCCGTCATACGTCAGCGTAGGTTTGATCAGCTTCATGCGATCATCCATCTGCTGCTGCGTGAAGCGGCCTTTGGCCACTGAATTAGCGTAATTTTTGCGGATCGTATTCATTCCACGATCCAGCGCAGCCTGATCGGTTTCTTTCAGCAGCACCGGGATACCGGCATTGGCAAAGTTCATGGCAATACCGCCGCCCATCGTCCCCGCGCCGATTACCGCCGCCGTATTCACCGGAATCGTCGGCGTTTCTTTTGGGACATCAGGAATCTTCGCCACTTCGCGCTCGCCAAAGAAAACATGAATCATCGCCTTCGACTGATCAGAGAACAGGCACTCCATAAAAAGTTTGCGCTCGGCTTCCACGCCCTGGTCGAAAGGTAGCTTCGTCGCGGCTTCAACCGCATCAATCGCAGCCATCTGAGCCATCAGCCCACGAGCTTTCTTGCGTGCAGCCTCGCGGGCCGCCGCAAAGATCGGCCCATTCTGCTCTGCCGATCCCAGCTTCTCATTGCGTTCACGCGTTTTGCGCGCAGGCTTTCCGGCAATCTCGCGAGCAAACGCCACCGCGCCGCTCAGCAGGTCGCCGTCAATCAGCTTGTCAACAATCCCCAAAGCCAAAGCTTCTTTCGCTTTAATCGGATTGCCGTCTGCACACATCTCCACGGCTTTCGCCACGCCTGCCAGCCTGGGCAAGCGCTGCGTTCCTGCCGCGCCGGGAATAATGCCAAGCTTCACTTCGGGCTGTCCTACCTGCGCCGTCGGTGCCGCCACGCGATAATGTCCCGCCATCGCCAGTTCCAGCCCTCCGCCAAAAGCCGTGCCATGGATCGCCATCACCACCGGCTTGCTGCAATCTTCAATGCGTCCCAGCAGCGGCACAAACGGCACTCCGCCGCTCGTCTTTCCAGACGTCATCTTGCCAAATTCTTTTATATCCGCGCCGGCCACAAACGTTTTGCCTGCGCCAATCAGCACCGCCGCTTTCACCGTCGGGTCTTTGTCAATCTCCTCAATCGCTTCAGAAATTCCTTCCGGCACTCCCGGGCTCAGCGCATTCACCGGCGGATTGTTGATCATAATGATGGCAATATCGTTGTCTTTTGAAAGCTGGACCAGATCGCTCATGGGATTCTCTCTTGGTGGACAGTGATGATGACAGGGGTAAAGTTTATTGAATGGCTATTCAGTCCGTCAAACCGTTCGACGATCTCCCGATTTCCCCCTTTGTCTAACTCACACCTCTTCCATATCTCGGTGTTCGCCTTTTCATGAGAGTGGGCTCCACATCATTCGTCTTACACCTTTCTAATTTCGAAGCAACAAGGAGCCTGGGCTCACGGTACATACGTAACGAGCCATGGCTTAAGGAAAGTCATGCGCAAATACCTTGGCTGCGGTAGAATGCAAACCACTTTCAGGAACTCACAATTGTTGGACCCAATGGGAGAAGGCGATATGAGACTTTTTGTGCTGGCCGCGCTACTGGCAATTTGGACGGACAACGGTAGTGATTCATGCTCCTTGATGAATAAAGCAAAATAACGCTTAGGCAGGTTTGCCGGCCAAGCCTACCAAGCAGCGAAGCCGGCCCCGGAGGATAACTATGAGACATCTGATGATTCTTTTTTTGTCGTGTTCTGTCGCATTCGCCAAATCGCAGCCACCGGTAGCGGTGGTAGTAAAGGCCCCCGTCGATTCCGTGAAAGCAAACGCAGTGCAGTTAGCTACAGCAGATGGCTATACGATTGATCAGGAAGGACAGTTCCAGATCCTGTTTGCAAAGAATATTTCTGGCAAGGCCGGCTTCATGACAAACATGCTCTTGGCGCCCTCAGCCTGCTCCAACATCTCCCCGCGTTACCTCATGACCGTTATGTTTGTTCCCGGACAGGATGGCGTAACATTGCGGCCCGTGATGCAGTATGAACACGCCGGTCCTCTGTGTCGCGCCGTCCGCGAGAATCTGGATGGCAAGAACGTACATCAGACGATGGAAGCCTTTGCCCAGGACGTAAAAACAAGATCTGAACAGCCGGCAAACACTGCGTCATCTCCTGAAATTCAAAAGGCGCTCGTTGGCGCAAAAGAAAACACTGAAGCGGCAGCATCTTCTCCCGCGGCGGCTGCTTCTCTTGCAGCAGAAGGTCACGTTCTAACCAAGGAAGAAATTGCCCAGACAATCAAAGAGGGCCGGGCTTCAACATGTGCAATCATCACCTATCCACCGGGGGCCGACGTCTTTATCGATGGTAATAAGGCAGGCATCACTCCCCTGGTGATAAACCTGATGAGGCGTGATGCTCCCCGTACAGTCACCGTGAAATTGGCAGGATACAAAACCTTTGAGAAGGAGTTTGAGCCAGACGGCAAACCCATTCCCTTAGGGTTGACATTAGAAAAGGAATAGAAAAATATCAGACCGGGCGGGTCGTACACCTTTCCGCTTTTTCTAAACTACCCTATCGTCGGTACCCCCACCTTCGTCGCTTTGCCATAGGCCAGGATTCCACACCGTTCGCTGCACTGAACTTCTGTTTTTTGTAGGAAAAAGGCACGCAAGAATGGGAGAATCCGGCGTTTAGACTATGTGCGGGTTACCTCTAAAGCCACTGGGACGGAATGATGAAATCGCTAACGCTAGCGCAGTACCTTCGCCTGGTTGCCTCGCTAGTGTTGGTCCTGGGGGGCTGCTCTTTATTTTCCGCGACTCAGACCCAGCCTGTCTCGCTAGGTGCGCCTGACCTTCCCACTTCCATTCGGCTGAAGTATGCCGTGCTCGAAAGCCGGGGCGATTGGGTCCCCTGTGGGGCGATCTTCCGCCTCGACCGCGACGCGGAAATCGCTGCTGCGTTGCAGGCATTCCCTGAGATACAGAGCAATGCCCAGCTTTTGCAAATGATTGCCGGAGACATGAATCTCAATCCGGAAGCCCTGGGAGATGATGAACGGGTCCTCATTTATTGTGAGTACCAGAAGCTCCAGGGAATGCGTCTGGAGCCATGGAAAGATAAGTACCGCGTGATTAACATCGCACAAGAACAGTCTGCTGAATCTTCAAACCAGTCGCAGAAGGGCTGGACTTCAGTTGAGTTGAACGGAGAGGTAATGAGCATGAGTGTTCAGACCGTGGCGCCGATGGAGAGCGGGGTGCCTCTACGAGACATAAAGCCGCTGCCTCCGGCCCCAATCCCGCCAATTGTAGTTTCAAAGATCGAACTCCCTAAACTGAGATACTCCGTGTTGGATGGTTTGCAGGATGTGCATTATTGCCAATCCAGGGTTGAAGACATTCCGCGAGAAATCGATGCCTTTCCTCAAATCCAGGCAGACCAGGAAACCTTTAAAGAAATTAGCGCGCACTTGCACCTGAAACCCGATACAGAGATCTCAGACCAGCAGAAACGCCTTGTGTATCGGGAATACGATAAACTGCACACACTAACTTTCGATTCGTTGGTATCAAAATATCAGTTCTAGTATGGCCCGTATGTGGGGCTCGTCAACCAGACAGGACACATCAAAATCTTGAAAATGTTGCAGCACAACAGCTGTCCGTTGTGAACCTTCCGCTGAGCTCATCTCGCGCTGACAAACTCCTAAGGCCAAAAAACTACGGCCACACAACGCGCCTGCTGTCCAAGGAGCCGAACGTCCAAGCTGCCTGAAACTTCGACATGGCTTCCGCGAGGCCCCAGGAATCGGCTCCGCTGGTCTCAAGCGCTGGTCTCCGTTCTAACCCACGGATTCCCGCGCTGAACGGCATACATTTTGCATCGTGCCCCCGAGTGACTGGAATAATGGCCGGCCGTTCCTCCCGGAGTACAATAATCAGAATCCCCCGCGTAAAGCCCTGAGTCCAATGGTCGAAGGTTGGCGATTGGCGTGCAAGCATTGCTTTACACATCATCAGTCGACAGGATTTTTAAATTATGTGCGGAATTGTAGGTTATGTAGGCAAAAAGCGGGTTGTTCCCGTCATTATTGAGGGTCTCAGGAGCCTGGAATATCGCGGATATGACTCTGCCGGCATTGCCGTTTGCGGCAATGGCAACGGCGGGGCGGTAGAAATCCGACGGGCTGAAGGCAAGCTGCGCAACCTCGAAGAAGCCATTCGCTTGAAGCCGCTGGAAGGCAGCTGGGGCATTGGCCACACGCGCTGGGCCACGCACGGCCGTCCGACGGAAGAGAATGCCCATCCGCATCGCGACTGCACCGGCAAAATTGTGGTGGTGCACAACGGCATTGTTGAAAATTATCTCCAGCTCAAGAAGAAGCTGATTGAAGAAGGCCACAAGTTTTCTACTGAGACCGATACGGAAATCATCGCGCACCTGATTGAAAAAGCTTTGGACGCCAAGGGCAACGGACATAAGCCCAGTCTGGAAGAAGCTGTGCGAAAGACTGTAGGCCAACTCACTGGCGTGTTTGCTCTGGCGGTAATTTCAGAAGATGAGCCGAACAAGATTGTTGCGGCCCGCAATGGCCCGCCAGTGGTGATCGGCATGGGCGACAACGAATATTTTGTTGCGTCGGACATACCGGCGCTTCTGCCTCACACGCGTGACATCTTCTTTCTTCAAGACGGCGATCTGGCGGTGATTACCACGTCCGGCGTTCAAATCACGGACTTTGACGGCAAGCCGGTAAAACGGGAAATCCAGCGTGTAACCTGGGACCCCATCATGGCGGAAAAGGGCGGCTTTAAGCACTTTATGCTCAAGGAAATCTATGAGCAGCCAAGCGCCGTACGCGACACTACGCTGGGCCGCGTCTCGCTCGATTCCGGCCGCGTCTTTCTGGAAGAAATGGACGTGACCGAAGACGAGCTGCGCAACATGCAGAAGATCAACATTGCCGCTTGCGGAACCAGTTGGCATGCCGCGCTGGCCGGTAAATTTATGATCGAGCGGCTGGCGCGCATTCCCGTGGAAGTGGATTATGCCAGCGAATGGCGCTATCGCGATCCCATTACTTCCAGCAAAGAAATCACGCTGTTGATCACGCAGTCCGGAGAGACTGCGGACACGATTGCCGCGCAACGCGAAGCTAAAGCTAAAGGCTCCAAGACGCTTGCTATCTGCAATGTGGTGGGCGCGATGATTGCCCGCGAGGCTTCCGGCACGGTTTATACCCATGCGGGGCCGGAGATCGGCGTGGCCTCAACCAAGGCGTTTACAGCGCAGTTGACCGCTCTGTTTCTGTTGGCGCTTTATCTGGGTGAGCTGCGCGGCGCTACGTCCACCGATGACGCTCGCCGCTACATTGGTGAATTGCTTAAGCTTCCCTCGAAGCTTGAATCGATTCTTGCCCACGACGCCGCGTGCGAAGCGCTGGCCAGGCAGTATTACCGTGTGCAGGATTTTCTTTTCCTGGGCCGGGGCATTCACTATCCCATTGCGCTGGAAGGCGCGCTCAAGCTCAAGGAAATTTCTTACATCCATGCGGAAGGTTATCCAGCGGGCGAGATGAAACACGGCCCGAACGCGCTGATTGATGAGAATCTGCCTGTAGTGATGGTAGCGACGAAAGATGCGAATGATCCGAACTCAGTGCTGCGCTATGAAAAAACCATGTCAAACGTGAAAGAGGTAAAAGCGCGTTCCGGCATTGTGATTGCCGTGGCCACTGAGGGCGACGAGGAGATCAAAGAATCGGTCGACCACGTTTTGTATGTGCCGCATGCGCCGGAACTGCTCTTGCCGATCCTTGAAGTGGTGCCTCTGCAACTGCTGGCGTATCACATTGCGGTGCGCCGCGGATGCGACGTTGACCAACCCCGCAATCTGGCGAAGTCAGTCACGGTGGAATAGCGTTAAGCGAAGCCCCGGAATTGCGCATGCGGGTTCCTTGTGAGATTTGAGAATCAAATACGCGCTAAGCCAGCTGACGCAAGGCTGAACAGGGGTTCCACCCCAAAACCTGCAAACGGCTTGGAGCGCAGTGACATAAAGATTAGTTAAGGCGAAACCGAGCTTCGATTTACGCCGCCGCTTTGCTTTAAAATCAATTTACTGTGACAAAAGAGAAACTTCCGGTTGAATCGCTGTGGTCTCGCCATAGCGGCCTGGTCTCGTTGTTGGTCGTCTTGGTTGTTTCGTTGATTGGCATTGTTCTCGACTGGCTGCTGGTAAAAGAAGGGCTTCCCCGCCTTGACATGATCATCTTTAGCAATGGCCTTACCGGATTGTTCGCTGGCGGTTTGTTCTGGCAGATGGCAAGGGAAGCAAAAGCCAGTCGAGATCTGATAGCTGAGCGTATGAAAACCATCGCCGAGCTCAACCACCACATCCGGAATGCACTGCAGGTGATCAAGTTTCTGGGAGGGCAAAAACGCGCGGGCTTGGACGCAGTCCAGCTTCAGCTCATCAATGACTCGGCCGATCGTATTGAGTGGGCCCTGCAGGAGGTGCTGCCACGCTATCCCATCGGCAACAGAAGCACCCCTGTCCACAGCGAGCAAATGGACAATATTGAGCCTGTTTCCTGAAGTCCCTAAAAACTCGAGAGAAAATTGCAAGGCAGAACCGCCGCCGCTTCTACCCTGCTCTAAGATCTTCAAACTGCACGGCTTCCATATTCCAAAAGCCCTTATTTTCTCGCAACTTCAGCCATTGGCCGCACATCTAATCCCTTGACAGTAAGTGACTCATATCTCATAATGACTTTATTGTAAATGGGCAAATGCACTGATTTTAAAGCACTTATAAGCTGGGAGGCTGAAAGCCATGGGAAAAATTATCGGAATTGATCTCGGCACCACGAACTCGGTGGTAGCCGTGATGGAAGGCGGCGAGCCAAAAGTGATCGCCAATGAGGAAGGTGGCCGGACCACGCCTTCCGTAGTCGGTTTTACCAAGTCGGGAGAGCGGCTTGTGGGGCAGGTGGCCAAGCGGCAGGCCATCACCAATCCTGAAAACACGATTTATTCGATCAAGCGGTTTATGGGACGCCGCTATGACGAAGTGAATGAAGAAATGAAGATGGTCCCGTATAAGGTCGTCCGGCAGGGCGATCACGTGGCCATTGTGGCGCAGGGGCAGGAATACACGCCGCAACAGATCTCGGCGATGATCCTGCAGAAACTGAAGAAGGCGGCAGAAGATTATCTTGGCCAGTCGATCACGGAAGCCGTGATTACTGTTCCGGCGTACTTCAATGACGCGCAGCGCCAGGCGACGAAAGATGCCGGCAAAGTTGCCGGTTTGGACGTGAAGCGTATCGTGAACGAGCCAACTGCGGCAGCGCTTGCGTATGGCTTGGACAAGAAGAAGGAAGAAACCATCGCCGTATACGACTTTGGCGGCGGAACTTTCGATATTTCAATTCTTGAAGTCGGCGAAGGCGTGATTGAAGTGAAGTCCACCAATGGTGACACGCACCTGGGCGGAGACAACATCGATCAGCGCATTGTTGACTGGCTTGTGGAAGAGTTCAAGAAAGACGAAGGGCTTGACCTTCGCGCCAAGGGCAATGAAATGGCGTTACAGCGCCTGCGTGATGCGGCGGAAAAAGCCAAGATCGAGCTTTCTACGACCATGGAAAGCGAAATCAATCTGCCATTTATTACCGCAGATGCAACCGGTCCAAAGCATCTGGTAAAGAAGCTGACGCGCACCAAACTGGAGCAGATGGTAGATGACATCATCCAGCGCTCGATTGGCCCGTGCAAGCAGGCCATGAAAGATGCAGGCGTTGAGGCCAGCAAGATTGATGAAGTGGTCCTGGTGGGCGGGCAGACGCGCATGCCTCGCATCCAGCAGATAGTAAAAGAGCTGTTTGGCAAAGAGCCGCACAAGGGCGTGAACCCGGATGAGGTTGTTGCCATCGGCGCAGCGGTGCAAGCGGGCGTGCTGGCGGGAGACGTGAAAGACCTGCTCCTGCTGGACGTAACTCCGATGACGCTCGCGATCGAGACTCTGGGCGGCGTGGCCACGCAGATGATTCCGCGCAACACCACGATTCCGACCAAGAAGACGGAGACGTTTTCTACGGCGGCTGACAGCCAGCCATCAGTTGAAGTTCACGTGTTGCAGGGCGAGCGTCCGCTGGCCAAGGACAACCGCACTCTGGGCAAGTTCCACCTGACCGGCCTTCCGCCGGCCCCGCGTGGCGTGCCGCAGATTGAGGTGACCTTTGACATTGACGCCAACGGAATCCTGAACGTAACGGCGAAAGACAAGGCTACGAACAAGGAGCAGAAGATCCAGATCACCTCTTCTTCCGGCTTGAGCAAGGAAGAAGTGGAGCGCATGGCCAAGGAAGCCGAAGCACATTCGGCGGAAGACAAGGCCAAGCGCGAGGAGATCGAGGCCCGTAACGGCCTTGACAGCCTGGTTTATCAGATGGAGAAGATGCTGAAGGAAAACGGCGACAAGATCTCCGGCGACGAAAAAGGCCAGGTCGAGTCGGCGGTGGCAGATGCCAAGAAAGCGCTGGAAGGCACCGACGTGGCAGCGATGAACGCCGCCCGCGAAAAGCTGACCGCGGCTTCACACAAACTGGCGGAGGCCATGTACAAAACGCAGCAGACGCCCCCAACAGACGGCGCTGCAGGCGCAGGGCCGCAGGCAGGCGCTTCGAACGGCGCCGCAGGCCAGCAAGAAAAGAAAGATGAAGGCGTGATAGACGCTGAGTACGTTGACGTGGAGGACAAGAGATAAGTTCTCCGCAACTGTAACGGCATGGACGAAGGCGGCCGCTCTACCCATACAACGGGGTCCGAGGGTGTGCCGCCTTCAGCACTATGCGATTAAGGAGAAGATCTTGAAAAAATATCTGGTAGTGAAGATGGCTGAAGGATGGAGCCAGGTGGTGAATTGGGTGGTAATGCCCGGACTGTACACGATGGAAGCAGCGCAGCAATTCGTCGCCAGCGCAGTGGCCGATGAACCCGGCGCGCGGTACATGATCCAGGAAGTGGGAGCAGCGTAATGCCATTTCGCCGCAGATTTTCGCTGATGAACGCAGATCAAAAGCAGGAGTTTAGCCGCGAATCAACGCGAAATACGCGAATCACGATGATGGTTTGTGAGTTGAGCGTCATTGTTGATTGCTCAAGCGCCGAAGGGCGCGAACAACGTTAGCCCAGCGTGGAAGCGCTGGGTAGCTTGCAGAAAAGCCCCTTTAAGGGCGACACAACAATCTTGGAGATCCGATGAAATATATGAGACGTCGTGGCTTGCGGATGTTTGCCGTCGCGGCCCTTTTGCCGATGATGGCCCTGGCACAAAATAACGCCCAGGCCACCAAGCCTGCCGGTCCGCAAGATGCCGCAACCCAGCAGGTCACGCAACTGGTGCGCGACTTTCTGGCCAATGTCCCTAAAAATGACCCCAAGGTTTTCCAGGAATTCTTTGCTGACGACGTGATTTATACGCGGGCCACCGGCCTGACGGTTTCGAAGGCTGATATTCTTCGCAACATCGACGTGCGCGCGACGAACGATCCACAGATGACCTTTGAAGCAGACGATTTCACGGTGCATCCGTACAGCGAAATGGCGGGCGTCAATTTCCGGCTGATCGCGCACAACACTGAAAATGGCAAGCCGACGACGGCTTATTATCGCAACACAGGAACGTTTTTAAAGCGCAATGGCAAGTGGCAGGCCGTGGCTTGGCAGGCAACGAAGGTGCCAGAAAAGCAGTAATTAGTACTTAGTAATTAGCAAAACCAAATTCATGGCAACAACTCAACAAAAGGATTATTACGGAGCGTTAGGCGTCAAAAAAACTGCCTCGTCGGAGGAGATCCGCAAGGCGTTTCGGAAACTCGCGCGAAAATACCATCCTGACGTAAATCCTAATGACAAGAAGTCGGAAGAAAAGTTCAAGGAAATTTCTGAAGCCAACGATGTGCTGAGTGATCCCAAGAAACGCAAGATTTACGACCAACTCGGATTCTACTCAGACAATATCGATCCCGCAGCGGCAGAAGCCTATGCTCGCGGCGGCGGCTTTGGCGCAGGTGGATTTGGAGCGACGCCTCCCGGCGGCCGAGGCGGCCAAGGAGACTTCAGCGGTTTTGATTTTTCTGATCTCAGCGGAGCAGGTGGCCGGTCGGGCGGGGGCGGTTTCCGCGATATTTTCTCCAGCATTTTTGGCGGCGGGCGGGGCGGCGCGGCAACAGAAGCGGGGCCGGAGCACGGCACCGATCTGGAATACCAGGTGAACGTCGGCTTCTGGGACGCAATCCGCGGCGCGGTGATGCGACTGAACATTACGCGCCTTGATACCTGTACCAACTGCCACGGCAGCGGAGTGGTGGGTACACCTACGACCTGCCCGCAATGCCACGGAAGCGGGCATATTACGCAATCCGGCGGTGGAATGAAGTTCAACGTTGCTTGCCCTCGTTGCGGCGGAACCGGCAAGGTGCAGCCTCCGTGCCCAGTGTGCCACGGTGAAGGCGCAGTGGAACGCGCAGAGCCGCTGGAAGTCCGCGTAAAAGCGGGTACGCGCGACGGGCAGCGCATTCGCATTGCCGGCAAGGGCAATGCCGGGACGCAAGGCGGCGCAGCGGGCGACCTTTACGTGATCATCCGGGTAGGCGAGCACCCGGTCTTCCGCCGCGAAGGTGACGACATTTACGTGACTGTTCCCGTTGCCGCATGGGAATCCGCTCTGGGAGCCCGGATTGAAGTGCCTACCATTGACGGGCGATCGCAGCTAAAAATTCCGCCGGGCACGCAGAGCGGACAGAAGCTGCGGCTGCGCGAAAAAGGCGTGCCTTCTGCCACACGAGACGACAAGCGCGGCGATGAGATCGTGGAAATCAAGATTATGGTCCCTGAAGCGCATGACTTAAAGGCGCGCGAGCTTTGGCAGGAATTGCATGAGCTTCACAAAGACGATCCGCGGGCGGAGTTGTGGAACAAGGTGTAGCGGGGCATTTTACGCGGCGTCAGCAGAGAGACGCGGCAGTGCCGCGTCTCTACGCGGGACATGATGGATCATTCACAGAGGATCGTGGAATGAAGCAGGTAATAGGAAACAGGACATAGAAAAAGATTGGCATGCCAAATCGATTATGACCGCTAAAAGAAAATCCAAAGGCGCTTACATGATCTCCTCTGTTGCGGAGATGTATGGCATCCATCCGCAGACGCTGCGGCTTTACGAGCGGGAAGGATTGCTGAAGCCTTCGCGCACCGATGGCAATACGCGCCTATATACGGAAGAAGATTTGCAGCGGCTGGAGTTCATTCTGAATCTGGCCCGAGACCTGGGCGTGAACATTGCCGGCATCGCCATTATTTTGCAGATGCGCGAGCGCATGGAAGATATGAACCGCAAAATGCAGGAATTTGTTCGCTTTGTGCAGGATGAAGTCGCGTTCCGCGCCAGCAACGCCCACGCTGATCCCAGCAAGGGCGCTATCATCCCCCTGCGAAAACCTACCATCAACGTAGTGCCGCGAGATCGCAAGAAATAGCCCAGTAAATCGTAAGCTGAATGGTCGCTAAGACAAACGTCGGTAGTCCTTTATAGACTACCGGCTGTGTGTTTTGCGGGAAAAGGATATTGAAGGTTCAGTTCATATCCTGTCCGCGAATTGAAATGATCGGCTTGCGGTGCTCGTCAGTTGAGCGCTCCGGCACATCCTGATCCATGTTAATTTCTCCTGCGCCAGCGCCGGCCGCAGCAGCCTTATGTTTTTGTGGATAAATACGCATACGCTGTCGAATCCGGCGTTCAACATCAGCCCATTCTTCTCGGGCACGACCCACGCCCCGCCGAATGTGCATGACTCCTTTTTCTTCAGCTTTACGGAGATTGTCTACCAAACGCATTGCATCCCCCTTTTCTGTTTTGGGGTATCTGGCATGGTGCGTACTGGATGCACCCTGTCCTGTTAGTGTGATGCTAATGACGGAAGGTTGGAAACTGCTGGATTCTTCAATCTTGTCGCTCCGCTCCAAACCGCTTGAGAGACTCTACCCGGCGATGTGCGTTCTGCGCCTGATGCCGGCGGCTCGGCGCGCAAGTCGGCCTCGCCGCTTTATTGCTGTCCCACTTGTCGCTCCGCTCCAAACCGCTTAGGCATGAACGCACCTCCGAGATACAGAGGCAAAATTTATAGGCAGGAATTGTGAATGGAAGGGTAGAGCGCCATGAATGTTGTGCAAATCTCTGGTCTATTGGAGTTCTAAAGTTGGTATATCCCCAGAGTTTTACCTCAGCGGCTAAAGCCGGCTTCTCTATTCGCTTTACCGCAGACCTAAAGGTCTGCTTCACCCTCACCGGAATACAGCAACTTTAAAAGCGATCTAATCAAAAGCTTTTCAGCAAGCCATGCTCTCGCAATTTTTCCCGTCAAGCTAGCCTTCAAGGAAAATCACCAGGTTCTCAGCGAGATGTGTTGCGTTGTCGGCCAACTGCTCCAGGCAGCGCGAAGCAAAGAGCAAGTGGAGATCCTGCTCGTCGGCAACATGCTGTTCCGGCTGGCTCAGGCCACGCAAAACGTAGTCACGATAGGCATCTACGGAAGCGCCTCCCTGGGCGGCGTTGCGCGCCAGTACTGGATCAAGACGCGCGAGCGAGCGCAGGGTTTGGCGGCAGAGATGAGATACCGCGATGGCCAATGGCTGGAGACGTGAGAAGTTTTCATGCTCATTGTGCTTGCCGACTTCTGTGACTTTGCGTCCCAAATCTGAGGCCAGCTTGCCCAGGCCTGAGAGATTTTTGCCGATGTTTACCGCTGATGTAATGTGTTTGATTTCAGCGGCTCCCAATGCCCCAGTTTCCAGCGCTGAGCAGGCTGCCTGGTCCAGCGTGTGCTCCAGTTCCTGAATTGCCACCGAACTTTCCGCCATACCTGCAATCAGGTGTGAATGCGTATGCAGAAGCCCCGCAATTGCGCGGCTTACAGATTCATCCACCTTGCCGCCCATGGTTACAAGTAAATGATTGATGTTACTTTCCGCTGTTTGTGCCCTTGCTGCCTGGATCGCCATTACAACACCTTTTTGTAAGCCTTTATCTATTAGACGAAGCCTACCACCGGCCGGTTAACGAGGAATGAAAACTTAAAAAATTTTTCATTAACCCGTAGTAAGGCACTTATTTTCTATGTAGATGAGATGACGAGGGGTTCAGCAGGATTCACTTTTTTGGCCATTCAAAACCCTATCCTGCGCCGCGCACTGTGCGGAGATAACGGGGCTGCTCAAGATCGATTTCAATTTTGGCGCGCAGCTTTCTTACATACACGTCCACAAGCGGGGACTCACGAAGGCGGTGGCGTGAACTCGTACCGATATCCAGCAAGCTCCGATGCTGGCGCACCAGGCGCGCAAGATCAGGATCGTGCTGGCGGCTGTGGAAAAGCCAGCGACTTGGTGGTTGGTTATTGGTCGTTGCGTGTTGCGCCAAGCGGAACAAATCTTACTGCCGGTCTCGGCGACACCTGCCTTTGTTGCAGCACATTGGCTGGCGTGCATGTTGTCATGCCTGCCGGAACAGGAGCCTGGTCATCCTGGCGGCGGAAGAAGTAGCTGCGCATGGTGTAACAGGTGTTGCGGCGAGTATCGTAGCGAAATTTGCGGGATGTGAGATCATCCAGTTGTTTGTGCTGCATCGAGGGCAGCGTCAGACTGTGAAAGTCCTGAGAGGCATCCAGCGGTTGCTGCTGTGGTGCCGCAGTCGCCACAAATAAGAAAATACTTAGAGGCCACATGGGAGTCCTCCTTGCTGGAATTATAGTCCCAGCGCGCCACAGGAATCTCTAAAATCCAAAAGTGGGGATGACTTAGATGCTGCAAGAAAATGGTTGCCGGGCTATTTGCACCTTTCATCTTTCAGGCGTAGGCTTATGGGGTTCAACAGGCGCGAATGGCAGGAAAGATTGATTTGTCATAGTTAAAAAGAACCGAATGATCGCCCGTAGCTAGGCGCCTGCACTTCAGTAAAGAAGGATCGCATGAAGAATATTTATGTAGGCAATCTGGATTTTAACGTCAGTGAAGATGAGCTTCGGCAGGCTTTTGCAGCTTACGGGCAGGTCGAAAACGTCACTGTTTTGAAAGACCGCGATACCGGGCAGCCACGCGGCTTTGGTTTTGTGGAAATGGCAAATGACGAAGAAGCAGAAAAAGCGATCAGCGCGATGAATGGATACCAACTGGGATCGCGCGCGTTGAACGTGAATGAAGCACGACCCAAAACCGGCGGCGGCGGAGGCGGATTTAGTCGCGGTGGAGGCGGCGGCTTTGGCCGCAGCGGCGGCGGTGGTGGTGGTTATGGCCGTGGTGGCGGTGGCGGTGGCGGCGGAAGAGGCGGCAATCGCGGTGGTGGTGGCGGCGGCGGTCGCAGATACTAAATGTTCTGAACGCGCAAAGACGCAGGCTCTGGCCTGCGTCTTGCGCTTTGAGATCGACAGAAAGCACGGTAAATGGTCGAATCGAACACCAAACAGCAAAGACGCGGCGACCGGAGGACTGCGCTGACGCGGTACGTAAACATACGCATGGCAACTTCATGGACCCTCAGAGCTCAGACTCCAGAATTGACCGAGAGACTTCTTGGTTCGGAGAGAACACGTGTCACAGCGTTTGCGAAGCCGGCAGAGCCGCGCCGTTCCCTGAGCCTTTGGACATGCGTCGAAGCTCGCGAAGGGTTTGATAAGCGTGGACAACCAACCCAATACAAATGCCGATGATGACGCACAGGATGCTCCATGAAAGCACCTGGTTCAACATGGCGAGGGCTCGAGTATGCCGAGCGTCCAAACTTGCTTTCCCGACTGCAATCAAACAAGGGCGAACCTTCGATATGGAGATGAAAATAAAGAGTGAGAAGGAGTCGGACAGGAGCAGAGCGGCAGCACGAAGCCATAACCATTGTGGGCGAATGAGATTGACGCACTGCTGCAGCATTACAATGCAGACCGGCACCAGAACGGGAAGATACCATGAACGAAGATCCGGATTCAGGGAGAAAAAGCCGGCGATTGGACCAAATATTAGGTGTCCGTAACGCGGGAGTGTGAGCCACCAGGCAATGTAAAGGATGCTGAAGGCCAGACCAAAGACGGATTCCACACGCGAGACTCGGTCTTTTGGGCGCGCTACGCTAGGCAGCTTGCGCGGGTCCCAGATGTTCAGCCAGGTAAGGCGCGTCTGACATCTCTCCAGAACGGCAAAGACGATCGTGATAGCGCCTACAAGCATGAAGGCGAGAGTCCAAAAGTGTGTCCAGGTTTCCAGCAGAGCCATGCCGGAGTGCGAGGCGCGATAGGCCGGCATGAAAACCATCATCCCAATCCAAACGAGAATCCATGGCCCCAGATAGCCGAAGCTGACGGCTTTCAACACAAAGGTGTATAGCGGAAACAGCGTAGGCCCAATGAGATATTGCTGCGGCAGATAACGCCCGGCCACGCGCATGGGGTGGCCGGCCTGCTGGAGTATCGCCACCACTTCGTCTTCATTTAGGGAACGGCCAAGACTCGATTCCCTGTCTTCAATCTGCGAGCGGAGATCCTCGCCAAGTTCCGCGATAATGTCATCCTGCTGCTTGCGGGGCAGCCAGAATCTAACGGCTTGTAAATAGCGATCAAGAAGTTCCATAAAGACGTTATGCCTCCTGCAAAATTCGTTCGAGAGAAGCGTTGATGGTTTGCCACTCCTGCAACAGCTGCTGCAAGATCAGCTCACCCTGCCGTGACAGCCTGTAAAAACGCTTGTTGCGCTTATTTTCTTCACGCCATTCGCTAGCCAACAGTCCCTGCGTTTCCAGGCGGCGCAGCAGCGGGTACAGCGTGCCTTCGTCAATGGCCAGACCCAGATCGTCAAGGGCCTTGCGCAAGGTGTAACCATAGTGTTCCTTCCTGAGTTGGGCCAGGACCGCGACGATGAGACAGCCGCGGCGCAGTTCCAGCTTCAGGTTCTCGAACAGGGCAACATCGAGCTTGGTACTGTTTTTCATACAGTGTGTAGTACATACTATGTGATACATAGTATACTTTGTCAAGCTGAAATTGAAGTTTTTTAGGCCGGCAAGTTTAGGTGGGGCTTTGTATGGTCGAAGCGAAATCCAAGGTCACGGTCGGCTGTCCCTACAAGGCCCGCTGAAATTTCTTGCGCGATCCGGGGAATGCAACCATCTTCTGAAAAGCTGAGGCGGGCCATTCAAATTCCCCTAGAGAAAAAAATCCGGGGCCATGTGCGGCCCCGGAAAATTTTCTATCGCTACTCAAACGCTACTGAACGTTTAAGGCTACGTCGTCAAGGACGAACGAGGTTTGCAGGCTGGTGTCTTCGGTTCCAGTGAACTTAATCACCACGGTCTGGCCGATGAAAGAGTTCATGCTGAACGAATGCTGCTGGTAGCCAGTGGCATGGTTCAGGTTGGAGAATGTACCCAGCGTCGCCAGGACTGTACCGCTGGTGTTCAGCACCTGGACTCTCAGAGTGTCGAACGCAGTGGTGGTAGTTGTTTCCGCAGTGTCAATGTGCAGCCAGAAAACCAGGGTTGCACTGGTTTTTCCCGCGGGAATGGCCACGGTCTGCGCGGATGAATCGGTGTGAGTCGTGCCGTAACCGTCCATCCATGCATCCCAGACACCGGTGTGAGCGGGTTCTGCCGTGGAGTTGTTCAGCACGCCGGCCGTGAGAGTCCACGGTGAGGCGGAGCCGGTCTCAAAGCCACCATTCACGATGAGGTTCGTTGTGCCGCCCGCGGCATTGATCGTGAGGCTGATCGTGGTTGTATGAGACAGACTTCCGGAAACGCCGGTGATCGTAATCGTCGAAGTTCCGGTGGTTGCGGTGCTGCTGGCCGTGAAAGTTAGAACGCTGGTCGAAGTCGTCGGGTTGGTGCCGAACGAGGCAGTTACGCCTGAAGGCAGAGCCGAGTTTGAAAGCGTCACGCTTCCAGTAAAGCCGCCGCTCGGACTAACGGTAATCGTTGAGCTGCCGTTGCTTCCCCGGGTTACGCTCAAGCTGCTGGGCGAAGCTGACAGTGAGAAGTTAGGCGTGGCAACGCCGTTCACGGTCAATGAAATTGACGTGGTGTGGCTCAATGTTCCTGACGTGCCGGTGATTGTCACCGATGTCGTGCCGGTAGTTGCGGTTGAACTGGCGGTGAAATTCACCACACTGCTTCCCGTTGTCGGATTTGTGCCAAAGCTGGCAGTAACGCCGCTCGGCAGAGCCGATGTTGAAAGCGTTACGCTTCCCGTAAAGCCGCCGGACGGAGTCACGGTTACCGTGGAACTGCCACTGCTTCCCTGCGTTACAGTCAAGCTGCTGGGTGAAGCCGACAATGAGAAGTTCGGCCCCGACACAACCGGGAAGTTAACGCAATTATTCGCGGAGTTGGAAAATTCCAGCTGAATTGTGTAGGTGGTGCCATTGGCGGTGTACGAACCTTGCTGGCCGTTGCAGATATCGCCAATTTCGCCGTTCGTCGAGTCATACCATGCGAGCGGCGGCCCGATGACTGTAGCGATCCCGACCTGCGCATCCGTCATGGCCTCTGTCAATTCGTGGCTGGTAACCGACGTATAGTTGCCAAACACGGTCGATGTGCCGCAACCGCTTGAGCAACCGCTGCCTGCCTGCATATCCGGCAATACGCCATAAAGAACATGCTTTGAGTTAAGCGTGCTGGACGTGGTGCCGTGATAGGCGCAGAATCCGCCGGCCTGGCAGCTATTGCTGCCGCCTTGTGAGATCGTTTTTCCCGGCGGGAAATAGATCATATAAAGAGTATTGGGATTCCCGAGCGCATCGTTGGTTGGCCCGGGCAGGTGTCCCGCATTGATCTGGGCCAGAAGTTCTGACTGGATCTGCGCATCGGTGATCGTCGAGCCGTTATTGCCGGAGGAAGGAACAATCTGGAACAGGCCGCCGAATGTGCCATTGCCGAAAACCTGGCCGGTGCCTCCCGAAATGTTCGTGTTGTACTGCTGCAACAGACTGATGAGCCCTGTGCTGGTGATATCAGCAAAGAAATTGCCCATCGTCGGCGATGTTGTTCCGGCGATTTGCGAGTTGTAAGAACCGCTTCCGTACAACACCTGCACTACCTGAACGTTGGAGATGATCGGTCCATTGTGGTAGGTCAGGTGCGCGCCGGCTGGGGCGGCAAAACCTACGGGCCCTACGCTCGCGTTCGGATCGCGCCATGGAACGCCATGGAACTTGGGCTGGAGATTCAACACAGGCAAGGGCTGAACGGCATTTCCGGCGGCCGCAGGCTGCTGGGACGCTGCTGCATCTGCCTCAGGGGAGTGTGAAACCTGCGCCATAACGGGCAGGGCTAGAAGAATCAAAACGAGACACAGAAAGCTGACGGGACCACGCGAGATTCGAGACATTCTTTGCTCCTTGTTCAAGTCAACGCTTATGCAACATCCATTCAAAATCCACGTTCTTTTGCTTATGCGATTTAGAAATAGTTGAAGCCAAATAAATAAAGCGGAAAAGTTTCTGAACTGCGACTTAAAATTGCGTTACTTCCCGTAACATTCTGTGTTTCGTGCCAACGCGCCGGAATTCCCAAACACAACCGCTCTTATAATCCCCGCCGCTACGGCTCCCAAATTTCTTTGCATCGTGGAAACGTAGTGACGTGAAGAAACATTCACGCTGGAGTGACGTGTTCCTGAACATTCCTTGTCTCCTAAAAATTCGGTTGTCGTGGCCGGTTGAACTAATTTCGATCAGAGAAGAGGCAGGTTGAGCCTATACGGTCTTGCCTTGTCGACTGCGTACATAGTACTAAACCAGCAGTGACCCTGAAGAGTTTTTTGGTACAGTGTCCTCTTTTTGCCAATGAGATTTCCCAATTTGGGACGGCTGCAAGAACAGATATTTTGTGGCAGACCCTTTGTCGGACTCAGTATTTGGATCTTCGACCACACACTTCCAATCAGCGTCATCACTGGTCAGGGTCAACTTATTAGCGACGTGGCTTATCATTATTATGAGTGCGTGATTATGACTGCGTGTATCGGACCATCTGCAGGAATTTTCAGCGCAGGGTGCCTCCGATCTGCTCGCACGTTCTACCCCTTTGCCAAACGCGGACGCAAAATGGGCTCGGAGAGCCGCGTACGCGCTTGATAAATTCATGGATTTGAGGACGCCGATTCTTATTCGGATCAACCCATTCAAGCACTGTGCCCAATCCGCCAAAAGCACCGCATTTAGCCTGTGATCCCTCTCACTGTTTTATAATTGAATATCCCCTCATCTTTGGCGGTGCTATTAAGGGATAATTGTGGCCGTAGGCCGCACAGGATAATTCATGGCGACAACAATCGATTTAGGCGTCCAGGAAAAGGCGTTGCACATGCCGCCGCCGGGGCGCAAAGTAAACGACTTCAGCATTCAAGTGGCTACGGTGAACGGCTCGGGATCGCAGTCGGCCAACACCGTGCTGCTGCGCAGCATTTTTCAGATGGGCGTTCCCGTCTCCGGCAAGAATCTTTTTCCATCGAACATTGCCGGCTTGCCCACGTGGTACACCATCCGCGCCAGCAAGCATGGCTACATCGCGCGCAAAAAAGAAATAGATTTTCTGGTGGCGATGAACGCCGAGACGGCGCAGGAAGATGTGATGTCCCTGATGCCGGGCGCTGCCTGCGTGTATGACGAGCCGCTGAAGCTTTCCGGTCTCCGCCAGGACGTTACTTTTTATCCTGTGCCTTTTGACAAGCTGGTTGCTCCAGTATGTCCTGAGGCCAAGCTGCGCCGGCTGGTCAAGAACATGCTTTACGTGGGCGTGGTGGATGCGCTGCTGGGCATTGAGCGTGAGGAATCAGAAAAAGCGCTGGTCAAGCACTTTGCGAAAAAGAAAAAAGCCGCTGAGTTGAATACTGCCGCCATCCGCGCCGGTTATGACTATGCTCTTGCCACGTTCACCAAGCAGGACCCGTTCTGGGTGGAGCGCATGAATGAGAACCAGGGCAAGATCATTGTCGATGGCAACGCCGCCGCAGCCCTGGGCTGCATGTTTGCCGGTGTCACGGTGGTGACGTGGTATCCTATCACTCCTTCCAGTTCGCTGGTGGAAACTCTGATCGACTATCTCAAGGAATATCGCATTGGCCCGGACGGCAAAGCGACGTTCGCCGTGGTGCAGGCTGAAGACGAACTCGCTGCAGCAGGCATGGTGTTGGGAGCAGGCTGGGCAGGCGCGCGATCCATGACTTCAACTTCCGGCCCCGGCATTTCACTCATGGCGGAGTTCATTGGCCTGGGTTATTACGTTGAGCTGCCGGGTGTGTTCTTTGATATCCAACGCGTTGGTCCCTCAACCGGATTGCCTACACGCACTATGCAGGGCGACGTGCTCTCATGCGCGTTTCTTTCTCATGGCGACACAAAACATATTCTGCTTTTCCCTGCTTCAGTGGAAGAGTGCTTCAGCATGGCCATGGAGGCATTTGATCTGGCCGAGAAATTCCAGACGCCGGTCTTTGTGCTCTCTGATCTTGATTTGGGGATGAATAACTGGATGGCGCATCCATTTATTTATCCTGAAAAGCCGATAGCACGCGGCAAGGTGCTGGATGCGGAAGACCTGAAGCGCCTGGGCGGTTTTGCGCGCTACAAAGATGTTGATGGCGATGGCATTCCGTATCGCACAATACCTGGCACGCCGCACCCGGCTGCGGCATATTTCACGCGCGGCAGCGGACACAATGACAAAGCGCAATACAGCGAGCGTCCGGACGATTACGTGAACAATATGAACCGGCTGGCGCGCAAGTTTGAAACCGCACGCAAGTTCGTTCCCGCGCCCATCAAGGAAGTCAGCGGCGCTTCCCAATCGTCCAAGTCAAAGCTCGGCATTATTGCTTATGGCACCACGCACTGGGCGCTAACTGAAGCGTGCGACCAATTGCTGCAAGAGAACAATATCGCCGTGGACTATCTGCGCGTGCGCGCTTATCCCTTCACGCAGGAAGTGCATGACTTCATCAAGAACCATGACCGCGTTTACGTGGTGGAGCAGAACCGTGACGCGCAGATGTTCCAGCTCATCAAGATCGATATCGCCGCAGACCAGGTTACAAAGTTGCGCAGCGTGCTCCACTACAACGGACTGCCCATCGATGCGCGCTCCGTTACTGACGCTATCGTTTCTCAGGAAACCAGTTCCCAGGAGGCCAAGTAATGTCCGCCACCACTACGCCCACTCCGGCGCCTGGTTCCAATAATCCGAAGACAAATCACGCGGGGCTTACCGTGCTCGATTATCGCGGCAGCAAGACCACGCTGTGCGCGGGCTGCGGTCACAACGCCATTACTGAGCGCTTGATTGATGCCATGTATGAGATGGGCATTCAGCCGGAAAATATCGCCAAGCTCAGCGGTATCGGGTGCTCATCCAAGACGCCGGCGTATTTTGTAAGCCGCGCTCACGGCTTCAACTCCGTCCACGGTCGCATGCCGTCCGTCGCCACGGGCGTTGCGCTGGCCAACCAGAAGCTGATGCTGATAGGCGTCTCCGGCGACGGCGACACGGCTTCCATCGGCATCGGACAATTCATTCACCTGATGCGCCGGAATCTGCCGATCATTTACATCATTGAAGACAACGGCGTGTACGGACTCACCAAGGGCCAGTTTTCCGCCACGGCTGATCTGGGATCGAAGTTGAAGACAGGCGTGATCAACGATCTGCCACCGATCGATACGTGCGCGTTGGCGATCCAGTTGGGCGCGACGTTTGTTGCGCGGTCATTTTCCGGAGACAAGAAGCAGTTGCTGAACCTGCTGAAGGCCGGCATCGCGCATCGCGGCACCGTAATGCTTGACGTAATCTCTCCGTGCGTCACGTTCAACGACCACGAAGGTTCCACCAAATCCTACAAGTATTCCAAGGACCATGAAGAGCCAATCCAGGAAGTGGGCTTTGTGCCAAGCTTTGAAAATATCGATGTGGATTACGATCCCGGCACCACGGCAACCGTGCGCATGCATGACGGTTCGCAACTGCGTCTGCGCAAACTTGATCGCGATTATGACGCGACGGATAGAGTCGGCGCGTTGCGGTTGCTGACTGAATCACACGAAAAAGGCGAGATGCTGACCGGCGTGTTTTATGTAAACACCAAAACCCCCAGTTTCATCGAACAGCTCAATCTGTCCGAGACTTCATTGGCCAGAATGCCCGAAGAATTGACGCGCCCTTCACGCCAGGCACTCGACGAAATCATGGAAGAGCTGCGGTAAGCATTTCTGAATCCCGAGCGAAGCGAAGGAACCCTACGAACTGTTAGTGTCAGCGTTGGCCCAATCTGAATCTTCATGTTTCCTGGGCCCATGCGTGGCCGGGGTATGATCCCTCCGCAGTTTCGTCGCTATAGGGCCCCCTCCGCTGCGCTCGGGGCAAAAATCCGCCTGTGATAAAACAGACCCGATTTGCTTGCAGTGATAAAAGAAAAAGCGACAAAAACTCTTAGAAATTCTCTTTTTTTCCGCTGTGAATTCCTCTCGAAAATAGAGCTGAGACATTCTTCAGGGCATCCCATTATGGGATGACAGAAAAAGACAAAATCCTGGTGATATCGCGTGATCCTGGTTTAGCGGATGTGCGCAGAAAAGTGCTTGAAAAGGCAGGTTTTGAAGTCCTTGCCGCCAGAGATTCAAGTGCTATTGAGCCCGCGTGCACGGTTCACAAGCCCCGCCTGGTAATGATGGGATACTCTCTGTTGCCTTCAGAAAAACGCCGGGTGTGGGCAGCAGTCAAGGAACATTGCGATGTGCCGGTATTGGAACTGCACAGGAAGAAAGGTCCGGAACTGATGTCGCCGGCGTTTTTTCACGAATCCATGGTGCCCGATGATTTTTTGAACACGGTGTTAAAGATTTTGAAAAGCGGCGAGGGGAAGTGAGAGCATCGAAAAAAAATTATAAGGGGACACGGCTTCCGGTCCATGTCCCCTTTAATTTCATCGACGGATGAACCTGCTTCTGTAGTAATAGAGTCAAAAAGCTTCCAGGAAATATAGTGCCGGCAAAATTTCTGCAGCTTCAACGGGCATTGCGAAACGCCCCAAATCCTTGATTCGGACCGCGTAGTTTTGCCGTCCTGCTATTGATGGGAGTCACCTTGCCTTCAGCATCGGGGTGATTTTGAGCTGGTTGCTTTTGCGCGTTGCTTAGATCGTTCTGTAACTTCCTCTTGTGCGAAGATGATTTTTTAGCGCCCAAAGCGATGTCGGCAAAGTCCAGATATCGGTTGGATCGGACCATGCCCACGGGCTCAAAGGCCAGAGGCTTTGATGTATGCGCAGGTCGCGGAGCTATCCAGACTCCTTCCGCAAGAAGATTGGGCTTAACGAGTTTGCGGGGCCTGGATTTTCTGGGCATGTTGACCAACACTGAATAAAATCAACTCACCCGCATGTATGCGCTCAGTCGATACGATGCGTTTCTCATTATTGAGGATCGCTAAAATGTCTCTAATATGAAAGCGCAAACTTCCGCCGCAGAGATTATCTTGAAAAAATCTACGCCTCTACGGAGGGCGCAAATTTGAGAATGGCAAACGAAGCCGAAGCTGCTAACTTCGCCACGCGAATCTTCCTGTATGAGCTTCCAGTGCTGGAGGATGATCAGGCAGCTGCGGGCTAAGCTTTTTCCTTTTGCGAATGATTCAGGTTTTCCAGGTAAGCGCTGACGGCGGAATAGGCGTCTTCAAAGCTGTATTCCTGTCCCCATTGAATGATGGCCGCCGAGCCGACTCGCTGAACGATCCAGTGATAAATAGTTCCATCAGGGCGAGCGTCCAGAAGGATGTCGGCGATGTAATCGCCAACAGCAAGTCTCGTATTGGGAGGTTCCGAAGCCTTTTTCGCTGCGACCAAGTGGCGATCCTTTAAACCTAGGCTGGCAAATGGGGGAATGAGAACTGCTCCATTAGGATTCATTTAGAATTGGATTGGTTGCCTGGCAGAATAGCTGAATCTGCTGGGCTTACAACCAAAAAACAACGAGCACATTGCTCGCCAGCACGCCTTTTTATTGACGAATGCGGTTGCACTCCTTAATATGCGACACCTTCAAGCGGTACTGCTTGGACCGCCGAAAACTACCCGCTGTTCGATACCAGACACACTGCGAAAAATTCCTTTGCACAGAGAATTCTGGGTTACAATCCGCTCACTTTAAACCTAAAGATCAAATGTCCACCCAGACGTCCAAGCCGCGCTTTAAGCACAATCCTGTGCGCGGGATGCCGGAAAGAGTGGAGTCGTTTTGCCTGCGTTGCGGTCAATTTGTTGGCGCCAGCGACAATCCCAGGTCATTGAAGATCGCTGAGAAGGCCCACCTCTGTCCGGAATCTAACGGCCTTAAAGGCTTGAATTATTCACCTGGAGCGTGGCCATCGGAACAAGAAATCGCCGCCCAATGCGCTAATCGACCATTGGCCTCCAGCTTGTAACCGCTTGGATTCTCTGCCTTTAGGGTGTAGCAAAGGATGTTAATATAACCAGAGATGCCATTAAAGACATTATTCCTGAATCCTCCGTCGTTTGAAAACTTTGACGGTGGCGCCAGTTCGCGCTGGCCTGCCACCCGCGAAATTGAGTCGTACTGGTATCCGGTATGGCTGGCGTATCCGGCTGGGATGCTGGAGGGCTCGCGGCTGCTGGACGCGCCCCCGCACCATGTGAGCGCGGAAGAGACGATTGAACTGGGCAAACAGTATGACTTCCTGGTGCTGTTTACCTCCACGCCGGGGTTCCCGGGTGACATCAAGCTGGTCACCAAGATGAAAGAGGCGAATCCCAAACTGAAGATTGCGTTTGTGGGACCGCATGTTACCACGTTGCCTGAGCGGTCATTGAATGAGTGCAAGGCCATCGACTTTGTTTGCCGGCGCGAATTTGATTACTCCGTGGTGGAATATGCCAATGGCAAGCCGCTGAGTGAGATTATTGGCATTTCCTATCGTGACGCGAACGGCAAAGTTGTTCACAACGCTGACCGTCCAGACGTAATGGACCTGGATAAATTGCCGGACGTAGTCGATGTGTATTTCAGGGACATGGATATAAGACGGTACAACGTACCGTTCTTGCTTCATCCTTTTGTCGCGCTGTATACCACGCGCGGCTGCCCGGCGCAGTGTACATTCTGCCTATGGCCCCAGACGCTCAGCGGACATCCCTGGCGCAAGCGCTCTAGTGACGCTGTCGCCCGCGAAATGGCCAAAGCCAAAGAATACTGGCCGTGGGTGAAGGAATATTTCTTTGACGACGACACCTTCAACATCCAGAAGGCGCGTACCGTGGAGTTGTGCGGCAAGCTGAAGCCGCTGAATCTGACGTGGTCTTGCACGTCGCGCGTCACCACCGATTACGAAACCCTGAAAGCGCAGAAGGAAGCCGGCTGCCGGCTGCTGATCGTCGGCTATGAGTCGGGCGACCCGCAGATTCTCAAGAACATCAAAAAGGGCGCAACCGTGGAGCGCGCGCGCCAGTTCACCAAGGACACAAAAAAGCTCGGACTGAAAGTCCATGGCGATTTCATCCTCGGACTTCCCGGTGAAAGCCGCGAATCCATCCGCCGCACCATCGATTTCGCCAAAGAGCTCGACGTGGAAACCATTCAGGTTTCCATCGCGCATGCTTATCCCGGCACAGAGCTATACGATTTTGCCAAGAAGAGCGGGTTCATCGTGGGCACGGAACGCATGGTTGACGACGGCGGACACCAGGTTGCGCAGATTGAATATCCGGGCTTGCCGCGTGAGCACGTGATGGAAATGGTCCACAAGTTTTACGACGAATACTATTTCCGCCCTAAGGCTGTCTTCCGCATCGTGCGCAAGGCTGTGTTCAACGGTGAAGAGCGCCAGCGCCTATATAAGGAAGCAAAATCATTTATGAAGCTGCGCGCTGCGCGCAACAAAGCCACCAAGGACATGCTGGCCGCAAAGCAGGCATCGGCGGAGAAGCCGCGCAGAGCTGAAGTCGCCGGCGACTAATTCTCGCGGCAGCAAACTGCAACAAGGCAAGATCGCATGATAGAACAAGAGCAAGTCGGCAAAGCCCGCATCATTGGGTATGGCATCGGATTGGCCGTTTTTATTGTGGTAGCGATTTGGAAATTTCTGGTGCACTAAAATGGTGCGCCTGAAAAACAGTGCGCCAAATGCGACGCTGAACAATACCCCGCTGGAAACAGTGCGCTAAAATCTAGTGTCACCCGCTTCACGCGGGTTGATGGCGGACATCCGAGTGAAGTTCAAAAAAATCTTCATCTATCTGGCCATCGCCTGCTGCAACGGCACGGGCGACGTGCTGCTCAAGCGCGGCATGGATAATCTCGGCGAAATCCATCTCAACCACTGGACCCACATCTTCAACGCCTTCGTCGATCCCTGGATCATCCTGGGCATTCTTTTTCTCGCCGGATTTTTTTACTCGTATCTCACCGCGCTCTCCTGGGCTGATCTTACTTTCGTTCTCCCGGCGAGCGCTTTCGGCTACGTGGTCACGGCATTTCTCTCGCGCTTCTTTCTCCATGAAACCGTCAGCGCCTGGCGATGGGCCGGTATCCTGCTGATCACCTGCGGTGTTGGATTGGTTGCGGGCGGGCCTTCACTCACTGAGCGACATACAAGAAATACGGCACTCGGCAAAGATGCAGCACTAACTAAAGACGCGACTCTGGGCAAAGATTCATCACTCGCCAAAGACGCCGCGATCTCTCGGGCCAAGGAGCAGCATGAGCCCGCTTAAACAGCAGCACCAACTCGGCAAGGAGCAGCAATGAACTCCCTTAAGCTCTGGACCGCCATTGGAATGCTTGTGCTGGCTTCCAGCGCGGGAGACGTGATGCTCTCCGCCGCCATGAAGCGCATCGGCGATCTTGATCAGATTCGCATCAACAAAGGCTTGCTAGCTGTTGTCGGCCACGTGGTCCGGGAAAAACTTTTCCTTCTTGGCTTGTGCTGCCTCATCTTTAGCTTCTTCTGCCTGCTGACCGCACTCTCCTGGGGCGATGCCAGCCTCGTCGCGCCCGCCTCTGCTTCCCTTACCTATATCTGCTCCGCCATCATGGCCAAATTCCTGCTGCATGAAAATGTCGATCGCCGCCGCTGGCTCTCTGCTGTGCTGGTCTGTGTGGGCGTGTTGCTGCTGGTGAAGTAGGGCGATTGTACAGATGATCGTGCACATCCACCGTGTCGGTCGCTCAAAATCGTAGAGTAGGGGCCGTCCCTGGAATTCGCGGATACAATACCAGACTGCCACGATTGGGAGGATTCCCAGTGGTGATTGCATTGAGTGTGCTCCAATGCCGAAAAAGCTAAAATCGTGCGGGTGGGTTGCTCTCGTAGTCGTGACGGTGATCGGTGCATGGGATTGTTCCAAGGCCGCGGCATTGCAAGGTACAGCACCCGACCTCAGTACAATTTCCAGCACAGACCGAGGAATGATTGAGTCCGCGTGCGGCACGGACCGGCGCTTTAACGGACCTGCCGCTTACTACAATTGCTTGCGCCGACAACTCACGGCATTGCAGGCCACAGCAGCTCCCGATCTCAGTGCAATTTCCAGCACAGACCGAGGAATGATTGAGTCCGCGTGCGGCACGGACCGGCGCTTTAACGGACCTGGCGCTTACTACAACTGCTTGCGCCGACAACTCGCCTCATTGTCTCAGGACCGTACCCCTAGGAGTGTTGTGGGGATTGCAGATAAAGATTCCACTCCCCTTTCCGAAACTCCTAGAGTCGGCGAAGCTCCAAAAGTTGCGGAAGCACCAAGGGTCGCGGAAACCCTGAAAGTGGCCGAGGACGCAATCGCAGTCACTCTTAAAGAAGATGAGGCCCGGTTCTGCCAGGAAAATCGAGACCCGGAATGCCACAGCTTGTTTCTCAGAAGCATCCATTATAGATCAGTAACTTTGGCTCCATCGGGTCAAAACGGACTGATCGTGGAACTGTCGGCTCCGTATTTCTGTGGTTCCGGAGGATGCAGCGTCTACGTGCTGAAGAAGACAAGCAGTGGATACGCGACTGTGCTCGAGGAGCTAGGCAGTTTGGACGGGTTCCAAGTTATAACTTCCACGAACAATGGCTATTACGATTTGACACGCAGCGGGAAAATATCCTCTTCACGCTACAAGTGGACTGGTTCAAAATACATTTCGATTGCGACAACCGATTCCGCCTTGGACATCACCAACGAGCCGGTTAAGCCTTCGCCCCACCCGTCGCCGACCCCTGGAACCCCATCCTCTGATGGAGAAATCGTATGGGTTGTGATAGCACTTTTGGTGATCGGCGTTTTCGCAAGGGCTTTGTACAAGAAAGCGAACCTGCAGAAATGTGCCCAATGCGGCAGCTTGACTAAGGCAGGCACCGGGGATTGTCCGGTATGCGCAGCCATAAGGGCGGAAGCTTCTAGGCGTGCGTCAGAGCAACGCGCGGCTGAGCAGCGGGCTGCAGAGCAACGAGCCAACGAACAACGTTATGCTCGGGAGCAGCAGGAAAAAGATGCGCATCGCGCGAATACTTTGGCAGAGCTGCATCGGCTGACCGGGCCACAATTCGAAAGTCTGATTGCGTCATTGTTCAGAAAAGATGGCTATACTGTCCGTCATTGTGGTGGGACTGGGGATGAGGGAATAGATTTGGTTCTGGTGATGGGGGAGGAGAAGGATGTTGTTCAGTGCAAGAGATGGAAAGGTGGTATAGGGTCGGCAGTCGTGCGTGAGTTCTACGGATCACTAATGCACGCGGTCGCGCGACATGGTTTCATCATAACGACGGCGTCATTCAGTGAGAGCGCTCGCGCATTTGCGCGAGGAAAACCAATCTCACTGATTTCGGGGGCGGAAATCCTTGGATGGATAAACGGAACCTACTCATCGCGCGACCAAGGGGCAACTCGACCCAACATAAGCAGCGACAGCAAGCCATTTGATCCGTATGCCGTACTCGGCATAAGTCGCAATGCAAGCCCGGAAGAGATACGCGCGGCCTACCGTCGTGAGATGGTCAATTATCATCCAGACAAAGTGGCGCATCTCGGTAAAGAACTCCGAGACCTCGCAAAGACCAAAGCTCAGGAGATCAACAGGGCATACCAAGAACTTGCGCGTTCCCAATAAGCGATATAGACCTTCACGTCTTGAAACGCGAGCTAACTCCAGAACCGCCTACGGCATCGGTATCGCGGTTTCATAACAAACTCGAACCGCCTGCTGCGAGACCTGAAGCCGTATTAGCGCGCTCCGCTTCGTTGCGCGCAAGCCTGCGGCAGCGAGGAATGGGTTTCTTCTCTTCCTTACCCAGCGCTTACCCCTTCAGCGCGCGTTGCGCGCCTCGGGCCGCACTGGGCTAAATTCGCGACGCGCCTATCGGCGCTGACCATCGAGTAGCACAGCAGAATTTATCGTGGATGCCAATGTCTAAAGCACAGCCGAGGGCGACTGTGCCACACGTGTATCGCAACCCTAAAACTGCTCTAGCTGTTCAGTTGGTTTTCTAGGAATCTAAAATATCTCGGATTTTCCGCTGCACTGGTCCGAGTTGCTCTTGCATCAACCCATCTTCAAGCGGGTCATTTAACGTCGCTTCGGCCTCAACAAACTTATCAATCGCCTTCCTGAATCCAGGGTTTTGCTTCCGATAGGCCCGCAGGGCTGACATTGTTCCTTCAAGATTGTTAAAGTCCGGCCGGTCCAGATAATTCCTAACGGCCTCATGGAGCAGTTCGCTCACCGGGCGACCTTCCATCTTGCTGAGGTTCTCCAAGGCTACTCTTTCTTCAGCTTCAATTTTAAGAGTTAGTGAGATTCGAGTCATGGCAAGAAACTGGAGCGATGTTACCTGTGCTGCCCCTGCTTGACTCAAGCCGCCGGCCGATTCTCCTTGACAAAAGCGAATAAAATACGATGCAATACGCTTTTGCGACCTAGGCCTAGGAACTAACGGGCAAGGTTGAGCCGCCCAGGCGGCCTTGGCATAAGCTCTTTGAAAATCTAGCAAGCAGCAATCGGCACTAGAACTCAGCCGAAAAGATCACCAAGTCTGATCACCCCACGCCAAATTGGGATGTACCACATAACTTCTTTGGAATCCTAGTCAAGGGATGGGGGAGGGCTATGGATCGACCAGAATCGCCCCTGCTCTCTCAGCATGGGGTCATCTGGGGTCGGATGGGGTCTAATGGGGTCGACATAGGGGGGAGGGGGTACCCCTCAACAGGGTACGGACCGGGCGCATACCTGACACTCACTGTACTTTCTGAAAATGCCTCAGCACCGCCTCCGTCTGGCTCTTGGTCAGCACCGCTCCTAGCGCAGCAGCGTCGGCCTGCTGGACGGCGCGCACGCTGCCGAAATGTTGCAGCAATCTCTGCCGCGTGCGTTCGCCCACGCCGGGAATTTCCAGCAGTTCGGATTTGCGGTCACGCATCTGCCGACGCTTGCGATGAAAGGTGACGGCAAAGCGATGTGACTCGTCGCGCACCATCTGCACCAGGTGCAGCACCGGTGAATGACGCTCAAGGACCACCGGATCGTCTTCCTGGCCCAGAACGTAGATAATCTCTTCTTTCTTCGCGATCGCCGCCAACGGCTGATTGGTAATCCCCAACTCGTCCAGCGATTGAGCTGCGGCATGTAGCTGTCCCAGCCCGCCATCGATGAGCACCAGGCTCGGGAATGTCTGGTCTTCATCGCGCAGGCGCTTGTAGCGGCGCGTCACCACCTCGCGCATCGAGGCAAAATCGTCCACCCCCGTCACCGTCCGCACAATGAACTTGCGGTACTCGCTCTTGTTCATTTTGCCGTCTTCCCAGACGACCATGGACGCTACGGTTTCCGCGCCCTGTATGTGCGAAATGTCAAAGCACTCAATGCGCTTGGGAACATCCGGCAAGCCGAGCGCGTCCTGCAATGCCTCCTGGACGGCCTTGGCCTGCGGCTTCATTACGCGGAATCGCTGATCAAAAGACTGCTTCGCGTTCTGCGCCGCCAAGTCGATGAGCGACCGCTTTTCCCCGCGCTGCGGGACCAGTATCTCTACCTTGCTTCCGCGCTTTTCTGACAGCAACTCTTCCAGCTCTGTGCGATCTTCGAAATCCACAGGCGCAAGAATGTCTCGAGGAACGTATTGCTGGTCGATATAAACCTGCTTCATCAGGGCGGAGAAAAACTCTCCGGGGTGGAAGTTCGCAGGGGCTGAAGCCCCAGAGTTTTGGGAATCTAACGGCACGGCTAAAGCCGTGCCCTGATACGAACCTTGATTCTTCGCGGAAGAGAGTGTTTGTTCCTGTACTTCATCGAGCGCAGGCGAGGGCGACTGCGGTCCGCGATTCTTATTTACCTCATCATCTTCTTGAGATACGGCAATCTCCGGCAGCTCTTCCCAGAAAAACTCTCGCCGATCCAGAATCTTTCCGCCACGCAGGTGAAATACGTTCACCGCCAGCATGTCATTTTCATAGTGATAGCCAAACACGTCCTGGTCGTCGCCCTCGGCTGCGGCCATGCGCTGTTTTTCCTGGAGCTGCGCCACCGTTGAAAGCATGTCACGATATCTCGCCGCTCGCTCATACTCCTGCTGACCTGCGGCTTCGTCCATACGCAGACGCAATGACTTTGCCAGATCGGTCTGCCGGCCTTCCAGCAAAAGCTGCACATCATGCACTGCTTCCAGATACGCTTGCGGCGTCGTCAGATCCTGCACGCAAGGCCCCAGGCAGCGCTTGATGTAATACTGCAAACACGGCCGAAGATGGTATCGCATGAGATCGACCTTGCAGGAAGGCACCAGAAAACTGCGGTGGATCAGGTCAACGATCCGGTAGGCCAGGTTCCCGGGAAAATAAGGGCCGTAATAATTGCTGCCATCTTTGCGCAGCCGACGCGTTACATACACGCGAGGAAAGCGCTCACCCAGGGTCAGCTTGATATATGGATAAGTCTTGTCGTCGCGCAGCAGGATATTGAAGCGCGGCTTCTTCTGCTTAATGAGGTTGTTTTCCAGCGCCAGGGCTTCTTTGTTGTTATCGACAACAATATATTCAACGTCTACCGCTTCGCGCAGCAGGCTGCCCGTTTTAGCATTGGCTTCGCCCACGCCTTCCTGAAAATATGACCGCACGCGGGCGCGCAGGTTCTTCGCCTTGCCTACGTAAATGACCTCGCCTTCGACGTTCTTATATAGGTAAACTCCCGGCCGGAGCGGGATTGTTCGGATTTTCTCTGTCAGATCCATGGGGGAAGCTGAGGCTTACGTCTGCCTAAAGGCCCGCGTTCAGGCGCGCCGGAACGCTAGACGCTGATACGAGGTAATGGTCAGGTTTTCGCCTGCTCATTACCTAGATTCTTCCTGTAAGGCGCTGGGTGCGTAAAAATTCTATGGTCAGCTGCTCGGGTCGGCCACCGAAGCGCCTCTTGGAATCATCCAACCTGTTGATTATAAGTCATTTATAATCACATTGCCTACGACGCAGCATTGGCACGCCAGTTGCTCTTGTCTAGGGTGACTTTATAGGCGGCAACACCCTGCGCCGCGTCAGGTCTTAAGGAGCTTTCCCCATGAACTTGAAATCGAGCCTTTTGGTTCTGCTGGCCGGCACATCACTGATGGTCGCCACTGGTTGCACAACAAAGAACTATGTGCGCAAGCAGACCCAGCCAATCGTCGACAAATCCAACGAACTTGACGCCAGAACGGCCAAGAACAACGCCGCCATTCACGATGTTGATAGCCGCGCAACCGCCGGCATCGCAGGCGCGAACACCAAGGCCGGCGAAGCCGATACCAAAGCGCTGGACGCCCGCAATCGTGCAGACCAGGCCCAGACCCTGGCAACGCAGGCCAATACCCGTGCAGACGCCCTGGCCAATCAGGTTGCCAATCTGGATAACTATCGCCCTGTGGCTGAGACCTCAGTTCACTTCGCCTTCAACAAGGCTGATCTGACCGCCAAAGCCAAGACCGCTCTTGACCAGCTTCTGGCCGAGATCCCCAACACCAAAGGTTATCTGGTGGTTGTGGAAGGCGACACTGATTCCGTGGGCTCGGCAAAGTACAACTACAAGCTGAGCGAGAAACGCGCTGACTCCGTGGTTCAGTATCTCTCTTCCAAGAGCATTCCGGCGCACAAGATTTATCTGATTGGAATGGGCAAAGACAAATACGCCGCCCCTAACACCACCGCTGACGGTCGCGCCAAGAACCGCCGTGTTGACGTTCGCCTTATGACGAACGTTGTGGGCGCTGAAACACCAAGCTCTGCGCAGAGTACCACTCCTAACCCGAGCCGGTAGTCTCTCCTCCCCCGGGACATTGCGCAGAAACAGAGGCCGCCAGATTTTTCTGGCGGCCTTTGGTTATTGCTTGCCGTGCAAGATTCCTCTCGCCATTCGATCTTCCAATAGAATATGGATATGAAGTTTCGCTCTCATATTTTTACCGCATTACTGTTTTTCGGCATGATCCTGCTCGTAAGCTCCGCTTTCGCCCAGGATAACCAGGACGATCAGCCCCATATCACGCCGCGCAATTCGCCTACGCCAACTCCCACGCCCGCACCGAAACCGGCAGCCAATCAGCCGGCAGCGCAGAATAAAGACCAGTATGATCGCCCGCCTTTTCCTGGTGACGTCCAGCAAAAACCAGGAGCCAATGAGCCTGCACCAAGGCCCAGCGACGACAAATACGAACGTCCTCCATTCCCCGGCGACGCGCCCGGCACCAATCCCACCGGGGGCAGCGTAAAGGGTGAAAGCTCCAGCAAGGATTCACAAATTGACATCAATGACCACCCGGCAGCAGATGAGCCGGCAGCCCCGGCCGAGGACGAATCTGTCCTGCAACCGTGGGACCCGCACAAGGCCGCCAAGGACGTTGAAGTTGGCCAGTACTACCTCAAACTCAAGAACTATCGAGCCGCCCTGGAGCGCTTCAATCACGCGCTTACCTATAAGCCGAACGACGCTGAAGCCATCTTCGGTCTGGCCATCACGCAGGAAAAGCTCGATCTGCTCTCGTTGGCCGACCAGAACTATCGCAAGTACCTTGAGATCCTGCCGAACGGCCCAAAATCAAAAGAGGCGGAAGAAGGGCTGAAACGGGTCGACCCGCATGTTGCCATTCGCAATTCCGCCGACGTCAATACCAATTCCGCGCAAATCGCGGCACATGATATTGATGTTGGCGAGACCTATCTGGCCGGCAATAATTTTGACAGCGCTCGCCAGCGCTTTGAAGAAGCCCTGCGGCTCACGCCAGACAATCCGCTGATCTGGTTCCGGCTTGCGCAATCGTTGCAGGGAATGCAGCGGCTTGACCCGGCACGGCTCTACTATAAGAAATATCTTGAGGCCCAGCCTAAAGGAAAGTTCGCGAAAAACGCCAAAAAAGCAGTCGCACAAATTGATTGGGTCCTGGGTAAGTGATCTTGAGTAGGTCAATCCCGCGAACCTAAATGCTTCGAAGTAAGTTATTCTTTCCGCAGAAACGCTCCGGAACTCGCGTCCACCAGCACCGTAAGCTTACCGGTCGATTCGCTGCCGCCGTAGATCACGTGCCAGCGCAGTTGGCTTGATTGCGGGTCAAAATCCAGCAGATATCCCACATTTGTCTTGGGATCTTTTTCCAGCAACTTTTTGCCGCCGTGCTCCTGCGCCACTTCAAACGCCTTGTCTGTATCCACCTTCAAAAAATTCAAATCAAACGGACGCGACAATCTATTCGACGGATTATAAGTGTCTTCCGTGCCATGATTCACGCCTTTGGGCGTATCTTCTGTCGCTACGCCGGACCACGTAAACGGCTCCGATTTCTGTCGCCCCGCTGACGCAAACAGTGCGCGCCAGAAATTAGCTTTGCCGTCATGGCCGTCACCGCCTTTCAGGTTGGTCGATTCCAGCCGCACCGGCAGCGCGTCTCCTGACCATCCTCGCGCCGGCCCAAGCATCTTTTGCAGCGCAAATCGTCCGGTTTCCATTTGCATGGCCGCAGCTTGTTGCGTGTTGCCGGACGGGGTTTTGGCTGGCTCAGAATCACAGCCCAGGCAGAGTGCCGCCAGGGCCAAAAGAAACGTTAAACCAATTTTTTTGATCAATGTCATTGTTTGTCTGACGTATCAGAGTCACTCCATTCTAGACGGAGCAACCGCAGGAATGCATGTACGAAGGTGCATGTATCAGGAGAGTATCAGGATTGTTATCTGCCCGCGATTCGCGCGGTTATTCGCTGCGCATCCCTGCTTTGCGGGCCTGTTCCTGTAGAGCGTCCAGCTTTTGCTGCGCCGCATCCAGGGCCTGCTTCTTGCCGTTAATCTCGTCCTGCTCTTTGCGCGTGTCGTCGGCGAACTTTGTCTGGTCGCGCAACATCGTGCCTGCATCGCCATAGAAGGCCGCTGCCCGCAGACGAGCTTCACGCTCGGCGATGTCCAACTCGCGCTGCAGCGTGGCAACTTCCTTCTTCTCACTGTCAACCTGCTTTTGCAGTTCTTCAGTCTTCTGTTTCTGGACGTCCCCCGCATCTTTCTTGGCATCCTTCTGGTCGGCGTCTTTGGCGTCCGCGCTCTTGTCGTCGGATTTCCTGGCCGCTTCGGCCTCGCTGCCTGCGGAAGGCGCGGAGCTATGCGGCATGCTGTCGTCATCCAGCTTCACCGTGCTCGAATTGGCATGCTTCTTCGCGCGATTCGCCCGCGCCACATCCCCCAAAGATTGCTGGGAAGAAGATTGCTGGGAAGAAGATTGCTGGGATGACGACTGCTGGGCATAAGCCGCGGCGACGAATAGACACACTGCAAAAATCAGCAAAACTCTTTTCATAACATTAACCCTTGAATCGTTCTTTCCCATTATTCTACAGTTCCAGTTCAAAACGATTCTCCTGCTTTCCGTGGCCGGAAACGATAGGGTAAACGCCGTAAGGGACTTTAGTTTCTGTCGCTTCGCTCCAAAACCGCCGACCGAGCACTCAAACCCAAATAACGTATCGGCTCCTGTAGCAGGCCGCTCGCCGCGTTTCGGGCTCCCAGCCATCCATCCGCCTGCTCCAATTGGCGTAGATCAGTGTCAATCCGGGTTTTTTAGTCAGGTTTGAACTGCCGAAAGTCTTAGTGCAACCTGCCCAGCCCTGAGATGTTCACATACCACTGGACCAGCGCCGTTCCCCAGAACCCAGCAAGCAGCGCCGCAGTCCCCAGGAACACGCCGAAGGGAATTTCAAAGTTCCTATAGATCAAGATTGCGGAATTCCACGCCCGGCTGCGCGACACACTGGCCGTTTCCGCGCGATGCGTCCTGCGCCGCCGCAGCAATCGCTTCAGCCACACCCACAAAATCAGGAACAGTCCAAACAAACTGCCGATCAGCGATCCCAGCAGCAACACCAGTAAGGTCAACTTCACGCCCAGAAATGCGCCGATCAACGCCATCAGTTTCACGTCTCCGCGTCCCATGCCTTCCACGCCGCGCACCGCTTCATACAGCAGCGCCACGCCCCATATAAAGGCCGATCCCAGCACCGCACCGGCAATGGAATTGATCAAAGAAAGGATCCGCCAGCTATCGACCGACCTCAGAAAGTAATGCGCCGGCCCTTCCAGCGGTACCAGCAGACTGAAGATCACGCCCGCTACCATGCCCGGTTTGGTCAGCAGGTCCGGCAGCAGCTTGGTCTCAGCGTCAGTAAAAATCAGCCCAATCAGCAGGAAGCACAGCACGCACATTTTTGCGGCAACCAGAAACTCGTTCGGTCTCACATCGAGCGGCCATTGCTGATAAATCAGCCGGACCATCGCCGGCGCGCTGAGATAGCACAAAACAAAGAGCGCGCCCGTCAGCAATTCCACTCCCACGTAGCGCGCCGATATCGGAGCTTTGCATTTGCGGCACTTGCCGCCCAGAATCAGCCAGCTCAGAACCGGAATATTGTCGTATCCGGCAATGGGCGCTTCACACGCCGGACACGCTGAACGCGGGCTCACCACCGAAATCTCACGCGGCATACGGTAGATGCAGACGTTCAAAAAGCTGCCAAAGACCAGCCCAAAGAGAAAAAACGCTGCGGCAAGAAAATACACGCTTCCGGTTGGATCAAAAGTATTCAGGGCTCTCTCCGCTCTGTTGGGACTTGAGGGAGATTATAAGGAAGATTCGGTAATTGAGTAGGTGACAGAAGTTGGTCAGCGAGTAGATTTGGTAATTTTATGATTTGGTAATTGGGTAAATTGAAAATCAGATCTTGATGAGTATCGACTGCGGCTCCTCCGATTGAAGGCGCTGGTCCCGCAATTTTTCATTTACAAAATTACCAAATTACTCAATTACCAAATCTAAAACGCTTCAGTCCCCATCAGGGATGCGTAAAATGTATCCCGCCAGCGCCGCCAATTTAGGATTCGTTGGCGGCAGGTCTCCGGTCCAGTTGATCTGCTTGCGATTCGCCAAACGCATCTCGGCATCCACTGGTTTCCAGCCCGCCCCATTCTGCTCACGAATTGCCATGTTGAAGCCCATCTGGTTCGGGTCTTGCTCGGCCTCGCGCCACTCCAGCAATGACGCTTCTAAATCTTCTGCAATGGCTTCATGCGGCAGCAGGCACAGCACCCACTGATTGCGCGTATTCTGTGCATACGCGCCGTTACTCACGCCCGGAACGGCATTGATTACTTTCGCACCATGCTCTTTTGCAACTTTCACCGTCTCGTCCTGCGACCCGTGGTCCACCACGATCACCTCGTCGCATGGTCGCAGTGAATCCAGTGTGCGCCCGAGCGAACGCGCATTGTCACACGTATGGATCAAGGCGCTGATTTTCGTTTTTGTCATTGAGTGTTTAGCCTTTGGAGTCTTGCCGTTTCATTGGTTAGATGCGGAATCCACATCCGGCGGGTCTGGAAATCTCGGAGCGATCCACTTTGTGCGCCGAACAGCCCGCATCAGGCGCTCAATGGCGATACCGTGGGCGATTGTTTAAAGCGGTTTCAGTATTAGCGTAGTCTCTCTCAATTCGTCATCCCGTGTATGACAACAACGGCCTGAGTCAAGTGTAAAAAAAGCGCACGAGGGCATCGGCGCTGGAAACGCAGTCAAGGGCGCCCGGTTTTGGCGTTCATCTTGACC
>JBAVLE010000311.1:0-18933 GCA_049688735.1 Candidatus Angelobacter sp. | reverse complement strand
GGGCAATCTCTTCAATGATCCTTACACGATTTTCCGCCGGACATTTAAGCCGAGCCAAAACTTCATAAGCTTGCGTTTGCAGCGCATCGCCGGCGAGAATGGCCAACGCTTCCCCAAAGATCACGTGGCAGGTCGGCTTGCCGCGACGCAGATCATCATTATCGAGCGCAGGGAGATCGTCATGAATGAGCGAATATGTGTGCAGCATTTCCAGCGCGCTACCCAGTTCTTCAACGCCTTCCGGCAGGCGTCCGGCGATCATGCGCGCCGCTTCAAGGCACAGAATAGGACGCAGGCGCTTGCCTCCGGCAAAAACGCTGTGCCGCATCGCCTGATGGATGGAGTCCGGCCGCTGGGTGGCAGCGGGCAAAAGCTTTTCCAGCGATGCGTCAATGGTGCGCTGGCCTTGCGCAAGGATCTCATTCAGCATGAATACTGAGTATAAAACAAGAGATCGCTGTGATCGCCCGTCATCGGGAAAACAAGGATTCACCGCGGAGGCGCGGAGACGCGGACTTCAGAGTGAGTGATGGGCAATCTTTTCCAGCATCATCCGACGTTGCGAGTTCATGGGATCGTGCGATCTGTTTCCAATCTGTGTCATCGTTTTGTTTTCGGTTATGTGTGATTCGGCGAAGGCGGCGAGTAAAAAAGGGAACATCTTATCGATGCTCCCTTTAGACGGAGGAGGGTACAACAGATCTTTTTCAGGCGGCGTGCGAGTGAGCCAGAGGCTTGGTCTCCCTGGCCGCCAGAACAATGGCCCGCACATCGGAAGCGTAACAACAATCGACGGCGCCGGCTGCCAGCGCGTTGGCCCACATTTGTTCATCGGCCAGGCGATGCGTACACACAATGGTGGTTGCTGCGAACTCCTGCTTGAGCTGCTGCACTTCACTCAGCGCGGCCAGTTCAAGGTCGACAATCGCCACATCAGCCCGGTATCTGGGGATGGCAAGACGCAATGCATCCACATCTCCGGCCAGATGCACCACGCGGAAATGGTTATAGAGGGATTTCTCCAACATCTCCGCAGTTTTGCTGTTGCTTTGGGCGACAACTACACTTAGCGGTTTCATGAAAGGCGTCCTCATTGGCTGTGCGAAAACACGTCGGCTGTTTTCGTTTGGACTTTCACGGCTGCTGGATTTCCGCAGGCTTTAGGGAAACTATTTCTTCACAGTCTGCGCCCGATCGGCAGGTTCATAGGGCTCAGGCTGTAACTTTCCATTCTGGCGAAGCAGGATTTCTACCTTGCCTTCAGCCTCTTCCAGTTCCTTGCGGCAGGAAGAAGAGTGCTTCAGGCCTTCTTCAAAGAGTTTCAATGCCTGTTCAAGCGGGACATTTCCTCGTTCCAACTCATCGACGATTTGTTCCAAGCGTTGGAGGCAATCTTCAAATTTAGGCACCGAGCCGAAACTCCATGGCACATTCTAACCCGATTAGCAGGAGCCGCTCCGTTTATTTTTCCACAATAAATCCTTATAAATGAAAAGCATTCAGCGCTTTGCAAGATCCCTCAGCCCCGGCGTTGCGATCAATCCTGCATGGCAACTCACTGCGCCAGCGGCACGCTGTACTGTGCGGCGATCAGCCGCCACTGGCCATCGATTTTCATCCACACGTCGGTCAGGCGGTCACGATATTCATAGCGCTTGCCTTTGGAAATACCCATCTCGCGATATGCGCGGTCACCACGGCCACGGTTCCGTGCATTCGCACCTTCAGGTCAGATTCTTCGGCCACGTCCACCTCTGTGGACGTATCGGCGGTGTGCGCCATGTATCCCATTTTTCCGTAGATGTTGCCATCTTCAACCGTGATGATGAAGTCGTCCGCCAGCATTGAAGTCATGAGATTGATGTTGCGCAGCTTGTAAGCATCAGTCCATTTCTTTTCCAGGGCGAGAATCGTCGCGTCCGGTGAGGCCTGCTGCGCCATAGAAATTGCGGGTAGGCCGAAAAGGAATCCGATAATGAGTAGTCTTTGAGCGTACATGCCCCTGTTTATGGCACAGTGTGTGGCGGACAACAAGCTCTTGGCGGCTCCCCGGAGTGGCCAAAGTAACGTGACCCGAACGTGCCAAAGTGAAAAAGGCCGAAAATCCTGCGCGGCGGTGATTTTTCACCGACGTTCTATGAATTCGCCAAGCCTTAAAGTAATGCTTTAACCAGCGGCCGTGGCCGAACCAGCAATGCCATCCAGTACGTCGATGGCAGAACTGTAGCGTCCTAGCGGTGCAGCTACCTGGGCTCCCTGTACCAGGCCACGAACTTTGTGCAGCATCTCGCGCGCAATCAGGATTCCCTCAGCACGCGCAGCTTCGGCATTTGGCGCGCGAGCCATGCGTTCAAGGATCGCGTCAGGGACGGAGACGCGCAGCTCGTTTTTCATGAACTCCGCATTGCGTACGCTGGTAAGCGGCCAGATTCCCGCCAGCACCGGAATGCGATGATGGTCAACGCGCCGCAGGAACTGCTCCAGCAGCGATACATCAAACACCGGTTGCGTAACGGCGTAATCTGCACCCGCTTCAACTTTGTATTCAAAACGCCGAACTTCTTCGTCAATATTCACAATGCCCGGGTTCGCTCCCACACCGATCATGAACTTTGTTCCCGAGCCAATGGGATTACCGCCAACATCGAGCCCATGATTCAGGTTGCGGACAATGTTCACAAGACCGATTGCGTCCACGTCAAAGACCGCTGTGGCGTCAGGATAGTTGCCCAGCTTGGGCGGATCGCCGGTAATGCAGATCAGGTTATGCAGGCCGGTGGTGAACGCGCCCAGCAGCTCAGATTGCATGCTCAACACGTTGCGATCACGGCAGGTAAAGTGCAGGACAGTTTCTATTCCCGCCTGCTGCTGCACCAGGAGACAGAGCGCCATGTTGCTCATGCGGGCAGAAGCGCGCGGACTGTCAGGGATATTGATGGCGTCAATGCCGGCAGCTTTAAGAAACTTAGCGCCTTCCACTTCTTTGCGGAAGTCGATTCCCTTGGGCGGTATGATCTCTACCAGCGTTACAAACTCACCGGTTGCCAGCTTTCTGCCAAGGTTTGAACGCTGCGCCAATGGCGGCGGAGTGATGCTGGATTCGCGCTTGGCTTCAGTGATTACCCGAAAGCCCCCGGGTTTACCTTTGGCGTCAGACATGCGCAATGCCGACTTCATCGATTTAGTGTGCTCCGGCGTTGTTCCGCAGCATCCGCCCACAAGGTTCACTCCGGCGTTTACAAACTTGCGCGCGTAGCTGGCCATATATTCCGGCGAGCACAGATAGATGTTGCGCCCTTCAATGCTGCGAGGGATACCGGCATTGGGTTGCGCTGCCAGCGGCTTGTCAGTAAGGCGGCGGATGCGCTCGATGGCTTCCAGCATCGCCACTGGGCCGACGCTGCAGTTGCAGCCAATCACGTCTGGTCCCCACTCATGCAATTTGGCGGTAAAAGTTTCAGGGCTGGCGCCGTCCAGGCAGTTGCCGTCTTCGTCGATGGTTACTTGGGCCACCAGCGGCTTGTCAGGCGCCACTTCGCGCGCGGCCAGAATGGCTTGGTGCAACTCTTCCAGATAGCCAAACGTTTCCAGCATGAGCACGTCAACGCCGCCCGCGACGAGCGCCGTGATCTGTTCGCGAAATGAAACGCGTGCTTCCTCACGCGATGTTTTGCCCAGCGGCTCAATACGCAAACCGAGCGGCCCAATTGATCCCGCAACAAGAACGTTGCCAGCTTTTTTCAGATTGAAAGCGTCAGCGGCCTCGCGCGCCAGTTCCGCGCCCTTGCGATTGACTTCCTCGACCCTCTCAGCTAAACCATGGCGGGCCAGTCGGAAAGAGTTGCCGCCGAAAGTATTGGTTTCAATAATCTCGGCCCCAGCATTCATATATTCCTGGTGGATGCCGCGTATCAGATCAGGCTGGGTAAGGTTCAGTTCGTCATAACACTTGTTGATGAATACGCCTTTGGCGTAAAGCAGGGTGCCCATTGCTCCGTCGCAAAGGATGGGACCTTGTTTCAACCGGGTTAGAAGATCGTTGGCCATTTATTAGCTCTAAGAATACCTTAGCCCATTCGCTTAATGCCACGCGAGGGCAGGGAGTGGCAAGATTTCGTGCATGGAGCGCGTTCCCGTGCGTTCTTTGGATTACCCAGAGTCAACTCTGGGGGATTTCCCAGAGCGAACTCAGGCAGATCCTTGTCCGGAGCGCAGACACCGCTAAATGCGGCGCCAGCGCGGGCCCCCAAGACTGCAAGGTGCCTGAAAGTGGCTCTGTTATAATCGCGATTTCAACATCATTTGGCGCGGCTCGAAGAGGAAACGGTCTAACTAAAGAATGCGGCGAAACAGCTATCTTCCACACTTGTTGGTTGCAAGTCTTGCCCTGGCGATGGCTGGCTGCGGTTCCAGCACCAGCAGCAACGCACCCAAGCCCACCGGATTGAAAAAGCGAGTACTGCTTTCCAATACGACGGCCGGCACCGTGACCGTGATGGATGCCCAAAAAGACGTATTCAGCACCAAAGTTCTGGGCGTTACCTCTCCCACCAAAATGCTTACAGCCGGTGGCACCACAATCGTCATGGACATCGGCACGAGCCTGATCACGGTAATCGATAATCCAACCGAAGCTGTAACTTTCCCTTCGCCCATAGGCGACCAGCCCTTTGACATTGCTATAAGCCCCGACGGCAAGAACGCGTGGGCAGCCATGCGCAATTTTGGCTTCGTTCAATCTGTGGATACCACCACTGGCGTAGCTCGACCCGTGCTGCGCATTAGCAATGCCCGCCGCCTGGTAATGAGCCCTAAGGGAACCAAGCTGCTGGTTTTTCCCGATCCTCAGGGCCAGATTCCGCCCAACACTAATACGTTTTTTGTGGTCGATACCGCCACTTCGGCAGTCACGGCCATTACCGATGCAGCGCACCTTGACCAGCCCTTTACCGCAGTATTCAACGGCAGTGAGACGCAGGCTTTTATCCTGAACTGCGGTGCAGAATGCGGTGGCACCGCCGCCAGCGTGGTCTTTGCCGACTTCACGAATCCCACGGCTACTTTCAGCGCGACGATTCCCGTCCCTGGCGCCACCGTTGGGCTGATGAACGGCGCGAATCTTTATGTCGCCGGAACGCCCAACCCGGCTCCAACCGGTACGGGCGCTGGCTGCCCGATTTCCCGCTGCGGCGAGCTGACCGTAATCAATACCACTGCACTTACGGCCGGGACGCCAATCCCTATTACCGACGGCGATCACGAAAAGATGTCATTCGCCAACAATCGCCTTTACATTGGCGCCTTCCGATGCACAGTTGAACCCGGCTCGGCGGCCAATACCGTCCGCGGCTGCCTGAGTATCTTCAACACCGGCACATCAACCGCGGTTTTCCCAGCAGAATCATCCTTCCGCCAGAACTTTGACGTTACGGGCTTGCAGCCTATCTCGGGCCGCAACATTATTTACGTTGTGCAGGGCGCGGAACTCGACATCTTCGACACCACTACAGACACTCTTGCTCCCGGTGTCACCCAGCTTGACGTGGTAGGCCAGGCGTTTGACGTGGTGCAGATCGATCCGTAGAGAAGGCAAGCCATTAGCCCAAAAGCGCACCGTGAAGACTGCGCCTTTGTTTTTGTGGGGAGCAGCGGCGAATCATCGCGTTTGCGGCTCCCGGCCTGCACAAAGCGAGATTTTGATTTTCGTATACTTCGAGGTAAGATCTCTTCCTGCCTGTTAGCGGCAAAACCGCTCTGAGCCTACCCACAGTTGGGCCAAATCTCTGAAATTGTGTTTGTATGTACGCGTTCCCAAGTATTCCTTCCCACCTTTTACGCGTAGCCTGTACTCTCCCGTCGGCAAAGGATGAATCTCCTCTACGGCTGAAATATTCACGACGACCGAGCGGGCGATGCGGACAAAACCGTAGGGTTTGAGCTTCTCCGCCATGGACGAGAGGGACTCCCGCACTAAATACGTATTTGTTCGGTGTCGCAGGGAAATGTAGTTGCCTTCAGCTTGCACTGCCACAATCTCGGCTACATCCAAAAAGAGGACTTTATCTTTTGCTTTAAACGCGATCCGTAACGCCTGCCGTTTTGCTATAACCTCCAACTGCCGCAACATTCTCATGAGGTTTAGAGCATCAACGCGGCTGACCGGAGGCAATGATGTATCTGCAGTATCACAGAACTCCTCCGCTGGCGATTCAAGAATGGGATTCTGATCCTGGATGTCACGGCCGGTCATCATTGAACTCCTCCTCATCCCGTCCCTCGTCTTCAACTTTCTCGCTACCAAAAGCGAGACTGAAGAGGTGCACTCTACATAACTGGAGCAGGCGTTCCGTCTGACCATGTGCCCACAGCAACAACAAACACGTCGATTGGTTGAGCGCCTTTGAATTGTGGATTCAGCATTACGGGCGATTTAGGCAGATCTGCGCCCCACGCCTTGCCTTCCAGCGGAGGCGCGTAAAACATCAAGTGGGCCAAATTGTGATCACCGTGATCGGTGAGATAAGCGCTCTTCGACATCATGTAGCTCATCGCGCCCGGTTCGAGAGGCGGCAGCTTACCTTTTTCAAATGCCGCCTTGTTGCCCTCGATAATCTCAGCTTTCGTTCGCCCTGCTAACGCCATATCTGTTCTCTCAAAAGTAGTCGGCAAAACGGACCGTGCTGCCGGCGGATTGAAACAGATTGGGCCTCGAAGTTTAGGGTTCCAAAACCCCGGATCGTCGGCAGGCGACATCCACGCTCGCTCGACAACACACACAAAACCATTCTTGCCTTCTACAGCAGTCTCATAGCCATGGCGCCCGAGGACCAGAATCTTTGCGTCGCTCGAGATTGCTTCCGGCGCCGCGCTTCGAGCCAACGCAATCTCGGCATTTCGGTCTGCCATAAGGTACTGATCGAGAGGCGCCATGCTCGGATACGGTGTTTTGGGCGCCTGCCCTTGCCCTTGCGTCATTCCAATCACACCAAGTGAGAGAACAAAACTTAGAGAAGCAATCACTGCCAATCTTGCTCGGTTCATCAGTTCCTCCTGCGATAGAATTACTGCCGTTTCCTTGACATCAAACGCCGTCCGCCTCTACGCGATTGATGAGGTGGGCGAAGAGACCTCAGCCATCCCACAATATTTCTCATTCCCACATTCCAAACTTCCGCATCCTGAGCATTCTTGGCTAACATGACGTAACCCTCGTACATCGCGATTAGAAAGCCGGCGGTCTCTTCTGGAACCAAATCGCGGCGGACTGTCCCCTGAGACTGTCCCCTCCGCAAAGATGTGGCAATTCCTTCTTGCCACGCATGGAAGATGACTTCCAACCGCTTGCGGAATTGTTCGTCCAGAGCAGACATCTCCTGCGCCAAATTGACGAGGGGACAACCGCCCTTTACATCTTTTGGCCGAACTGATGTCGCTTGGACAATGGCGATCAAGGTATCGATCGGGCTCTTGGCCCGCTGCAGAGGACGCGACCACTTGTCAAGGGTGAGTCTTGCGACGATCTCTTCGATGATGGCATGTCCAAGTTCTTCCTTGCTCTCAAAATGGTGGTAGAGTGCTCCCTTGGTGACATTGGTGGCAGCCAGAATCGTATCGATGCTGGCGCTTTGGAAGCCCGATCTGTAAACCTCCTGAAAGCCCGCTTGCAGCAAGCGCTCCCGCGTGCGCTCTGGATCACGCAATCGGCGCTTCTTACCTCCTGCACTTAACATACCAACTAGTATGTATGTTATTTACTCGAAAATCAATCGCAATGGCCTGATTTTGCTGCTGACGTTCCCGAATTTCGTAACCGCTTGCAGTGTGTATATGAAAAGTTGCAGAAACAGCCGCTTTAGCCGTTGTGAGATGGTCTCAGGAGGCGGTCAGTCCGCCACTTGTTTTTGACCTCTGAAATGTTGGGCCTGTTGTGTCACGTAATCGTTGTGAGCGTGGAACGCCAAATGCTTCCTCAGTTATCGCTCAGCAGGAATTTGTGAAGTTGTGAGCCCTGCTCTCAATTGCGCACTAACTGTCCGAGCACCGAGTGGCACCTTTACGTAAATGGCCAGTCATCTCGGCAACACAACTTTATCGGAGGAAAAGATAAGACATGAGCACTTTTAAACATTTGCGGAATTTCTGGATGCTGTGGGTGACGACGATTGTTCTAGCTTGCGTCAGCAATGCAGCGGCTCAAGTGAGCTACAAAGTCACCGATCTGGGCACTAACAAAAGCAACGACAACTTTAGCATGGCCATGGGCCTCAATAATCAGGGCTGGACGGAGAACATGGATGGGTTCGTGAACCCTCCCGAGAATAATTTGTTTACGACAGTTGCAAGGGGCCGCGCGGTGATCAACCGCGGCGGAGTCAACATCGACCTGGGCACGCTTGGAAAGCCCGACACCGGCAACAGTTGGATCAACTGGGGCGGCATCAACGACCGCGGCGAAGCAGTGGGTATGTCCGAAACAGGTGTTCCGGACCCGAACGGCGAAGATATTTGCGGCTTCGGCACATTCCTTACGTGCGTCCCGTTTCTGTGGCGTGATGGCCACATGAGCGCCCTGCCGACAGTGGGCGGCAATAATGGCCAGGCAAGCGCCATCAATAATCGAGGACAAGTCGTAGGATTTGCGGAAACGGCTAACCCTGACCCCACATGCCCGCCTACCCCTACGGACTTGCCGGTATTATGGATAAAAGGCCAAGCCAACGCTCTTCCTTTGATAGGTACCGATCCTGACGGGACCGCATTCGGGATCAACGATCGAGGTCAGGCCGTGGGCTACTCGGGAGACTGCTTCAACGCGAAGCACGCCGTAATCTGGCAAAACGGCACTGCCTTCCCGCTTCAAGACCTGGGAGTTGAGCGTTCCAATTTCGGCTTTGCCATTAACAACCTGGGCCAAACAGTTGGGCAAGTCCGCACCGCTGATGGCTCAACCCGCGTCGCCTCTCTTTGGCAGCCGGACGGGACACTCACAGTCCTCGGCATTCTGCCGGGAGAGATAGCCTCCAGCGCCACCGGCATCAACAGCAAAGGCCAAGTGGTGGGAAGCACCTTTGACTCGGGCTTCAACTGGTCCGGCGGCTTTATCTGGCAGAACCATGTGCTGACCGACCTGAACACGCTCATTCCCGAAGATTCCGGCCTCCTCATCATCAATGCCAGCAATATCAATGAGCGCGGACAAATCTCGGGTATGGCAACTGTGGTCACCGGCCCCCATGCGGGCGACATCCACTCAATTCTCTTAACCCCAGTGGGCGCAAGCATAGGGAGGTCGATGGCAGATTTCGCACGTACACACCCGCATTCCAATCTGTCCGGGAAAGCTTGCAACCACTTGCGGAGTTTCGGACCCAACCGATTCGACCAATAGAGGAGCAGTTTCCGATCTTCCGCACCATATTTTCCAGCTATTTGTTGCGCGAAAGGCGCGAGGCGGAGGTTGTGCGGGACAACATGGGTCACGCGGATATCGCGTGACCCAGACTGTTTGCGGCAAGAGCAGGTGAGTTGAAGTTAGATCCGGGGCAGGGGTGCAGCGAAAGCGTTGTTTCGCCGCCTGCACCCCCGCATCGGTGAATACCGGCGGGAAAGTTTCGGGCATCTCAGTGGTCCATGCGAGGGCTGGCCTATTTCGCTCTTGATTTGGGCGAACAAATGAGCTATAGTCCAGCAGCGCCTCAGGGTGCGAACGGGAAAAGATCATTGAAAATTAGCAGCTAGCTTTTTAGACGGAAGAAACCCATGAACCTCTCAACCCTACGCCATAAGTGTGTGAATCGCTGAAGTACACGCCAATCTGGGATGCCTTGGAATGATGTCGCTCAAACGTACGCCAATCTAGGATGACCCAGGGAGGGGGAGGGTACCCAGATCGTGATCCGTTGATCGGGGAATCCGGTGATCGGAAAGCTAAAGCCGTCAACCCTACGCCAATCAGTACCATGTGTGCCAAGTGCACGCTAATCTGGGGCGCCTTGGGATGCGGTCGCGAAGTGCTTTGGAATCATAGTTGAGGGATAGGGGGAGGGATGCCCTACTTCGGCTCCAGCCTCAACTCATGCTGTTTCGTTGCTTGCACTCCTGCATCGCTGAATGCCAGCGGAAAAGTTTTGTTGTTGTACCAGGCGTCCCAGTGGTCCATGTAATGCGGGCTGAAGGGCTGACCGGATTCGCCCAGCACGATGTTGAAAGTTGATTCGTCAAGGTTGGAGAAATCCACGGTCATGCGTTCAGACGGGCCAAAGCCCCGGCCCACCTGCTTGACGGTATAGCCTCCGCCGGATTGCGGACGAGTGCCCGGCCCGGCAACGCTCATGAATCCATGCAGAATAGGAAGGCCGTTGAATACCGGATGGCTGATCGACACGGGATAAACTTCGCCGTACTTCCATGTCTTCAGGTCGGAGGGTGCGTCTCTCAGCGCTTTTTCCACGGCGGCGGTCAGCAGGTCATTAAAGTTGGCATAGCCCGGAGGCAGCCATCGCGCCGGCTGGTTAGCGAGGATGTTTTCCAGCGCCACGGCAGCTTCTGACCATTCGTAGTTATCGGCGTCATTGCCCAGCTTGGGATCAAGCAGCATTTCCCACAAGTAGCGGCGCGCACGGACTTCAATGGTGGGCGCAACTTCGTCAGCCGACATTTGGCCGTCATATGTTGCCCAGCTATCCATCTCCTTTGCTGCCTGCATAGCACGGAGCGATGCCTTGGAGCTGTTAGCGATCGCGTAAACAAACTTGTCGGCAAAGAAGCGGTCGTATTCAGAAGTGATGTCAGTCTGCAGGGCCAGCATGTCCGCTGGAGAAAACTTTTTGTCTGTCTTCAGCACCTTGTAGATGCGCTCAACACGATACGGCGGGAACCACTGCGTTGCCAGCTCGTACGGATATCCTGCGGGCGTGATCTTGGAGTTTGCGGTGGCGATAATCCCCGACGGCGGATTGTAGAGGCTCGGCAGCTTGTCAAAAGGCAGATAGCCGGTCCAGTCATGCTTGCCGTCTGCGCCGTTCACCGGCACGGTGCCGTCACCGGCGGCGCGAATAGGCACAAAGCCCATGGGTTGGTAGCCAATGTTGCCGTCAATATCGGCATAGACCACGTTTTGCGAGGGCGTGGCAAACACTGAAAGCGCTTTGCGGAACTCATCCCAGTTCTGCGCGGAGTCAAGTTCAAACAGCGGCACGCTGATGGCATGCGGATCATAGACCATCCAGCCCAGCGCGATCTGCCGCGTCTCTCCGCGCAGCAGCGGCGTGATGATTGGCCCATGGCGCGTGACGGTGACGTCAAACGCCACGTCAGGCTTGCCCTTGACGTGAATTATCTGGTGATCGATCTCAGGTTTCTGCCAGCCGGTTGGTGTCTGGTATTCACCGGCGGCGTTGAAGTTTTCAATAAACAGGTCCTGCACGTCAGGATTGAGGTTGGTAAATCCCCAGGCGATGCGCTGGTTGTGGCCGACAGTAATAAAGGGGACGCCAGGAAGAGAAAAGCCTTCAACGTTGAAGTCGCCGGAGTGGAGCTGCACTTCATACCACACGCCGGGGACGCGGTGCGGCAAGTGCATATCGTTGGAGAGCAGCGGCTTGCCGGAAACCGTGTGTGCGCCGGAGATCACCCAGTTGTTCGATCCTGGCAGGCAGGCTTCGCAGGAGTTGTCATTATTCATATGCGGCAAGGGCTGTGGTGTGGAGCGCGGCAAAAGCCGGCCGATTTTTTTGGCGGGCCTTGCCGTCGGTGTGTTCTCCGCTGGAGTATTTGCGGCGGTTCCCGCTTCACTCGCCGGCGGATGGTCACGCGGCGAATCGGGCGGATACAAATCGGCCATCAGTTCCGGAGAAAGCTTAGCGCGGATCTTCTCTCGCCAGTATTCGGTTTCATACTGAGGATTCAGCAACTGGCTCATGCCAATGCCGATGAGCAGCGAGTCCGCCGTTGTCCATGGCCGCGGTTTGTAGCCCAGAAGGGTGAACTCCATCGGCAGCTTTTTACTGTGTTCATCAATAAAAGTATTTACGCCCTTGGTGTACGCTTCAAAAAATGCGCGATCACGAGCCGGGAGTTGCTGCGTTACCCGCTCGGCAACCACCCGCAAGCGCATCATGCGCTGTTGCTTGTCGTAGTCCACCCAGGTTTGGCGCGGACGCACAGCGGCCGTAGCGCGAGAAACCGGCTGAGGCGGTGCGCTGGATGCTGGAAAAATCTCCGCCATTTCACCGCCCACTGCTCGGCGCGTGAGGTCCATCTGCCACAGGCGATCTTGCGCGGTCACATAGCCTTGCGCGAAGAAGAGGTCTTGCAGATTTGCCGCGTTAATGTGGGGAACGCCATGCGCATCGCGCACTACCGAGACGGGCGACTGCAATCCGGCCACGATGATGGTGCCATCGAGCTGCGGCAGAGCAGAGCGCGCGCCGTTATAAAACCACAGGAATGCCACAGTCCCGGCAATCAGCACGAGCAGCAGGAGCCAGAGAATGCTCTTAAAGGCGAAGCGGAAAAAGCCTTTACGCGCGGCAGGAGCAGCAACAGTGGTAGCCATGAGGCACGATTTTACGGGAACGGGAACTCAGACCACAATCGCCATGCGCAACCCGGCGTATAATGAAAATGAAATTCATTTTCATTTAGCATTTATTTAGGGACCAACTCACTACATGCTGCAAACACGGATTGACGATCACGCAACCACTTCGCGCGAGTCTATGCGCGAAGCACAGGAAATCTTTTATAAGCACTTAAAGCGCGTCGGACTCAAGCATACTGACCAGCGCGACACCATCCTGCGCACCTTTCTTGAAACGCGCGACCATCTCTCTACCGACGAGCTCTTTCGCCTCGTCCGCAAGAAAGATGCCAAGATCGGCTTTACCACGGTTTACCGCACGCTCAAGCTGCTGGCGGAATGCGGACTGGCCAGCGCTGTCCCGTTTCCTGACGGCATGGCGCGCTATGAGCACCAGTTTAATCGTCGCAATCATCACCACATGGTCTGCACGGAGTGTGACGCCTCAGTCGAGTTCTTCTCTCCTGAGGTAAACAAGCTGGAAGAAGAGATCGGACGCAAATACCATTTTGACGCCACGCGCCATAACTTCCAGATTTACGGCATCTGCGAAGATTGCCGCAAGAAAAGCCGTCGCACCATCTAGTCGGCGGTGGCTTTCATTCGTGAAGCTGCCGATCGTAAAAACGCAAATGCTCCAAGCATGAGACGTAGCAATGCTGCGTCTCTGCGGATTTTTTCAGCGACGTGATTTGATGGCTTCAGCCCTGACGCCGGCTTGGCTGGTTCACACCTTCCTGCTGGTTCAGCCCTTCCGGAACCACTTTATCTACAGCTTTTTCCGCCATCTGTCGGCCCAGGTCCGCGCCCATCTGCGCAATGCTTTCCCGGACCTCCTGGACCTTCTGGCGGGCCGGACGGCTGGCGAGTTCCATCAGCTGCTCGCGTGTTTCTTCACCGCGCGCAGGGGCAATCAGCAGCCCCAGTCCAACGCCACATCCAATACCGATCAGAAACTTCAGCATGAATCTCCTCCTGTTTGCTCTTAAGTAGAGATGCACGGCAGGGCTGTGATTTTGCCAGACTGACGGAAGATAGGTCTGAAACCAGACCTGGAATGCAGAAGAAAGAGGCAACAAAGCAGCCATGCGCAATGCGCTTCTTTGCTGCTTGATATCAGCGTGGGGTTTAAGTTCCACGCAGCGGATCCCCTTCAACAACTCAGGCCAGCTCTGCTTTTACCACTATCAGGGCCAGTACAATGCTGTGGTGCTCACGGTGCGCAAGTATCAGCCTGCGGACTTCCCGCGTCTGCTGGAAATCGATCAGAGCTGCTTTGTTGAAGGCATCGCCTACTCCAAAGAGGAGATGCGCTATTTCCTTTCCATGCCCACGGCCATCTCTCTGGTTGGCATGCAAGCTGAAGAGATCGTAGGCTTCATCATCGCAGATCGCTTTCGTCCCCGCCGGGCCTCGCGCTCCATGGGCAAGATCATTACCATTGATGTAGCTCCTGTGGCGCAGCATAGCGGCCTGGGGACCTTATTAATGTCCGCTGCTGAAGGCGAGCTGAAGTCCGCTGGCTGCGACTACGTGTCGCTGGAGGTCGCGGTTGATAACGAGCCCGCGCTCAAGTTCTATAAGAAGCATGGATACTCTGTGCTGAAAGTCCTGCCCAGATATTATCTGGGTTCCGTTGATGGGCTGCTGATGGGGAAGAGGCTGTGAGCATTTGCACGGTAGCAGGAAATCTGAAGTAACGTGATCGCCGACACAGTCTTGGCTAAACTTACGGTATGCGTAGTCGCACTTTCTGGCAGCAATTCGGAGTTTTTTCGGAATGGGGTCTGCAGGCCCTAGCCCTTCCCCCTTTGCTAGCGATATTGATTTTGTGCTGCGTAATTCTGGTTATTGAATGTGTACGGCGGAAACCCTTACACAGTGAACTGTGGCATGGGCATTACTGGTTGGTATTGACGCAACTGCTTTTTTTCCCTGCAATAATCGTGGTGGGGGTGCTCTATCCTTCGGCCACGACCTGGCCAAATCCTCAAGCAAATGCGATTGGTAATCTCTGGCTGAATGTCCTATTTTGTGGCTCGTTGGGGATGGGTCTCTTTTGGGTATACAAGATGAAGGGATTAAGATGGTTTGCAGCAAGCCTTGTGGTTCTGCAGCAAGTAATTCTAGTAGGGGCAGGTTTTATTGCGGGTATGAGCGTCAGTGGCGAGTGGCTTTGATACTCGGCTGCGAAAAACATCTCTCTCGAAAAGTTTGCACTCTCGTTTAACGATTTCAATATCTTCTTCCCATTCGTCCTACCGCTAAACCTTCAAACACGGCATAGCCACACATGGTAAAATCGCGTGTTTGATGCCTGCCCAGCCCCCTCTCCGAATCGCCATCGATAGCGGCGGCACCTTCACCGATTGTGTCTGGCTTGAGGATTCAAAGCTCCAAATCTTGAAAGTCTTTTCCACCCCCGCCGATCCCGCACAGGCCATTGCCGACGCCCTGACTAAGATCGCGGGCGATGCGCGAGACATTATTGTGCTGCACGGGACCACCGTGGGTACCAATACGCTTCTCCAGCGCAAGGGCGCACGCGTGGCTTTTGTGACGACGAAGGGATTTGAAGACTCCATTGAGATTGGCCGCCAGCATCGGCCCAAGCTGTACGATTTTTTCTTTGAAAAAGATCCCGCGCTAGCGCCGGCTGAGCTGCGCTTCGGCGTGGACGAACGCACGTCAGCCGAAGGTGAAATACTGCGCGCACCTACCGCTGCATCATTGAAGAGTGTCGTAGAGCAGATCGCCGCGCAAAAGCCACAGGCAATCTCGCTCTCATTGTTGTTTTCTTTTGCTAATCCGCAAAATGAACGAGCAGTGGTCGCAGCGCTGTCCGCGCTTAATCTCCCGATTTCTGTTTCTCACCGGATCCTCCCGGAGTTTCGCGAGTATGAACGCGCCAGCACGGTGCTGGTCAACGCTTATCTGCAGCCAGTAATGCAGAGTTATTTACAAAAGCTCCAACAGAAAGCCGGAGCAGACAGCAGTCGTCGGGCCCGCATTTTTGTGATGCAATCCAGCGGCGGCATCACTGCGCTGGCAACCGCAGCAGAGCAGCCCGTGCGAACTGTCCTTTCAGGTCCAGCCGGAGGAATTGTGGGTGCGGCCGCCGTAGCAAAACGCAGCGGATTTGATCGCATCATCACCTTTGATATGGGCGGCACTTCTTCCGATGTTGCGCTCATTGATGGGCAGCCCACCACAACCAATGAAGCTGATGTCGCCGGACTCCCCGTCCGCGTGCCGGTGCTTGATATCCATACGGTCGGCGCGGGTGGCGGATCACTGGCACGGTTTGATGCAGGTGGAGCTTTGCGGGTGGGTCCTGAGTCTGCCGGCGCTGATCCCGGCCCAATTTGTTATGGCAAGGGCGAACGCCCCACCGTGACCGACGCTAATTTACTTTTGGGACGACTTCCTGCCGATCAGTTTCTTGGCGGCGATTTTCAGCTCGACCTGCCGCGCACGCAAAAAATCATTGCTCAGTGGCTCAGGAAAAATCACAGCAGCCTTTCTCCGGAAGAGTTTGCAGCCGGAGTGGTCCGCGTTGTCAACGCCAACATGGAGAAAGCTATCCGTGTAGTTTCGATTGAGCGCGGCCATGATCCACGGCAGTTCTCTCTGGTTGCGTTCGGCGGTGCGGGCGCGATGCATGCCTGCGAGCTGGCACATGCCTTGCGCATTCCGCGCTTGATTGTTCCCGCATATCCTGGCGCACTCTCCGCGCTGGGCATTTTGATCAGTGACGTGGTGAAAGACCATTCGCGGACGATATTGCTGCGAGTCGCCCCCGGCAAGAATCTCTCCGCCCAGCTTGATCCTATTTTTGCCGAGCTGAAGCAAAACATCGCAGCGGAGCTAAAGAAAGAAGACTGGCAGGGAACGGCAGTGTTTGAGCCGAGCTGTGACATTCGTTATCGTGGCCAGGGATATGAACTTAACCTGCCTTACAGCGCCAATGTGCTGAAGCATTTCCATGCGGAGCACAAACGTCGCTATGGTTACAGCAGCCCGAATCGCGATGTCGAGATAGTGACCGTAAGAATGCGGGGCCGCGTGGCTTCGCCGGAAAAACTCTCGCGATTGAAGATCCGGGAAGAACCGGGAAAGCTGAAGGCTGCGGCGGCAATGGTCCATTTTGCCGGACGGCGCTACAAGACCCAGATCATCCCACGGTCTGCAATCCAGCAACTCAGGCGCTATCGCGGGCCGGCGATTGTCACGGAGTACGGCGCAACCACGGTAGTTCCACCCGGCCTGAGATATCAAAAAGACCGGGCAGGGAACCTGTTGATTGAACTGTAACGGCGTTTAGCGTCCGCGGGAGGATCTTCTGGCGGCAGTGCGTGTGGTATGGGTTGGAGTCTGCCGCGTGGGCGTGCCTGCCTTCTTCTGCGGATTACTTTGTTCAGTGGCCTTTTTGGCCCACATCTTTTCCAGTTCGCGCATGTTTTTCGTTTTCATGTCCATAAGAATGCCATAACCGGGCCGTAAATGGCGAGTCACTTCGGTGATGCATCTTCGCGCGACGCACCCTTTTACGCGCAAACAAAAGGAGCGCCCAGACCGGACGCTCCCTGGTGTTGCAGCAGCTAGAGCTATGCCACGTCTTCTTTATCCCCTTCAAGGCCGCGATCTTCTTCGTTGTTGCCTTTCAGCTTGTCAGCCATATCGCGAACGCCATCTTTCATCTTGCCTACGACGTTGCGCGTTTTGCCTTCGGCCTGTTTTGCTGCCCCATCGGCCTGGGCTTTGTCGTTGTCAGTCCACTCGCCTACCTGGCGCTCAACGCGTCCAGCAATGTCTTGGGCTTTTCCTTTAATGCGTTCCTTATCCATAAGTAAACTCCTTTTGTTGGTTGTTCCTGCTCATTGATGTCCAACGGAGCCGCAAGGGCAGATGCCTGCTTGGCGGTCCGTGTTAGCCATGTCGGCCGAGGAGTCGCTCGATTCAACTCGGCGGCTTGCCTGAACGGCCCTAGACCGCGGCGCGTCTTCCGGTGATCAACTGAAATACCAGTGCGATCACAGCCAGCACCAGCAATATGTGGATAAATCCACCCATGGTGTAGCTGCTGACGACTCCCAACAGCCAGAGAACAAGCAAAACTACAAATAGTGTCCAAAGCATGTCACCCTCACAATCCGTTCTCGTCGGTAATGGTTTTTTAAACCAGCTAACAATCTCGTCAATAGCTTTGAAGCTAACAGAGGGTAAGGCGGTTGCTAAAAATCGAGAGCTGCTGGAGCAGGACTTCGCTAAATTACTGTTCGGGAAGGGTTAACGTGAGGTGCCGATTTCAATAAGGCGCTTCTTACGGCGTTTCTCTCTTTGCTCCCACTAAGGTTTCGATTGAAGAGGCTATGGCGGTTTCAGTGCGCACTTGGACCGAAATGGTGGGACCCGTTCGTAATGCTGCAGCGTTGATTGGCGCTGGTAGCCGCCCGTCGAAAGCTATATTGTTATTCACCATGAAAATCGCCATCCAGGGGGAGCGTGGAGCCTTCAGCCATCAGGCGGCGTTGCAGCTGGTGCGCGGTGCTGATGTGTTGGCCTGTGCCACGTCCGTCCAGGTTTTTGACGCGCTGGATTCAGGCCATGCCGCCGCTGCGGTCATCCCCGTTGAGAATACGCTGGCCGGCCCCGTGGGTGAGCACCTTGATCTTCTCCTGGAGCGCGACATTTTTATTCATGCTGAAATGCGGCTGCGCATCGCTCACAACCTGATTGCTGCCCCAGGTGTGAGTCTCAAAGACATTCGCCAGGTGCTTTCGCATCCGGTAGCACTGGATCAGTGCCGGAATTTTTTTCGCAAGCACCGGGGGGTAGCAGCCGTTCCTTTCTATGACACAGCCGGCAGCATCAAGCACATTATGGCTCAAGGCTTGCGAGACACTGCTGGCATCGCCAGCAGCCAGGCAGCCAAAGAGTATGGCGGTAAGGTGCTGATGTCCGGCCTGGAGGACAATAAGCAGAACTTCACCCGTTTTTTCCTGATCAACAAGAAGAGGAAAGTGGGGTCAGGAACCAATAAAACTTCTCTGGTTTTCTCTCTCAAGAATGTCTCCGGGGCGCTGTTCAAGGCTTTGAGCGTTTTTGCCCTGCGTGACCTTGACCTGAGCAAGATTGAGTCCCGGCCGGTGCGCGGCAAACCGTGGGAATATCGTTTTTACGTCGATGTGATGTGCGGTGCGGATCCGGCAATGACGCTGGCTCTGAACCATCTGAAAGAGATCGCAGGCTTTGTAAAAGTGCTGGGAGCTTACCCCAGCGCCAAGTGAAAAACTATCGTCTAACAAGAAGCTCTAAGAGATTGAAAATCAAGAGAGTTGAAGCTATGCGAG
>JBAVLE010000310.1:0-5978 GCA_049688735.1 Candidatus Angelobacter sp. | reverse complement strand
CCACCGCTTAAGCCGTTGGGAAAGCCAAGATAATTTTCAATGCGAGAACTCATGCCTGCCTGGCCGCCTGGAGCGTCGCATTCAATAATCACGGTATGCAGGCCTTCAGAGGCACCGTAAACCGCCGCAGCCAGACCGGCTGGCCCTCCGCCGATGATTGCAAGGTCATAAAAATCCGTCTGCGCACGAGTACGCAACCCAACTTTTTGCGCCACGTCGGCTGGAACGCTCTCCAGAAGTCTTGTTCCGTCAGGGAAAAGCACAACGGGAAGACTCGCCGATTCAGGGCCCAGCGCATCGAGCAACCGTTTGGTTTCAGGATCATTGGCGGAAATTTCCACGTCGATCCATTGATAAGGAACTCGATTGCGTGCCAGAAAATCGCGTAGCTCATAGGAGCGCGGCGACCACCGTGTACCCAGCACCCGGATTCCCTCAAAGGTGGGACGGTAAGAACCTTGCCAATCATCAAGCAGGTCATCCAACTGCGGGTAGAGGTGTTCTTCCGGTGGGTCCCACGGCTTCAGGAAAAAATAGTTGATGTTGACCTGATTGATGGCGCTGATGGCGGCATTGGTGTCGGCATATGCAGTGAGCAGGGCGCGCTTGGCATCGGGAAAGATATGCATTGCGTCCTGCAGAAACGCCACGCCATCCATTTTGGGCATGCGCTGGTCGGCCAGCAGAAGGGCAACGCTGTCATTGCGGACTTTCAATTGTTTCAGCAGGTCCAGAGCTTTTTCAGGAGCATCACTCGCCAGCACGCGATAGGTAGCGCCGTAATGGGAACGCAGGTCGCGCTCAATGGCCCGCAAAACGTCCGAATCGTCGTCAATACAAAGCAGAATGGGTTTCGCCATAACAACCTAGGTTCAGTTTTTTCAGAACTGCTTTCGCTTATCGCGATGAGGAAACCATTTAGATGTCGGTCTGGGAGTTTGGTCGCTTTATTCCCAAGCCAAGTAGCCGATGCATCACCGCGCTAGTCCGAGCAGCTCAATGAGATTCAGGCAGCGTGTAGTCGAACTCATATGAGTGTCTGTCATCGGCGATGATGACCTTAAAATTTCCGGTTAGGCCTCCAAGTTGGCCGGTACCGGAATCGGGTACCACGGTAATCGTCAGTTGCGGCACGCCACGATTCATGGTTCCTGTATGCTGCAAAATGAAAGTGCCAGTGCGTCCCTTCAAGGTTCCAGTCACTTTTTCGATTGCTACATATCCTGCCGAACCTTTCACGTCGGTCATGCCGGTCAGCATCTGGCCTTTGCTGGTTCCTTCCAGATCGCCATGAAATTGCTTGTCAATCGTCATCCGGCCCAGCGCGGCGTCACCATTCTTTTCATCGGTTTGAGGCACAAGTTTTACTTCAAACGTTCCACTGGCATGGATCATGGCTGGTCCCTTCTGAAATGCGGCTGCGTGGTATGGATAAGTGCACGTCCAGGAGACAATGGCAATCCCCAAGCAAAGAAAGGCAACGCTTCTGAAGCGGCGACTTGCTTTGGCGATAAAGCGGATGCGGTTTTTCACCCAAGCATTCTAGCGCACAGGCAGGACCATCACTGTGGCGACCGCGGACGTTTGAATACCAGGCACTTTGAAGTAAATGAATGTACTGGCTCGCCATTCTGGTTCAACGTGATGCTTCTCACGCTAACGATGGCCTGCTTTGGCTTCGATCGTGAAGGCACAATTTCCAGGATCTCGCTTTCCACGCGCAGCGTGTCACCGGGACGGGTTGGCCTGGGCCACGCCAGATCGCCGCCCAGTCCGATGATGCCATTTCCAAAAGGCAAACCGCCATCCACGAGCAGGCGCATCGCGACGGCTGCGGTGTGCCACCCGCTAGCTGCCAGTCCGCCGAAGACGCTGGCTTTTGCCGCTGCTTCATCTAGATGAAAAGGCTGCGGATCAAACTCTCTGGCGAACTCTTTGATCTTTGCTTCGTCCATGTGATGAGTGCCCGAGACGAACCGCTGACCGACATGCAGATCTTCCAGATACAGCCCCTGAGATTTTTCAATCGCCTGGCTCATCGCATTCCTCCGCAAAGTTCGTTATCTCTTTAGGATGGCAAATCTACCGCAATTTGACTCTGGGCTCCACGGACATCCCTGGTCGCAAGCGATGATCATCGTTTTCACCCCGGTCGAGCACGATGCGTACCGGCACACGCTGCACAACTTTCACATAATTACCGGTAGCGTTTTCCGGAGGCAGCAAGCTGAACCGCGACCCGGTGGCGCCGCCGAGGGAATCAATGTGGCCGCGGTAGTCGCGCCCGGAAGCATCGGCGCGTATGGTTACGGGCTGCCCGGGCTTCATCATTTGCAGCTGCGTTTCTTTGAAGTTGGCCGTGATCCAGAGATCATCCACGGGAATGATGGTAAGCAATTGCTGCCCTGGCTGCACGCGCTGGCCTGCTTCCACATTTTTACGGCCGATAATTCCGCTTACGGGTGCGATGATTTTTGTATAGCCCAGGTTGAGTTGCGCACTAGTGAGTTGTGCGCGGGCGCGAGTTGCGTCTGATCTAGCAGCCGCAGCTTTAGCACGCGACGATGCGATTTGTTGTGGCGCTGAACCAGCTGAGAGCAAATCGGCTTTACGCTCCGCCATCCGGCTTTGTGCCTGCGCAATGCGTTTCTGCGCGGCCAGCGTTTCCGCTTTTCCGGCGCTGACAGCTTCACGATCTGTGCTGGCCTCAGTTGCCACGCGGTCATATTCCGATTGCGAGATTTCATGCTTGGCCAGCAGTTTTTCATAGCGTTGGCGATCAGCTTCAGCGCGAGCGAAGTTTGCTTCCGCGCCAGCTAGCCGCGCTTCCGCAGCCTGCAAGACCGCGCGCTCTGAAGCCACTGAATCCTCTGCTTCATTGATCGCAGCGCGCGCCAGGTCAAGCCGTCCATTGCTGCCGGAGGAAATCACGGTAATATCTTTTTCTGCCGCAACAGAGCTGGCTTGCAGGCGATCGTATTCCGCCTGGGCGCGGTCGCGTTCTGCCTGAAAGTCAGCTGGATCAATCTCTGCAAGTACCGTGCCGGCCTGAACAAAGTGACTGTCCTGCACGTCTGGATTCACGCTGAGAATCGTGCCGCTGATCCGCGCACTGATCGCGTGCAAGTGGCCATCCACTTGCGCATCGTCAGTTGATTCATAAGAGGCGAGGTAGACCCACCCCGCTGTCCCTGCAACGAGAAGAACAATGAGCGCGGCAACGAACAGAGTTTTGCGATAGCGCTTGATAGCGGCCCCCAGAGAACGCTTTGGCTCAGGCGCTGCGAATTCAATGGGATCGTCGACAGGAGTAGCAGTGCGCTGCTCGTTTTCCTGCGGGACCGATTCCGGCGGTGGCGATTGCAATTGGGTAGCCATCTCAGTTGCCTCCTAAATACTTGTTCACGTCTTTCTGTGCTGAGCCCATCGCACGCAGCAGCGTGAGCTTGGCCAGATTATGCGCAAACAGGCTTGAAATATAGTTTTCATTGGCCGCAGCCACGTCTTGCTGCGCCTGAATAATTTCCAGATTGTTGGTAACGCCGTTCGCAAACCGGTCGCGGGCCTGGTCCAGCGTGCGCTGCGCCAGTTGGCTGTTTTTCTCCGCGACCTTTACTGCGCTGTCCGCGGCCTGCAGATCAGTAAATGCGTTGCGAACTTCATAATCCACGCGTCCAACTATGTCAGCGTACTCAGATTGCCTGCGGTCTAGTTGGGCAGAAGCGTCCTGAATATCAGACCGAATGCGTCCGCCGGTGAAGATGGGCAGAGAGACTGTAGCCACGAGTGAGTAAGTAGCGTCTGACCGGGCGAGATTCGTTCCGATGCTGCCGTAATACCCGTTCAAGCTGATGCTCGGTGCTCGTTCAAGTTGGGCAGCGCGTTTGGCGAGCTGCGTAGCATTGGCGGTTGCGGCAGCAGACTTGATGTCCGCCCGATAGTTGCGGGCCTGAGCGAGAGAAGATGTGAGGTCGCCACCAATCCATGATTGGTACGCAGCTTTGCTGATGGTATTAAACTGCTGTCCGTTGGGCAGGCCGATCAAACGCGCCAGGGTTAATTTATCTTTGTCTAGATTCGCTGCGGCGACCGTAAGGCGCTGCTCACTGGTTTGCCGTTGAACGGTAGCACGAAAGCCGTCAATCTCAGCGGCCAGCCCGGAATTCACTCGGTTGAGTGCTTGCGCTTCAAGTTCGCGCGCGGAATCCAGCTCAGCTCTTGCTGTTTCCACTCGCGCTTCGCTGGACTGCACTTGGAGGTAAGCCGTCCCGACGGCCAATGCCACTACGTTGCCGGCATCGTCAAGCTGAAGCTTTTGCGCTTCGGCTGCCTGCTTTGAAGCGCGATACCGGTACATGGAATCCAGGTTTAAACTGTTATCTGAAAATGTGAGATAACTTTCCTGATAGCTGAATTGTCCTGTAGCGGCCGCCAACCCCGGAATCTTCAATCCAATGGCAACACGATTCAGGTCGTCAAGGTTCTGGCGCAGCAGAGCAGAAACACTGGGGACCATGGCGGAAAGCGCGCGCAGGCGTTGTGCCTGCGCCTGCCGCAGCCCAGCCTGATTTTCAATGACGCCGAGATTGGAGCGTAGCCCTCGCGTGATGGCGTCAGATAGTGAAAGTGCGATCGGTTCATTGGATACGGTTCCGGTTGGCACGCTGCCTAAAAACGGATTCTGCTGCTGCCCCGCAAGTGAACTTGGAGTAGTGCTGTTGGCTGCCGGATTGATGGTGCGCGGCGTGGCGATGCTCCCCAATTCGAAAGATGGAGCGTTCTGCTGCGCAAGAGCATGCGGCACCAAGGCTGCGGCGATGGCGATGATGCTGTAAATCCTTCTCGATTGCTGCCGAAATATATTCATAGATGCCTCAGTGAGGTCCTGCCGATCCGGCGCTGCGATACGGCTTAGTCATCAACGCCAGAAGCAGGGTGCCCAGGGCTACCCAGCCGAGCAGATAAAAACAATCCAGCGAGCCAAGAAAGGCCGCTTGTTGATTGGCCAGTCCGGATACCAGGCCATAAGCTTTTTGTGAAGCGTCGGCAGCGCTTGATCCGGCGCTAATGAGATATTGCGTGACGGTTTCAAGCCTCTGGTTAAAATTGGGATTGTCGGGAGTCAACTGCTGCACCAGCACGCTGTGGTGGAATTGCGTGCGGCGTTCCAGCATGGTGGTCATAAACGCCACTCCAAAACTTCCGCCAAGGTTGCGAAACAAGTTGGTAATGCTGGACGCCTTATTATTCTTGTTCGCCGGAAGATAGGAATACGCCAGCGAACTGACCGGCACAAAAAAGAAGCCCAGGCCGACGCCTTGCAGCGCACGCGCCAGAGCGTAAGCACGATAGTCGGAGCCAAGGTCGAGCGAGGCGAAGCGCCACATGGCCAGGCCAACAAAAATTGATCCAAGCAGAATGAGCTTCTTCGCGCCTGTCTTGGGAATGAGACGCACGACAACCGGCGCCATCAAGACAATCACGAACGCTCCCGGGCCGAGCACCAGGCCGGCGTCGGTGGCGGTGTATCCATAGAGCGATTGCAGCACCTGTGGTATCAGAACAGTGCTGCCGAACAAGACGAAGAAGAAACCGAAGTAGAGAGCGTTGGCCAGCGCAAAGTTACGCTCACGGAAAAGCTGGATCTCTACCACCGGATCATGGTGCCGCCATTCGTAGGCTATCGCGCCGATTAATGCGGCTATGGCAACACAAAGGAAGATCACGATGAAATGGCTGTCAAGCCAGTCTTCACGCTGGCCTTTATCGAGAACAATTTCCAGTGCGCCGAAGCCAAGAGCGATCAGCGAAATGCCAATGTAGTCGATCTTTAACTTGCCGCCGATTCTTGCGGCTTTTGCTTCTTCAACAAATTGCGGCGGATCAGAAACCAACCTGTGGGTAAGAATCAGACTAACCAACCCGATAGGGAGGTTGATGAAAAATACCCAGCGCCAGGAGAAGTGGTCTGTGATCCA
>JBAVLE010000309.1:0-4201 GCA_049688735.1 Candidatus Angelobacter sp. | reverse complement strand
GTGATGGGCATAGCAATATATGTCATTCTTCATCTGCGGAGACTTGCAGACAGTCCCGTCTTCCCTGACAAACGCACACCTCGGCGCGGCATCGGCCCGTTGCAGGTTCTGGCACAGGTTGTAGTAGATCTGCTGCTCAAGCTCTTTGTCATCCGTAATCTTCTGGCTTGCCTTTGGATTTCGTTCCAGGTGGTCCTTTAAAGCGGCATATGCTTCTGCCAACTGCCGGCTCAGCCGCTCCGACTCTTGCTGGATGTTCTTTTTTTCCAGCTGTTTCTGTCTTTGTAATTCCTCGTACTGCTCGTTGGTTAGCTTCTGTCCATCCACAATCCAGTAGCTCATGTCTGATAACTTCCTTTCGTCGTAAAGTGCGCAGAATTATGCGGCTTTCACTATGGCCTTGGGCCCTGTCTCTTCAAATCCTTTTTCAGATCCGTGCAAATCCGTGTTATCCGTGTCATCAGCGGTACGGTTTTTCGTGGTTGAAAGTCCTTCTTTTCCTGATTGAGACGAAATGGCTCACTGTAGCGCACTTCATAGCAGCGAATCAATAGCGAACTTGGCCAATCGCTCTCTCGGAATCTGGCCATCTTGACAAAACCAGCGCGGCCCTATGTATCGTTTCCGAACACTACTTCCGCGCTTTGCCGCCGATGAAAGTCTCATCAGTTCAAACTCAGAGTTAGGGCCACCCATTTCTGCAATCGCGCTACCTTGCAGAGCCAAGCGAAGCCGATGCAGAGCAAACGATGCCAACTTCTGAATGATGTTAATAGCGCGGTGAACTTCCTAAGAGCTGACGCCATTGCGGCAACTCGTAAGCATTCAGAGAGCGACAAGCCACTTGTTGAAAGGGATTGGGGAATCGTCAAAGATGGTTCCCATTTTCACGGAGAACCGGACGGTTGCAGTCTTTGCATTCCAGCGTTTGTGAGTCTTGAGGTAATGGTGTCATGGTGCCCGCAAGCGGGGCAGGTCACAACCGCGGGCCAGCGGAGCGCGGCAACTGCGTCAATACAAACCTGTTCGTCGCTGAAATGCTGTATAGCGCCTTGCAAAGTCTTTGGTTTTTTCTTGAGTTATTTCTGCCTGTCTTTGGCAAGTCCAGATCAGCTTTTGAGCGGTTAATTTCAATTCTTGGCTTCGCAGAGTCGCTCTCTTTGCCCGCACTCGAAGCTCGCTGATTTCTTGGAGCTGAATTTCCACGGAACGCATCATACTCCCGAACAGCATCGTCAGCCAGTATGTAATTACGGAGCTGCCTATACCTAAAGCACTGCATAGGCTTGTTTTCGGGGGGAAACCCCTGAAAAAATAAAGTTGGACTCGTCTTGGAAGAACCGCAGTTAAAAAAACACGCCGCTAGCTTCCATTCCCGGCTTTCTTGCTCTGCTTTTGTTGTGCCAATTCGTTTACACGGTCCGCTAGATCGCGAGGCACATCAACTGGGACCGGAAGGGCTGCATCCGCCTCGGATAATACCTGCTTGCTAAATTGCGGGTACAACTCCAGCACTTTCACGTCCGGGCAGTGCTGTTTGATGATCGAAGCGATATAGTGCTTCATACTCGTTGATACTGTCTGCCCAATTACCGGAACATCGAAGGAATGTTGCTGGCAGGCGCGGAGCAGTGATGGCTCATCGACCACCGAGACAACGGTGTGCCCGGCGTGTTCAAGAATCAGCTTTCGCGTCTTCAAAAGGACTTTGTCGACGCCAGTGCATAGAACAAGTGCCACGGCGTTCCTTTGTTTCAAATGACGATGGGCCTGTTGAGGAAGAATAATTGTACTCCGAAAGCACATGCGGGACCGACAAATCCGTCAACTTAATGGGGCACTTGCAGCCCGGCATCAAGGCCACAAGTGCCGTGAAAATCCTTAAGCTGCTTCGCCTTTGAGCGCTTCCCTTATCTTTTCCGCGGAATTGCCGTGTTTGCGAAGACAAATTCTTCATCGGCGGTTATATCCCAGGCACAAAAGGCGTTGGCGAACTCCTGATTGGGGAATACCACGAGGACGGCAAGCTGTACCACGTGAAGCGCCTTATTGCGGGGCTCAACCAGTTCAACCGTCCCGAAATCTTCAAAGCCGTGCAAGATCTGAAAACCAAGCGGGTGCCGTTTGTGAACCTGCCCGAAAGAAAATCACAGCACCAACATGCAGTAACCGAAGAAGTAATGGCGCAGGTGCAGTGGCTCAAACCGGAGCAAGCAGCGGAAATTGAGTTTGTCGAACGAACGCCACACGGCCGGCTACGGCACGCCAGTTTCAGGCGTTTGCTGCCACGATCAGGAGAGAAATAGGGATTATGAAACTGTAAAAAGCCTTGGGCTTGCCCATGATTGAGAGGCGCGGCTTTTCAGATTGGAATTTGCCTTGAGTTGATTCGCGCGCCGAATCATATCTGCATTCGGGCGTTGCACTGAAATCAGCGTAAGGTTTTCTCTGGTTTCCCCATTTGACCCCTATCGCAACGTCTCTTAAACTGATTGTTTGGGGTACGTGCCGGAAATGCCCCATCTTTCCGTGTCTTTAGAGCATCAGCAGCACGTCGGCACCGATAAGGAAATCATTTGGATAACGCAGCGGAACGCAACGCACTAGACAATCCTGAGAACCCGACTTCTGGGCAACAGCCGCAACCGGAAGAAGGCCAAACCACTGAGCCGCAGGCACTTGAAGGCCAAGGGAAACACAATCATGGCGAGCCCGGCCACACGCATCCTCAGGGGCCTCCGCCCATGGATCCGGCGTGCAAGCGCGAGATCGAGGTAGAAATCCCCGCCGACGTGGTGGCCAAGCACCAGGAAAAGCTGGTGCAGCAGTATTCCAGGCAGGCCCGGATACCGGGCTTCCGCAAAGGGAAGGTCCCGGCCAGCATGGTTCGGAACCGCTTTTCAAGCGAAATCACCAGTGACGTGGTGGAGCATCTGGTGCCTCAGTATTTCCGTGAAGCCGTGCTCAAGGGCGGGTTTCGGCCTGTCTCTCAACCTCATATATATGGACTGGAATTTACTCCGGGCGAGCCCATCAAGTTCAAGGCCGCGTTTGAAGTCCTGCCGGAATTCGACCTTGTCGACTACAAAGCCCTCAAAGTCGAAAAGCCGGACGTGACGGTCACCGACGAGCAGGTTGATAACGAGATAAAGCTGTTGCAGGAAAAGCAGGCCAGCTTCGATCCCGTAGATGAAGAGCGCGGCGCCCAGCAAGGCGAGTTCGTTCAAGTGTCATTCGAGGCGCGACCCAAAAATCTTCCCGACGACGAGCCGGAAGCCGAAGGCGCGGAAGCAAAGTCAGAAGAAGCCGATGAAGCGAAAGACGCTGCCGCCGGAAATCCAGAGCAAAAAGATGCTCAGCCGGTGCAGATGGAAGAAGTTCTCGTCGAGATCGGGGGGGCCAATACCATCCCGGAATTTACCAAGAACCTTGCCGGCGCCAAGGCCGGTGAAGAGCGCAGCTTTGAGGTCTCATATCCGGAAGATTTTTATGACAAGCGCTTGGCCGGCATGGTCTTTGATTACAAGGTAAAGGTCAACGCCATTAAGAAGAAGACGTTGCCGGAGTTGAATGACGAATTTGCCAAAGAGCTGAGCCCCGATTTCCAGAACATTGGCGACCTGAAACAGCGCTTCCGCGAAAATATGGAAGCCGAGCTGAAGCACAAAACCGAGCATGAAGCTAAAGACAAGCTGGTTGAAGAGCTTGTCGCGAAGCATGACTTCCCCGTTCCCCGGTCGATGGTGGAGCACCAGATTGATCTGCGGCTGGAACGCGGCTTGCGCGCGCTGGCCGCGCAAGGCATGAAGACGGAAGATATGCGTCGGATGGACTTCGGTCGGCTGCGCGCCGGGCAGGAAGAATTTGCCATCAAAGAAGTGAAGTCGAGCGTGCTGCTGGCCAAGATCGCCATCAAAGAAAATATCCAGGTCGGCAATGAAGAACTGGAAAACGAAATTGCAGCCATGGCTGTGCAGATGCAGCAGCCGGTTGAAGAAGTTAGAAAACGTCTCACGGAAGACAACGCCGTGGAGCGTTTGCGTGACCGCATGCGCAGTGAAAAAGCGTTAAACTTGCTGTATTCGAACTCAAATTAGTAATTCAAACAGTTTTCGCCGGGGCAGCCCGGCTTTGTTGACGGAAGGATAAAGCAATCTTATGGCACTTGTACCGATGGTAGTAGAGCAGACCAGCCGCGGAG
>JBAVLE010000308.1:0-1915 GCA_049688735.1 Candidatus Angelobacter sp. | reverse complement strand
GTATAGATGGGATCAGCGCGCAAAAGCTTATCGCTTTGACCCCGACGCATGGAAAGTGTGGTTCGATAGCTTAAGAACTTCGCTTCGCTCCACCGAAGCGATTTACAAGGGACACAATCATGAATCTGCTCGTGGTTGGCCCGCGAAGGATCAATGCCAATGCCAGGATTGCCAAAACTATCGACGGGCGCATCCCAGCACCTCAAGTCTTTGAAATGCCGGTGCCCCACCTACCCCAAACCATGTCGTGGGTGCCCCATCCTTTCGCGCTTTTTGCGAAAGGGTGGGTTTAATTCTGTTTGCACTACATATCTAATCGTCTTCGACTTTGCATTCACGCGCGTGACAAGTGTCAGGGCACGGCTTCAGCCGTGCCGTAAGAGCATGGACTTGATCAATTCCTTGCTGCCGCAGGCTTCGCGCAGCGCCAGCGGAGCGCGAATAAAAAAGACCGCCGTGCTAACCTTTTACGTTCCCTAATCCTCCATGCGAGGCGACCAACTTGCTCAAACTTGTCCTGGCCTTTTTACTTCTTACTAGCCTGCCGGCCCAGACCGTCCCTCACGCCACTGGCATCGCGCACACTGAGCAGGTTGACCTTGCGTATGAAACTTTTGGCGCACCGGGAATTGCGCTGCCGATCATTGCCGTGAACGGCGGGCCAGGACTCTCACATGCCTACATGATGCAGAACGATCTTTGGCAGCGTGTCGGCAAAAACCGCTTCGTTGTTTTATATGACCAGCGCGGCACCGGCGGATCAAAGCGCATGCAAAATGGCGCATCACAGACCATGGATTCCCAGATAGCTGACCTCGACGCCATACGCCAGACTCTAGGCCTCACAAAGTTTGCGCTGCTCGGCGACTCCTACGGCGGACTTGTTGCCATGGCTTATGCCGCCGCGCATCCTGAGCACGTCGCCAGACTCATCCTCTCCGACTCTCCCGGGCCTTCATGGCACGATATCGTCCACGTGCTGCCCGATGTTTTTCCTGATATCGAAGAAGAGAACAAACAGGAAGAGCAAAAGCTTGGCCCTGAGACAGAAGCAGCTGCGCGAGCCAGCTTGCGCAACCATTTCCGCATGATCTTTTATTCACCGCAGAAGCGCGACGCATACATGAGCCGCATGGGCGACCTCGGTTTTGAGCCTGCCGTTGGAGAAGCCGTCTCCAAGGCCACCGCCGATCTTGATCTCACGCCCAAGCTCGCCGGATTTAAATTCCCCACGCTGGTGATCACCGGACGTTACGATATGAACGTCGCTCCGCTGACCGCGTGGCGGCTGGCGCATGCAATTCCCGGCGCAAAGCTCGCCTTCTTTGAGCAAAGTGGCCATCTGCCTGCTTATGAGGAACCGGAGAAATATATCGAAGTGCTGGAAAGTTTTCTTAAATGAAAACTTCTTGAACGCTCAATGAAGTTCTGCGATCTTAAACGCCTGCTCCAGCCGTATCTGGCGAGCCGCTAGCTTTCTGCAATTGCTCTACATTTATTTTCGTCGGCTTTTCCGGAATCCAGATTGAGAACACCGAGCCCTTCGGACGGTGATGATTGCGCACCTGTATGAGCCCTTGATGCCGGTCCATGATGTCCTTGGTAAGCCACAATCCTAGTCCCGTGCCGGTGTCTCCCTTTGTGGTGAAAAATGGCTCGAACATCCTGCGTAGCGTGGCTCTGGAGATACCCGTTCCATGGTCCACCACGGAAATCCGCACTCCGCTGACCGACGTCTTCGGATGTGGGGCCTTGACGCCTCGCAAAAATAATTTGCCGCCATCTGGCATTGCATCCACGGCGTTGGCGATAAGGTTCACTAATACCTGCCGGATTTCGCCCAGGGAGCATACCACTCGCAGATCTTTTTCACAGGCCACACTCGCTTGTATGTTCTGGTTCCGCAGCTTCGCCC
>JBAVLE010000307.1:0-3371 GCA_049688735.1 Candidatus Angelobacter sp. | reverse complement strand
GCCGAGAAGGCGTTTCAGAAACGCAGCCGCTGGATTTCCACTCTCCTTACGGTTGCTCCAAGGGCGCTGCCGATCAGTATGTGCGCGACTTCGGGCGGATATATGGCATGCCGACTGTGGTTTTTCGCATGTCGTGCGTGGCGGGGCCACGGCAATTTGGCACGGAAGATCAGGGATGGGTGGCCCACTTTGTTTATTCAGCCTTGCAGGAAGAGCCCGTCGTCATCTATGGCGATGGCCGGCAGGTTCGCGATGTGCTCTGCGTAGACGATCTCATATGCGCCTTTGATGCCGCGCGCCAGAATATTCAAACCACGCGGACAGAGGTTTACAACGTGGGCGGAGGTCCGCAGAATTCTGTCTCTCTGCTTGAACTGATGGATGAAGTCGCCTTACTGACTGGACGGCCCATGAATTTCGTTCTGAATGAGCGTCGCGTCGGCGATCAACTGGTTTATATCACTAATAACGCAAAAATCCAGCGTGACACCGGCTGGAAGCCCGAGATCGGGTTGAAGAAAACTCTTGGGCAGTTACAAGCGTTCTGGGAAGAAAACCATGGAATGCTGGCTAATAGACGGCGCTCTGCTACGCCAGCACTACCTTCATTTGAATTGGCTACTGAGCTTTCCGGGAGGGCGGGATGAAGTTTGCCCTGCTCAATCCCAACTGGGACTTCAAGGGCTCAACCTATTTTGGGTGTCAGGAACCTCATACTCCGCTGGAGTTGTTGGTTGCCGCCGATCAATTGAATATTGCCGGCCATGAATCTCTGCTAGTCGACGCGCAAACGGACAATCTCACCATTGAAGAAGCTCGCGGGCGTCTGGATGCATTTGCGCCGGATTCCCTGGTAATCCCTACAGCGCCTTCATATCTTTTCTGGCGTTGCCCGCCGCCGGAGCTTCGTGTTCCCATGGAATGGTTCGCTGGCTTACAGAGTAAAGCCATCAAAGTTGCCATCGGCCCGCATCCTTCGGCCACTCCCGCGGCTACCATCCGCAAGACCGGCTGTGATGTGGCGTTGCGAGGTGAACCCGACCAGATTTTGGCAGAACTCGCAAGCAAGCCGTGGTCAGAGATTGTCGGCTGCTGCTTCAAAAAAGAAGATGGCCAGCTGCATATCAGCCCTGGTTTTGCCGTAGCCGACATGTCCGCGCTCGGTCCGCTTAATTTCAAGAATTACAACGTTGAAGCCCATTCGCATCGTCACCACGTATTTACGAATGATCATGGTCTTGGCGCTGAACTTGAATTCGCCCGTGGATGTCCCTGGGCTTGCATCTTCTGTAATAAGACACTCTTTCGCAATAAATTCCGCGAGCGCAGCGTTGATGCCGTGCTCCAGGAAGTGGATACGCTGATTGCACGCGGCGTCCAATACATTTATTTCATCGATGAGATTTTCGGTGTTGGCAAAAACGTTCACCGCCTTCTTGAGGGCATCGCTGACCGTCCGGTGAAGATTGGTTTCCAGACTCGCATCGATCTCTGGAATGAAGAATCTCTGGATCTTCTGGGCCGGGCGCACTGCATCTCCATTGAGTGCGGCGTGGAATCTATTACGCATGAAGGCCGTGAAGACCTGAACAAAAATTGCCGGTTAGGCACAGACCGCATCGCAGAACTGCTGGTCTATGCCCGCCAGCGTATTCCTTGGGTGCAGGCCAACCTGATTCTCACCGAGCGCGATGACCGCGCGGAGATTAATCGCTGGCAGCAAGAATTAAAGCAGAAAGGCGTTTGGGTGAGTGAGCCGGTACCTATGTTCCCATTCCCGGGAAGTCCGCTGTATACCAAGACATTTGCAGCCGCACCGGACGACATAGCCTGGGAACGCGCCCACCGCCACTACACTTCCATATTCGCGCGCAAGGGCTACAGCGACATTCAGGAGCAAACGCCGCTGGCGATTGAGGAACTGGAAACATGCATATCTTAGTCACTGCGGACACGCTGGGCGGTGTCTGGACATATACGCGCGAACTGGTGACCGGGTTAGTGCGCCTGGGCGATAAGGTGACGCTTGTGAGCTTTGGCGATATTCCTACAGCTGCGCAAACTCGCTGGATGGACGGCCTCGCTAATCTTGATTATCGGCCCACAGCATTCAAGCTGGAATGGATGCTCGATTCTAAAGCCGACATGGAAGCTTCTTCACAGTATCTTGAGGCGCTTATTGAGGAAAGCCGTCCTGATCTTCTGCATTTCAGCCAGTTCTATTACGGAGCTTTGCCGTGCGATGTTCCCCGCGTGGTTGTTGCGCACAGTGATGTGGTGAGCTGGTGGATGTCTGTCCCTCGTCAGCTGCCGCCGGAAACGGAGTGGCTGAAATGGTATCGGCAAATCATTAGGCGTGGATTGCATGCAGCTACCACTGTCGTCGCACCTTCCCGCTGGATGCTGGAGCAAATTGAGCTTCATTACGGCAAGCTTCGCTCCGCATCAGTAATTCACAATGGCCGCGCCCCAGCTCTCTTTAATCCTTATATCAGCAAGCAGGAAACCACCGTTACCTTGGGGCGTCTCTGGGACAGCGGCAAGAACGTCTCACTTCTTTTGAAGCGTGAGATGCCCGGCTCGGTGAGCATTGTCGGCTGCGACCGGCATCCTGATCTGCAAAATCATTCTTTCGTGGCCGAAACCATCAGGCCGAACATTTCTCTTGAGCCGCATCAGGACGAGCGACAAATCACTCAGACGCTGGCGCGCGCGGGAATCTATGCCGCCACGTCACAGTATGAGCCCTTCGGTCTGGCCCCGGTGGAAGCGGCGCTTTCGCGTTGCGCTATCGTCGCAAGTGACATTCCTTCATTCCGCGAACTCTGGGATGGAGCCGCAGTTTTTTTCCGTAACAATGATCCTGACAGCTTGGCGGAAACCCTGGAGCGTGTACAGCGCGACCGTGTTTTACGTTTGAGCCAGGGGAATATGGCTTTTCGCCGTGCGCGACAGTTTTACACTGCTGATCGCATGGTGGCCGGGTATAAAGACCTCTACCAGAAACTAGCTCCCGCTGAGGCCCTCAGCGCATGAGTCAGAAGCTCAATATCGCTCTTTTTGCCCACTCCATTGTCTCTGACTGGAACCACGGCAACGCTCATTTCCTGCGCGGACTCATGCGCGAGTTGGTCCGGATGGGTCACACGGTGCGCTGTTATGAGGAATTGAGTTCCTGGTCGCTTACCAACCTGATGAAGCAGGAGGGCGAGCGCGCGATTGAGGCCATTGATTCTTTCCGTCGCGCTTATCCTGAACTTGATGTCCGATTTTACAAGTCTGGTGACGATGAGTTTCCTCGCTTTCTCGAAGAGGAATTGAAAGAAACTGATTTGGTCTTGCTGCATGAATGGAATGACCCGCAGGTGGTC
>JBAVLE010000306.1:0-23665 GCA_049688735.1 Candidatus Angelobacter sp. | reverse complement strand
GAAATAGCTTGCATTGCCATGTTCATCCTCTTTTCAAAAAAATTGTTGCGTGTTGGTGCCTTCAGCCCTGAGCGATTGACAGCATTCAGGCCGATGAAAGACTGAGGACGTGAGGGAAGATTAGTCGCCGGCGAAAAGATTAGCGCGCGCGTGCGATGGCAGCACTGCGAGGTAACGGCGCGGGCACACAAGGAAATCCACCCAGCAAGCGAGTGATCGCTTGGGCGTGCGCGTTGAAAACCAGGATGTGCTGCGTGAAGCCATGTGCATCTTCATTATAGCCTGAAAAAGGTGCATGGCTGGCATTACGGGAGTGCGGTTATGAACGTCTGCCTAAAGGCCCGCGATCCGCAAGCGAATCGCTAGACGCTGAAACTCGGCAGTGGGTCAGCTTTACACTGACCCACTCCGGAGTGCATTTCCATGCTTGATTCATGCCTTCCAGTTATTTCGCATCGACAGGGTTGGGAAGAACGTCAGATGATAAGTAATAACTTCATGAATGCGGCCCCACAAAATCGGTCACGGATCATCGTGGCTTTTGCCCTTCTTTACGTCTTGTGGGGTTCCACCTATCTGGCCATGCGGGTGATTGTGCGCGACCTGCCTCCCTACGTGGCAGGGGCTGTGAGATACCTCACTGCGGGGCCGATCATGCTTGCGGCTTGCGCTCTGATGGGCAGGAAAATCAAACTGACTCGCACTGACCTGCGCCGGCTCCTGGTGATCTCTATCTTGCTGCTGTCCATTGGCAACATTGGCGTGCTCTGGGGGGAAGTATATGTTTCCAGCGGATTGGCCTCGTTGATTGTTGCGCTGGTGCCGATCTGGGTGGTGATGATTGAAGCCTGGTTCTTCCGTGCCGGACGTGTGACGGCAAAAGGAATATTTGGGCTGGCACTCGGGATCGTCGGGCTGCTGGTGCTGCTCTGGCCGCGCATTGTCTCCAGCAGCCACCTGGGGCGGCTGGAGCTGTTAGGGTGCGCAATTCTCGCAACGGGATCCTTCTTCTGGGCCTTGGGCTCGGTGTTCTCCCACCGCTACAATCTCAGCGTGGATGTATTTGTTTCTGCGGCGTGGCAGATGGTGCTGGGCGGGTCGGTGGACGCCGCAATCGCTCTGCTGTTCGGCCAATTTCCAAAAACGCACTGGACTGCGCACGCGCTGGAAGGGATTGCATATCTTGTCGTCTTTGGCTCCTGGATTGGCTACTCAGCTTATATTTACCTGCTTGAACATGTGCCAACCCCGAAGGTGGCGACGTACGCATATGTTAATCCGATTGTGGCGGTTTTCCTGGGCTGGATCATTCTGCGCGAGCATGTAGACGTGTTCATGATGTTGGGGACAGCGATTATTATCGCGTCAGTGGCTCTGGTGAATACGTCGAGATTGAAAGGGCCTCCCACACAGCCATCACCCAAAGAAGAAGTGCCGTCCTGCCCCAAGACCGTGAATGTGGCGGGCAACTGAAGGGAGTTGGTAATCGAATAGTTAAGTTGTAGTAGGTTGTTCAATCAATTTTCCTTGCCCTAAAAAAATAGAGATGCTGCTCCTCGCAGCATCTCTCTCTACATAGCTTACGGACTAAACCACTGGCGGTTTATTGTCCGTTGGCGGCGGGCTTGATACAGGCGGTTGCGATGATCCGTTCGCCGGAGAAGTTTGCGTTCCTGAGCTCCCTGCGGGACTGGCAATACTCCCCGGAGCCGATGTAGCCGGAGGCGGAGAATTGGGACTGCTTTGCGCAGCGCCGGAAACGCCGCCCGTGGAACCGGGCGTTGTGCCAATCGACGATCCAGGAGCGCCAGTGCTGCTACCGATCGCGCTACCGCTCACAACCAGCTCAACTCTACGGTTTTGCTGGCGTCCCGCGGCCGTTGCATTGCTAGCGACCGGATTGGATTCGCCCAAGCCGCGTGTGGTCACCGCGTCAGTTCCTACGCCCTGACCAACCAGAAAATCACGCACGGCCTTGGCCCGTTTGTCAGAAAGGGTCATGTTGTATTGCGGCGTTCCTTTGTTATCAGTAAAACCGTCAATTTCCAGCTTGAGGTCAGGATACGCAAGAATGATGCCTGAGACTTTTGCCAAACGCAGCTTGGCTCCCGGCTTCAGCGTGGCTTGGTTGAAGTCGAAGAGCACATCGGACATGCTAACGATCAATCCGCGAGCGCTGTCGCGCGTTTGCAGAACCTGGTTAAGTTGTTTCAGTAGGCGCTGGCGTTGTTCTTCCGCTTGCTGCACGGCCTGGGCGCGAGCCTGGTCAGATTGCTGTGCTTGTAAGCGTGCCTGCTCCGCCTGCTGGGCCAAAGTTTGCTGTTGCGCTAAAGCAGCCTGGCGGGCCTGCTCAGATTGCTGTAACTGTTGCTGGGCCGCAGCCCGATCCTGTGCTGCCTGTTGCGCAGCCTGCTCGGCTTCCAGCCTTGCTTGCTCGGCGGCTTGGCGCTCTTGCTCTGCCAGTTCGCGTTGCTCCTTCTGGTGTTGTGCGTCCAGGCGGGCTGCATCCGCGCGGGCGGATTCAGATTCAGCCTGTGATTGCGCTTGTTGTATGCGGTCCTGCGCGCGCTGCTTCTCTGCAGCTGTCTGCTCTTCCTGCTTCTTCTGGAGCGTTAGCAGGCGCGCGTCTTCCGCTGCCTGCGTGGCTGCGCGCGCGACCGCGCCAATGGGTGTAATCGTCTGCTTTTGCTTGAGATAATTCTGGCCTTGCAGCAAATAGGCCTTGGCTTTTCCCAACGTGTCAGCCGCGTATTGATCAGCTCCGGCGGCCTGGGCAATGGCAATAGCATTTTCTGCTTCCAGCAATTCCAGCGGGGTTTTCCTGTCGGCTGTGGTGGCGGGCAACTGGTCAGCCGGGATATTGACCGTATACTGGCCTTTCTGCAGCAGATCGAACTTGGCCGAGATAGGATGAATTCCGCCAGCTGTATCCTGCCGCACAATGTTCTCCGCGACCACAAGATTGCTGGGGCGCGTTACCGCGAAGTACGGCTCCGCGGTCACAATCATTCCGAACTCCTGCAATCCGCTGGTGACCTGCAGCCGTGAATTCCCATCGTCATTCGGCCTTATCTCACCCAGATTTATGGGCCGACCTTCCGGCGTGATTGCCCACAGAACATACGTCAGGTATTCCGGACCCAAGCCGCGCGGCGGCGCCAGATGATGCAAGTTTGCATCGATCGCCAAACGGCCTGTGTGCCCTGTGACCTTGGCATTTCCATCCGCAGCAGGCATGAGCGATGTACCTTTAAAATCGACCTGGGTTGTGCCGCCACGATCACGATAGTCGACGGCTTGCGTGGTGCGCTCGACGACCGTGACGCGGTAAACGGGGACTTTTTCATTCTGCTGGTCGTCATTCTGCTTATCGGCAGCGTTCTGCTGAGTGTCTGGTTTCTGCGCATCGGGAGCAGAGTTGCTGCCAGGAGAACTCTGGCTTGGCGTTGAAGGCGGATTCTGATTGTCAGGCGTGGATGGGGTGGATCCTTGCTGCGCCGAGAGCGGCAAAAATGTAAAAGCAGAGAGAGCCAACGAAAGAACTAATTTAGTTTTCATGCGCGAGTTCCTGCTGATGGATTCATGGGCGTATATATGCGTATATAGATGATACGTTTCGTCCCAGCGTTTTCTGATGGCAGCAGTTAAAGCGACTGGCAGAGAATCAGCTCCAGAAACAGGGACTCTCCGTGCCGGAATTACCGGACGTGAAACGTAATATCAGCGTAAAAGCGGTCGGGTTTGCCATGGTTGATGAATGGACGAAAGCGCCACTGCTTCAGTGCTGCGGCTCCGGCGGTGTAGAGCGCCGGAGCTACCTTATTTTGATTAAGCACTGCCTGAACTTTGCCTGCTTCGTCCACCGAAATTCGCAAGCTGAACTTGCTTCCCTTACGCGCTTTGCCCACAGGGACGGCCGCTTCCACTACGTGCGTAGCCAGCTTGCGCGCTTCCGCATCACTTAGGACCGGGATGGGATTTTCAATGCGGGTGGAAAATGCGAAAGTCAGCACCGCTTCCATCTGCGAGGGGCCGACATTGTTATACGGCTTGTATTGCCAGCGTAAGAGCTGTTCGCGCACTGCCTGATTCAACTCCAGGTTATTCGAGACCAGAGGCCAAACTTCGCGCACATGTCCAGAGCGATCAACGGAGACATACACGCTCATTACTCCCTCGGTTTTTCCTTCACGCACGGTCGGCCATACGATGGGCGGCGTATTCAGGGCCAAAGCGCGGGTAGTATTTTCCGTGACCTGAATAGTCTTCATCTGGTCCGTGGCAGGTGTAGGGGCCTCAATCGTGAATAGCTTTTCGTCCGGGCTGGGAAGATCCGTAAGATCGGTGACCTTTGCCGCAATCACCAGGCCCGGCGCGAACTCGGCTTTTGTGGTCCGCGCAACCATCTTCCTCTTGAAGGGCAAATAGTTGTCAAACAGGGCTTTGTATCCGGGCGTAACCACTGCCTGAAGCAAGCCGCCCCTGCCCCCAAAGCAGAAAGCCAAGCTCACACTGTTTTGCACCGGGGCGATTCCCACTTTAACTTGCATGTTCACACATGAGTTTGATTTGGCTGAATCTTCAGGAATCTCCAGTTGCCCCTGCATCAACTTAAGCTGGTCCGCCATGGGCAACGGATCAAACAACGCAGTAACCAGATCATGCAGCCAAAAAGGATAGTAGTCGCCGGTAAGTTTTTCAGAGACCTTGTCGCCATTGACGATGAGCGTCTGGGAGAAGCCGACAGACTGCACGGTGCGCTGCCATTTGTCCGGTGACACCCAGAATTCCTCCACATCAGCCGAGTACTCCGGCCTGGGCGTGCCAGCATTGGCGATACGAGCCTTCAGGTGAAATGGAGCTCCACCCGGCAACGTGAGTTTGCTTTGCTGCACAGCCTGATCGGCAGCCTGGCTAATCGAGACAATTTTGTCCCCGGCTTCTTGCGCCACCGCGGTGATGGACAGCAAAGAGAGCAGAGCCAGACACAACGGCCACCAGATGCTCATGCTTTTTTTTCTTCGAGCGTTAAAAGAAAGTGCCGGGCTTCGCGTGCATTGTACGTCTTGTTATAGATAGGCGACTCCGGCTCTTGCAGGCGGCCACCTTCACGCAATGATCCGGTATCGAGGGGTGCAAACCCAATTTCCTCAATCAAACGCGCGACGATCTTTTTGGCATCCAGATCATCGCCAGCAAGGTAAATCGTGTGGCGCTCATCTAGGGGCAAGCCTTTGTGGCCACGGTCTGCCAGATGGACGTAATAAATGGTGTTGAAAGCTTTCACCAGCCTCGATCCGGGCAGGCGCTTCAGAACTTCTTCAGAGGAAGTGGATCCGCCCAGATCGTAAAATCCGCCGTCGGGCCGGTAGGGATTCATGGCGTCAATCACGATCTTGTTGCGCAGCAGCTCAGGTTCCGGCAGGGCCTCTGGCGTACGCCACGGAACAGCGAGCAATATTAGTTCCCCAAACCGGGCTGCATCACGGATCGTCATGGCATGTGCCTGGGGACCAAGCTCGGAAATCAGCTGGCGCAGCGAATCCGGTCCCCGCGAGTTGCTGACAGCAACGTCATGCCCGGCGGCCACAAACAGCCGCGCGGCAGCCGCGCCAATGTTCCCTGCTCCCAGAATTCCGATCTTCATGCCATGCTCCCGGTGAATATTCCCTGCAGTAACTCAGCAATGATTCAAGCAGAAATTATATATGTCCTTACTTTGATCAATGTCAATTTCATCAGTGTTGATCAGCGGTAGGACCTGGCCCTACGCAGCCTGTCCGGCGCTGAATCCTGATGCCCAGGCCCACTGGAAGTTGAATCCCCCCAGATGGCCCGTGACGTCTACGACTTCCCCGATGAAATATAGTCCCGGAACTTTGCGGCTTTCCATGGTCTTGGCGGATAGCTTATTTGTGTCCACGCCGCCGGCGGTGACCTCAGCTTTCGCATAGCCTTCTGTGCTTGCGGGAGTAATCTGCCAATTGTGAGCGGCGCGCTCAAGTTCGTCGAGTGCGTGATTGCTCCAGCTCTGCGGCGGATAGACGTCAAGCCATCGTTCCGCCAAGCGGTTAGCTAATACGCTGCGAAAAGCAGCTTTGGCTGAGGGCAGATCACGTCGCGTTTTTGGATCTCGCAGCGCAGCGGTCAATTCGCGCTCGGGGGCCAGGTCGAGCGAAACCGGCTGGCCCGGTTTCCAGTAAGAAGATACTTGCAGGATGGCCGGGCCGCTCAGGCCACGATGAGTAATCAACATCTTTTCGCGAAAGCTCTGCGTGCCGATCGAGGCGATGACCTCAGCTGAGACTCCGGCCAGATCGCAAAAGTGCGCAACATCATTTTGGTTAAATGTAAGAGGTACCAAGGCAGGGCGGGGCTCAACGATTTTCAATCCAAACTGGCGCGCCAGATCGTAACCAAGACTGGTTGCGCCCATCTTGGGGATGGAAAGCCCGCCTGTTGCAATGACCAATGACTCGGCATGAAACTCGTCGTCTTCGGCGCGTAGCAAAAAGCCGTCTTCCTTCGATACATGCTCTACGTTCACATTGGTCTGAATGCGCACGCCAGCGGCGCGGCACTCCGTTTCCAGCATGGCGACGATCTGCTGCGCGGAGCCATCACAGAAAAGCTGTCCCAGGGTTTTCTCGTGGTAGGCAATACCGTGTTTTTCCACAAGCGCAATAAAGTGGGCAGGCGTGTAACGCGCCAAAGCTGACTTGGCAAAGTGGGGATTGGCGGAAATGAAGTTCTCAGGCTGGCAATGGAGGTTGGTAAAGTTGCAGCGCCCGCCGCCGGAGATAAGGATCTTTTTACCAATGCGCTCGGCCCGCTCCAGCACAGCCACACTGCGTCCGCGCTTGCCGGCTTCAATGGCGCACATCAGGCCGGCGGCCCCGCCGCCGAGAATGATTACATCGAACTGAAACTTCATGGAGAGTTAGTGGCGTAGCGCTAGCACGGCGAGCACTACCAGGCCGACCGTCATGAGGATGTTCCACGCCAGCAGGGCCAGCAGCCAGCGGCGCAGGCGCTCTTCACGTCCGGCGGCGACATTGTTCAGCGTTTCAAGATCAGACTTGATCTGGAGCACGTAACCTTTAATCTGGTCAACGTCGGCGGCAAGCAGTTGCAGCGGATCAGGGTCGGATGGCGAGGCTGCTTGCGTTTGCTCTTGAGCGCGAGCTTTGAGCGAGTCGCGCAACACATTTCCACCGTGCTCCACGGCGATTGGCGCAAGCATGCGCAATATTGAAGATAGCCATCCCATAAATTGAAAGCTTGCGCGATACTGCCGCAGCCTGCCAGCAGTTTCAGCAATATCTATTAGAACATGCCGCCTAAAACTAAGTGCCGACTCAGGAAGAGCTGCTGGCGTGGCACGCGGCGACTGCCGCCATCATTGGCATGTTATGGCCGTATGATGACCGCATAAGCAAATCCCATCGAAGTGAAATGTGCTAACCTGTTTATACTTCTTTGCCTGCCTAAAGAGCCGGGATGGCGGAACTGGCAGACGCAGCGGACTCAAAATCCGCCGGGCTTCGGCCCTTGGGGGTTCGACTCCCCCTCCCGGCACCATTCCAAGTAATCTGCTTTCAATAATTACCAGCCCAAAAAGTCCGCGTTTTTATTGCGTACCGTGTTTTTTTGCTGTTCCTGCGTGTCGAATCAGAGACAAGGATGATGAAGGATGGTCCGGCTTTTCGAGCGCCGCCCTGAGGAGAAGTGCAATGAGCTATAGGTGCTTTTGCCGGAGCCGCGGAATCCGACGACCACCAAGCGTTGAACTTTCTTGATACGTGCCGATTTGCTGCTCGATCTCCTGCATTTCGATTTTGGAGATCAGTGGTTTACCAGTGCAATAATCCTGCCGAGCATAGAAGTTGAAGACATTCAAGCTCGGCGCATAAGCATTGGAATCTTTCTCCGCCAAACTCTTGCCGACAGCCAGCACATAATCGTGCAAGATCCTGCGCGCTGCCGGGTAAAACTGCTTCTGGTAAGAAGCTTCTTCACTGTCGAGAGCTATTGGGAACTCCCTTTGGAGTTTCATGGCCGTCAATTGATCGATTACCTGTTCGGAAACCCAGAAGTCAGGCTGAAACATTCGTTCTGATAGCAAATCGATAGCTAGAGAGCTGTGTTTGGACTGAATAATTCCATCGTAGAGGATATAACGGTAATAGTCCCAGCTGATGTTGGCTCCATCATAACGTCGAATGATTTCAGCAAGAGATTCCTCCGTATCCAGAAGTTTCATCTTTTCAGCGGCCTTTTGCATTTCAGCTTCAAGATTTTGACGTTCGCCAATTCCTGCTGCACCCATCTGACTCATTGGCAGTTTGCCCCAGCGATGGAAGATGTACTTTGCTTGTGCTTTGTCGAATTGTTCGATTGCGAATGCAAGCGCCTCTGCAGACCATTGCAGGTCTTCGATGACATCGATTTCAAGTGTATTTGACGTGAGAGTAATCGGCGCACTCGCCTGCATTGGCGCGCGGACCACATTCGCGGCTTTCGTTTGAATAAGGTAATGTCCTGGTCTTGTGATCTGGAACTGACGGGTTATATTGAGCGAAAGCTTGGTTGGAGAGGGCGAAAGCGGTCGCCGCGAGTCACAATCACCACAGCCGCTACCGATCCCGGTGCCATAACCATAAAGACAATTCGATCGCAATATGGAATCGGCGCTCCGCCTGCCATTGTCCTGGATACGATCAGTGACGCCACTTGCGGGCTTGATCGTTACCTGCGCAGGATGGCCCATAACCTGTTGAGGCAAGCCAAGCAGCAGGTACTTCATGGTGACATCGGCTGAGTAAATTTCTTCGATTTCGATGGCTTCGCCAAGATGGAAAAGCGTGCGGCCATCCTTGATGGCGATTTCGTAGTGCAAATCAGATGGTTGCGGTTCACCGGCTGCTGAAGCATTGTCGGTTTGCGCCACAGCGCACGTAAGAAACACGAGAAGGGCCGCCGCAATGCAATGAGATTTCTTCATCAATAGTTTCCTCACGCATTTACTTAGACAAGAGCAGAGCTGCTCAAGTTTCCTTTGTTCGTGCACTATAAAATGAATTGACGAATCAGTTCTTCTGCGGATCGATCCCCTTCATCCGTAGATATTCGATCATCTGTCCATAAATGTCCCATGGGTGGGAGATGGCTGCCGTGACTATGGAAAGCCGTGCAACGCTTCCGCTACCTGGATAGTCGACTAATTCCATCAGGTTTTTTTCATTTGTTGTCGCCACACCTTTATGAAGATAGATGAACGAATCGCGCAGAAACTTGATTATTTCACCTTTCGTTCGGATTGAGTCAGGACCGTTTTCGTGGGCGCCACTCTCTATTGGCGGTTTTTCTCCCAGCAGCCCAGCGCCGCTAAGGTAATTGTCAATGGCGATGTGTTTTGCCAACTGCGCGAATGTGCGTACACCCTTGAACTCGCCCCGCGTCGGCGCAAAGTTGTAGCTGGACTCGGGCATTTTCTCTGCCAATGCCAAGGTCGCGCGTTCGGGACCGCTTACGGAGCTGTCGAAAACCTCGGCCACGGAAGTAGGAGGCGTGGTCTTATTTGCTTGGCCAGATGGGTTCCCGGCGCAGGCGATCAACATGAGGAGTATCCAGCGGGAAACAGTCATAGTTTCTCCAGTCTTCAGGCAGAACGTCATCCAACCCGCACCTTGCGCACCTTCTCATAGTGTTCCGAATCCTCTGCAAAGCCTTTCCTGTTAACCATCCCGATACTTAGACCTTTCTTACTACGGCCATAAGCTGTTACGCTAAGGTGCTCTGGAGTTGCGCCGCTCTAGAAATTGGCCGACTCTTTCTTTACTAGCAGGCCTCCGCTACTCGCATCCCAGGTCCTGGCCGAACTGGGTCCCGTCTTAACGGGTGAGCGAGACCTTTCCCAGACCGCCAATGGCGCGCTGGAAGTGGTAATGGCGGCAATACGCGCCGGCTCAGGCGCGCTGTTTCGCTTTCAGGAAAAACCGGCAATGCTGGCGTCCATTGCGGCGCAGGGCTTTGTCGTCTTTCCCCAGACAGCGGTCTTTCCTCTGCTTTCCAAGCATGTCCACGCCCTCACCAACGTCACCGGGCCGCAAAGAATTTCTCGCGACCGCTGTGACACGTTCTTAAGCTCCACGGGAAACATTTCCAGTGTATGGTTCCGGTGCATTGCGCCGTTGAAAGTTCATGGCAAGTTGATTGGGGCTCTGCTGCTGGGCGAGCGTGAAGCCGGAGCGGAGTACACGCCGGAAGTTCTGAAGTTGATAGGCGACCTGGCTCCGTTTATCGCGCTAGCTCTGTACAACCACCAACTGATGATGTCGCTGGAAGAGCGCACCGCAGACAATCTGAAGCTGATTACCTCTGTCCACTCTTTTTGGGACGACGCTTTGGCTGCCTTTGCCGCCACCATTGATGTGAAGGCCGTACAGATGCACGGCCACTCCTTGCGCGTAGGGCGCTATGCCGCGGGCATCGCGGAATCACTGGGCATGAGCGCCGCTGAAGCCGGCGAGATGCGCGCTGCCGGATACCTGCACAACATCGGCATGGTGACGGTAGATAAGCATCTGCTCAGCAAGCCCGGCGCGCTGGAGCCCGGGGAATTTCAGGAGATGGCCGACCACACAGTGCAGGGGCATCGGATTGTTTCTACGGTGCAATTTCCCTGGCCAAAAATCCCTGAAGTGGTGCGCTCACACCACGAACGCGCTGATGGTTCCGGGTATCCTGACCGGCTCCACAATGATGAAGTTTCATTGCCGGTAAAGATCGTGGCCGTAGCAGATACCTTTGACGCAATGTTGAGCGAGCGACCGTACCGCAAAAAACTTGCGCTGGGAGAAGCCGCCGCACAATTGAGCTGGCTGGCGCCCGCTAAGCTGGATGGCGAAGTCGTTCAGGCCCTGCTGGTGCAACTGCGGCGCGACGCCGTGAGCCATGTCTCGCCGCCCCGCCCATGGTCTTCTGCCTCGGAGACGCGGACACGAAAAATGTTCCTTGACCCCAGCGTGGCCTGCAACATCTCGCCTCCAGATATCGATCACATGGTTTCCGAGCTGCACCGCCGCCTGAACCGCGGGCGGGTACGCCTGTCGTAACCTTTCTTTCCTCACAACTTTTGCTTACCCTGGGGTTAATATTTTCTGAACCAGAAGAGTTCCTGGAGCGTCTATGCCCGTTGCGCGCAAGCGATTGATTCTGCTGGGCCTCATTGTCTTGATTTCCACTGCCGTGCTATTTGCAGGCGACAAGAAACCCAAATCTAGACATCTTGATTCCAATTCTGCTGCCGCAGTTGCGCCAATGGAAGACGACAAGAGGATTGTCCACGCGCTGAACCGCTTTACCTTTGGCGCGCGTCCCGCCGATATACAAAAAGTTAAAACTGAAGGCCTGGACAAGTGGTTCGACGAACAACTCCATCCAGAAAAAATCGATGATGCCGGGCTGGAATCCCGGCTGGAGCCTTTCCGGACATTGAAGATGAGCACCAAAGAGATGGTGGAGAACTTTCCTCCGCCGCAGGTGCTGAAAGCGATTGAGAACGGCCGCATGTCCATGCCGCACGATCCCGAGAAGAAAGCGGTGTATGAATCGCGCATGGCTGCCTATCAGCAGCGCCAGCAGAATAAAGAAGACAAAGCCAAGGCAGGCAATAACGGTGTCGCTGATCCTGAGATGCCTGCCGCCAAAGCTCAGCCTGCGGTAGTTACACAAACTATTGCCGACTCCAAAGACACGCAAAACGAGATGAGCACTGGCAACAATGCTCCACTGAAGGCGGAACAGCGCAAGCGGGAAAAGCAGCGTGAAGATGCCATGTACGCCGGTCTGGATACGGAGCGTCTTTTGAAATTGCCGCCTGATGACCGTTACAAAGCCATCATGAAAATGCCAGTCGAAGAGCGCCTGGATCTGGCAAAGACTTACAAAGGGCCACGGGCCATGCAGCTGGTGGATGACATGAAGCCGGAGCAGCGCGAGACAGTGGAAGCGATGATCCAGCCGCAGGCCGTGCTGGGAGAATTGGCTGAGGCCAAGCTGTTGCGCGCGATTTATAGCAATCGCCAGCTTGATGAAGTGATGACGGATTTCTGGTTCAACCACTTCAATGTATTCATCGGCAAAGGGCCAGACCGCTACATGGTGAGCGCATATGAACGTGATGTGATCCGTCCGCATGCGCTAGGCAAGTTCAAGGACATTCTTGCCGCCACGGCTAAGAGCCCTGCAATGCTCTTTTATCTCGATAACTGGCAGAGCGTAGGGCCGAATTCCGAGTTGGCGCTGTATGGGCCGCAGCGTGCCGGCCGGCGCGGGCGCTTCGCTCGTCCGCGACCGAAGGCAAAGAACCGTCCCAGCGGACTGAATGAAAATTACGCGCGCGAAATCATGGAACTGCATACCCTCGGCGTGGATGGCGGCTATACACAAAAAGACGTCACGGAACTGGCCAAGGTGCTTACCGGCTGGACGATCGAAAAACCGCAGCTTGGCGGCGGGTTCAAGTTCAATGAACGCGCACATGAGCCGGGCAATAAATATATCCTGGGTCGCAAGATCAGCGAACACGGTGAAAAAGAGGGCGAGGAGATGCTGGACGTGCTGGCGCATCAGCCCTCGACGGCAAAATTTATTTCCCGCAAGCTGGCCATGCGCTTTGTCTCCGACAATCCGCCACAAGCCCTGGTGGACCGGATGGCAGAGATATTTTTGAAGAAAGACGGCGACATACGCGAAGTTCTGCGCACCATGTTCCACTCGCCTGAGTTCTGGGCCGCCGACGCTTACCGCGCCAAGATGAAAACGCCGTTTGAGTTTGTGGCTTCAGCAGCACGCGCTTCCGGGTCTGACATTCAGAATGCATTGCCTCTCGTCGCAACGCTCAATCGCATGGGCATGCCGCTCTACGCCATGCAGCCTCCGACCGGGTATTCCATGAAGGCGGAAGCGTGGGTGAACTCTTCTGCGCTGTTGAACCGCATGAACTTTGCCTTGCAACTGGCTTCCGGTAAGCTGCCGGGAACGTCGCTCGATCCGCAAAATCTTATTCCTGGCCCTGCTCCGGCGGATTCAAAAGCGGCATTGGCTGCGTTGGAGCAATCGATTTTGGCGGGCGATGTTTCATCGCAAACGCATGCCGTAATGGAGAAGCAATTAGGCGATCCACAGATTTCCCAGCGCAGGCTGGACGATGCAGACAAGAAACCGAATTATGGCGCGATTGCCGGACTGATTATGGGCTCGCCGGAATTTCAAAGAAGGTAGAAAAACTTACCACGGATAAACACGGATTGTACGGATTTGGGCCTGGGTTTTTGAAACGGGGAGCAAACAGCAAGGAGCGCCACGGCAATTCGGAATCTAATTTGATCTGTGTCATCCGTGGTGCGCTTTTCGCTTAGAGGAGCAACAGATGTCCATTACTCGCAGAGTTTTCCTGAAGAATGGCGCGCTGGCCATTGTGGGCACCAGCGTGGTTCCAAGTTTTCTTACGCGGGCGGTGTATGCCGCTGAGACCGCTGCTCCCGGCGCGAAGCGGCTGATCGTGCTATTCCAGCGCGGCGCCGCAGACGGATTGAACATTGTTGTGCCGCATGGCGAGCAGGCGTATTACAACATGCGTCCCGGCATCGCCATCCCTCGGCAAAGCGTGCTCGACCTTGACGGCTTCTTCGGACTGCATCCATCCATGACCGCATTCAAGCCGCTGTGGGACCAGAAGCATCTCGCCTTTATGCATGCCGCCGGATCTCCGGACAACACGCGCTCACACTTTGACGCGCAGGATTACATGGAATCCGGCACGCCCGGCGTGAAGTCCACGGAAGATGGCTGGTTGAATCGCGCGATTGCCGGAGTGAAGGAACCGGACGCGTCGCCTTTCCGCGCCGTAGCCATGGGCGGAGCGCTGCCACGCACGTTGGCAGGCTCAGTCCCGGCAGTCGCCATGGATAACATTCGCGGCTTTGCCGTTGGCGGGCGCGGTCCTAAAGCCAGCGTGGCCAGCAACACTTTTGAAGCGATGTATGAGCAGTCTGTCGATACAGTGTTGCATGGCACTGGCAATGAGACTTTTGAGGCGGTGAAGATGCTGCGCTCAGCCGATCCGGAAAAATATTCTCCTGTCGCTGGGGCAAACTATCCTAACGGCCGCTTTGGTGACAGCCTACGCCAGGTGGCGCAACTGGTGAAAGCGAATCTGGGCGTTGAAGTGGCGTTCGCCGATATCGGCGGCTGGGACCACCATGTAAATGAAGGCAATGTGCAAGGGCAGATCGCGAACCTGACCCGCGAATTTTCGCAATCGATTGCCGCGTTATGGACCGACCTGGGCGATCTGGCGGAGAACACCGTGATCGTCACCATGTCAGAGTTTGGACGAACGGCGCGGGAAAACGGGAATCGCGGCACAGACCACGGCCATGCTAACGTGATGTTTGTTTTGGGCGGGCCGGTAAGAGGCGGCAGAATGTACGGTCGCTGGCCGGGGCTTCAGCCGGAACAACTCTATGAAGGTCGCGATTTGGCTGTGACTACGGACTTCCGGCAGGTGCTGAGTGAAGCCGTAGCCAACCATCTTGGAAATAAGAATCTAGCAAAAGTTTTCCCCGGCTTCGACAAGAACACGCCAAAAGATTTTCTGAAGTATCTGGGATAGTTCAGCTGGTCTATATCTCACACAGGGCAGCAGGATCCGCTGCCCTTTTCTTGTGCTCAAAATAAATTACAGTACGTGCTAACCTGTTAGCACCTTGGCAGTCATAATGATGGGATAAGACTACCTGCTATTTTCCGGAGAAGAAGCAATGTCTGTTACCGCCTGGACTGAGGACCTGCTGAAAGACCTGCGCTATGCCGCGCGCCAATTTGTTCGCAATCCAGTATTCACGCTGGTGGCAGTTGCGTCACTGGCTATTGGGATTGGAGCCAACACTGCGATCTTCAGCGTATTGAACGCGGCCATGCTTAAGTCCTTGCCCGTGCGTGATCCCGAGAAACTGATTATGCTGACGGACCCGAACCAGACAGGCGTGAGCTCAGGGATGACGGGCGGCGAGCGAGGCATGCTGACCTACACAGAGTTCACGCAACTGCGCGACCATGCCACCACGCTGGAGAGCCTGTGCGCCGTCCAGTCAGAAATGAACCGTTCGCAGGTCAGAATTGCCGGAGGACAACCGGAAGATGCGCACACACGGATGGTTTCAGAGGAATATTTTTCAGTGCTTGGCGTCAACTCCGCCATCGGACGCGTCTTCAACCGCGCCGACGCGAAAAGTCCTGGCGAAGATCCGTACGCCGTCATCAGCTTTGACTACTGGCAGAAGCGCTTTGGCGGCAACGTTTCCGTGCTGGGCACGCCGATCAAGATGCTGGGCGCAACCCTTACTGTGATCGGAGTGGCCGCTCCCGGATTCACCGGAGAGAGCGTGGCTGATAAACCGGATTTCTGGATCCCGATGATGATGCAGCCGCTGATTATGCCCGGGCGCGACTGGCTGCATGAAGACCTGAGCAAAAATATCGAAAAGGTAATGTGGCTGCAGGCTTTCGGCCGCCTTAAGCCTGGCGTAACGCGCGCCCGCGCGCAGACAGAGATTGATGTGCTCTTCCGCGGCCTGATTGAAAACGGCTATCCCAGCACGCTTGATGCGGAAACCCGCAAGCAGGCACTGGACCAGCACATCAAGTTGCATGATGCCCGCACAGGCGTGTTTGGCGGACGCGATGATTTTGCCCAGCAGCTAAAAATCCTGCTGGGCGTATCGCTCCTGGTCTTACTGATTGCCTGCATCAATGTGGCCAATTTGCTGCTGGCACGCGCCACGTCTCGCGCCAAGGAAGTGGGTGTGCGGCTCTCCATTGGCGCATCCAGGATGCGGCTGGTGCGGCAATTTCTTACTGAAAGTCTTGTCCTATCTTTGTTGGGCGGCGCTGTTGGACTGCTTCTGGCATGGGGCGCTTCACGCGCCTTGGTGGTGTTGCTCACCGAGCGAAGACAGGATTTCGCGCTCTCACCCGCTATGGACTGGCATGTACTAGGTTTCACCCTGGGTGTAACGCTGGTGACGGGAATTATTTTCGGGTTGGTTCCGGCGTTGCGCAGCACGCGTGTAAATCTGAATGACAGTTTGCGCGATGGCGGACGCAGCACAGCTTCAGGAAGTAAGTTGAACCTGGCTAAAGGATTGGTGATAGTTCAAGTGGCATTTTCTCTGCTGCTGGTTGCGGGCGCGGGACTGTTCTTAAGAACGCTGTGGAATCTTCAATCCGTCAGCCTCGGCTATCCTAAGGAACACCTGCTGCTCATCACTGCGGACGGAGTTTCCGCAGGCTACAAAGGCCCGCAGCTTTCCACCCTGTGGCGCGATGTGACGGAACGCCTGCGCGCGCTGCCGGGAATTCAGGGCGCGACCTATTCCACCAACGGTATTTTTAGCGGGTCAGAATCGGCTGACGAAATTGATGTTGAGGGTTTTACCGCGTCCAAACGCGAAGAAAAATTTGCTCGCTTCGACACGGTCGGTCCGCAATATTTCTCCACCGTCGGCATACCTTTGCTGCTGGGCCGCGACATAGGCCAGCAGGACACCACAACTTCTCCCCACGTTTGCGTGATTAATGAAGCGCTGGCTAAAACGTTCTTTAACGGGCGCAATCCGCTGGGACGTCACATCACGGAAAAATTCGGCGACAAGAAGAACGTGATGGAAGTAGTTGGCGTGGCCAAAAATGCACGCGATCACCGCCTGCGCGGTGACGTTCCTCCCCGCTTTTATATTCCTGCTGATCAGGGAATGGATGGCCCGAATGAGTGGGCTACGTTTGAGATTCGTACCGCCGGCGATCCTGAGCAGATGATCGCCTCCGTACGCAAAACGATCCTTTCCGTGAATGAAGACCTGCCGGTGGAAAACGCTCGCCCTGTGGTGATGTCAGTGGACCGCACCAATGCGCAGCCACGCATGGTGGCGCGGCTTTGTTCGATTTTTGGCATCATCGCGCTACTGCTGGCCGCCACCGGACTTTACGGAGTGCTCTCTTACGGCGTAGCGCGGCGCACCAATGAAATTGGGATTCGCATGGCGCTGGGCGCTGGCAAAGGCCGGGTGATCCAGATGATCTTGCGCGAAACTGGCATCATGATCATTTTCGGCGTGGTGGCGGGAGTGATTTTTACCGCTATCGGCGTGCAGCTGATCAAGTCAACGCTCTTCGGCCTTGGCGTGCTTGATCCACTCACGGTGCTAAGCTCTGTTGTGATTTTAAGCATAGTGGCGCTGGTGGCCGGCTACATTCCTGCGGCTCGGGCAGCGCGCGTTAACCCTACCCAGGCTCTGCGGCATGAATGAAGAGCGGAGGGGAGAACAGTGGTGCGATTCCAGCTTTTGCAAGGAATGTACTGGACTTCTTGCGTTTACGAAACAGTTTCGCAGCGGCCTTAGACCGAGCATCGGCAGGCTCTCTCAACGTTGAGATTTTTAGACGACGATAGGGTTCCTTCGCTGCGCTCGGGATGAGAGAAGCAAACCACGAATGCTAACATCTAAATATGGACATGACGTGGGTGACTGAGCGTATCGGGGTAGGCGGTGGAATCTGGAACGACGAAAATATGGAAGAGCTGGTGCGGCACGGCGTGACGCATATCATTGATATGCAGATTGAGTTTGACGACCGCCCTTTGGCCGAGCCTTATCCGGTGAAGGTACTCTACAATCCCACCGAGGATAACTTTATGCCTAAGCCTCCTGAGCTTTTCCAGGCTGGCGTGGAGTTTGCGCTTGAAGCGCTGGACCAGCCGAAAAGCAAAATTTATATACACTGCGCGGCCGGCGTGCATCGCGCGCCCATGATGACCCTGGCGATCATGCGAGTGCTGGGATGGTCACTGAAAAATGCCATGAGGTTGATCCAGGAACTGCGCTACGTGGTTGACTTTGCCGAATGCTACGTTGCCAGCGTGGAAAACTTCATGAAGGTGTATGAGGCTGCTAACACGAATCTTAGGTAAGCAATCAGCAGTCAGTCCGAACTTAACCGCTAAAAACGCAACGGCCGCAAAGGAGGCGGGAAACTGATTTGTTTTTGTTCCTTTGCGCGCTTTGCGCTCTTTGCGGTGCGATTGGTTTGGCTGAATGCTGAGGGCTGAGTGCCGAGTGCTAAAATCCCGCCATGCCGGTGGAAGCTGTTCAGCACGTGAGAAGGATGCGCGGAGGAGCGCAGGCGCACCTGATGCGCGCGGATGACGGCCACTTCTACGTGGTGAAATTCCAAAACAATCCGCAGCACCTGCGTGTGCTGGCCAATGAGTTGCTGGCCACGCGTCTGGCGGAAAGCGTAAGCTTGCCAGTGCCGGTCACTGACATCGTCATTGTCAAGGAATGGCTGATCAAAAATACGCCGGAATTGCGCGTCGATATCTCCGGACTCACATCGCATTGCAAGCCGGGGCTGCAGGTTGGGGCGCGTTACGTTTGCGATCCTGCCGAAGGCCAGGTTTTTGACTACCTGCCGGAGAGCATGTTTGCCAAGGTGAAAAACCTAGCCGCTTTTGCCGGTATGCTGGTGGTGGATAAGTGGCTGGGAAATGCCAACGGCCGGCAAGCTGTGTTCTGGAAGAAAACAAATGAGCGGAAATACACCGCGACGTTTATTGATCAGGGTTACTGCTTCAATGCCGGAGAATGGAATTTTCCTGACTCGGCGTTGCGCGGCGTTTATGCGCGCAACTTTGTGTATCAGGAAGTTCGTGGATGGGAATCATTTGAACCGTGGTTGAGCCGGGTGGAAAATTTTGATCCTGCGCTGATTGATGAAATCATCGGCGCCATACCGCCTGCGTGGACGGGCAACGACTGGGATGAGATGGAAGGATTGGCTGCGGCAATCGTGGAACGGCGAAGCAAAGTGCGGGAGCTGATTACAGCATTTCGCAATTCAACGCGACAGCCCTTCATCAACTGGGGCAGGCCAATAGAGAACACGCCCGGGATAACGAAATCGGTGGTGCAGTGATGGCGGACAAAATTCAATGCCGGTTCTTTGTGCTGCGCTACGCTCCCGACGCGGTGAAAAATGAATTCATCAATGTGGGCCTGGTGTTGCTGCCGCCTGCCGGCAGCGCGCAGGTGCGCTTCACCCACGATTGGTCACGCGTGCTGTGCCTTGATCCTGAGGCCGATGTGGAAGTGCTGCAAGCGCTTGAAAGCGAGTTGCGTAACCAGTTGCGCGAGATGAATGGAGATCGCGACCTCATTCTGCGCCGCATCCAGGATTCATTCTCCAACGCGATTCAGCCTTCGGAATTTCAGGCGTGTCTGGCTTCTTCTGCGGTGGACGAAGCTGATGAGTTAGCGCGGCTTTATCTTGAGCGTCCGCGGCGACGCCAACAAGCGCGGGAGCCAAGCGGCCGCGCTGCGATTGCGGCGCGCATGCGCTCGGAATTTGAGGCTGCGGGCGTCAGACCGCCCCTATTGTCAGAGAAAATCCCGGTGTCGCGCTATACACGAAGCGGCGATCCGCTGAGGATCGATTGCGGCTATAGTCCGAACGGAACAGTAAAGCTGTTTCACGCGGTAACCCTCAGCAGTGACGTGAATGCCGCCAAGGTCCTGGCTTTCAGCTTTCCGCAGCTTGTGCAGGGAATTCGCAAAGCAGAAGACAAGCTGGCGCAGCTTACGGCAATCGTGGAAGATGATCTGCCCGCAGACGATGAATCAGTGGCCTTCGCTCGCACAACGCTGGAACAAAATGCCATTCACATTGCTCCTGTGAGCACGATGCCGCAAATTGCTCGCGAAGCCGCGCAAGAACTCGGGATCGGATAAAGAAAGCCCCGGCTTGCGGCCAGGGCTGATGGTTGATATCGCAATTTTCCTAAAACGCTCTGAAACGTTCGCTGACAAAGACGCGTGTGCGTATGCCATCGATCACTGCCGGAATAGGCGGATGAGCAGCTCCCTTCAGCAGATAGATGGAAATCGCAGCTTCCGTGGGATTATCCAGACTAAGAGAAACGCCCACGCCTTGAACGCCCGGTTGGCTTATCAGGTCCGCAACATTGGCTTCTTTTACGGCCAGCGCTCGAGCAACTTTTTCTTTTCCTACCGGCGGAAGCGCCTGCTCCGCTGGTGTATCGAACACCAAACGGGTGCGCACTCCGTCAATCGTGGGCGGAACGCGCGGGATGGTGCTGCCAGAAACATGGACCAGCAGAGCGCCTTCGCCCGCGTTGTCCGCACTGGCGCCAACGCTAACTGATTGGATAGACGGATCCTGCGCGAGTTGCGCGGCTCGCCGGTGCAGGACTGCCGTAAGGCGCTGGCGTTCCTGCGGGACCAGAGTTGCTTGCGCAACGCCTACTTGTGTGGAGCTGGCAGTGGCCGTGTGCGCGCAACTTACTGGGTGGTCTGGGCCACCGACAACATTAAATGATCCAGCGCCCGCAAAAAAATTAATGACATCTTCAATCGGATTGGCAACGGTATCGGTAGGACTACCGCCATAAAGCAGGGCAATGGGCCGCGCATTGTCCGTAGTTACAACCAACGATCCTGAATCACCGGCCCCGCTGAAGCTGCCACCACCAATGACTATTTGGCCTGAATAGACAGATCTGAAGGCTGGAGACGTATCGCCGCACGTCGCATCATAATTGATCGCGAGGGTCGCACTGATTGAGGTGATCGTCGAACATGTAAGCCCTGTAGTTCTGCCACTCTTCGCGACTCCCTGGCCGAGATTGGTTTGGCTCTTTAGCACGACGGTAGAAGACGGCGGAGCCGCGGCTATGGTTGTGGCGCCAGCAGGGCCAAGATCAAGGATATTGCCGGTAAGGTCAACCTGGCCGGGCACAATTTCTGCAATCGCGGCGTCGATATTTTTAGGAGCAGGGCCACAAAGTGGCGCGGGAGCGGACGGATCGCAATCGGCTGGTACGTTGGTAGTCGGCTTCAATGGCGCGCCCTGTGTTAGGTGTGCAACCGTGAGCGGCGGAGCGGCCGTAGTTGCCGTGCATGCGAATTGCAGCGGCTGATTGATTGCCTCGCCGGCCACGCCTTTATCAGAGCGGTCCAACACATGGTTGTTACTGAGAATAACGGGATTGGTTATTCCCGGCGCAGTCCACAGGCTGCCCAATGTGCCGATGCAGCATACCTTTGCGCCCAAATCATTGGCGTTTGCTCCGGACGTGCCTACCTTTATCGGCGCTGATTGTGCCAGCTGCTCATCGTTAGGAAAAGTCTGCGATGGTGTGGGAGTGGGAGTTGGAACAGCAGTGCTGGAGGTGCTGTTGCCACCGCCGCACCCAACAGCTGCCACGACTAGAATAAAGCCGAATAAGAACCCTGAAATTCTTCCCATAGGGATACGCCTCTAATTACAAATCCGCTGCGCTTAAAAAGCAAAGCGTCTTGCAAAATTTTACGCCCCGCAGACGCCCCTCGGCCAGAGTAACGGCACGTCCGTAATGTTGGATGCAGAGTCACTGCCGGGCGTGTTCATCTTTATAAGTTTCTGAATTTATTCGGAGTTTGGGTAGCGAGGAGTGTTTTTCGAGACACAAACAAGGCCGTGTAAATTTCAGGTAAAAAAGACAACACGGCAAGCCGAAGGCGGCTGTTATCGGACGCAGATTTACGCTTGACTTTCGCTTCCAGCCCTGCTAAAGTTCTCCTTGCCTAGGCAATTTCAGGCACACAAGGCCAGTTGAATTACCCCAGCGCGCATTCATCGCGAGATAAGCTCCCTTGTTCCGGGCCGATCTGACGATTATGTGCGGTCTGCGGTGCGGTGAGACCGTGGATTTGCGTAAAGATCCGTTCCATTCCGTTGTTGGGTGGAACAAGCCGGGAGCGGCTCCGGCTATAGCAAATGAGGCCTGCACCTATATCCGCCGGGTGATGCCCCCTTGTTTCGGGCTCACGACGTTCGCGGACTCCGCACAAAAGTGTGAACGTGCGGCTTGGGCGTGATACGTGTGCCTGGACACCTGCAGTTTTCAAGATTCGAGTTCGGGCAGCAGGAGCAGGTCCCTTCACCATGCGCAATGCATGGTAATCTTCAAACAGAATCCTGCCTGGCATTGATCATTCCAAGGTCCACCACACGTAACAGGGTATGAGTTTACTCGTACCGTCCCCGTGCACCTAAGACCCGGCTTTAGCCGCTGCGGCCTTTTTCTGCTTCTTCAAGAATGTGGAACAGTACGGATATTCATCCGCTGACTGAGCCAAACCTTTCTTGGCGGGATTTTCATCGATATATTCCTGATGCCGGATGAAACTTGCTTCCGTCAAGACCTGCACTTCAGAGAAGCCCTTTTGCCAGATCTCCCCGGAGTACCCAAGTTCCTTCTTTGCCCGGTACGAGAAATTGCCCTTTATCATTTGTACTGCTTTTTCGATACTCAGTTCCGGCGGAAGACTAAGAAGGACATGAACGTGGTTCGGCATCACGACAAAGTCATGCACTTTGAATTTCTTCTCTCGCATGTACGAACGAAGGACTTCGATGAAGAGATTGGCCATACGCGAAGTCTGTAGAATCGCAGCGCCGCGGCTGGTTCTGGAGCTTACAAAAAACGTGCGGATTGGGTTGCGAGCAGAATCAGGGCTTGCATTGCGGGACGGTCGCGCCATGGCAGGGCGAAATTATAAACTCTTGCCGGTACATGCGATTTTCTTTTCGTTTCGCGAATGCCTGCGGCACAAGGAATTGATCTTTTACCTGCCGGGACGGTACGACTGAAGTCATACCCTGTTACGTGTGGATGTCCCCTGAAAGAATGATGGTTGCGCGAGAGTCAAAGTCAACCGGATTTGGCATTTTCGTTTTGTGCTGTTGTTTGTTTTTGTTGCTTCGCTTCGCTGCGCGAATGCCTGCGGCAGCAAGGAATTGATCTTTTGTGTGCCCGACGGTACGACTGAAGTCATACCTGTTACGTGTGGATGTCCCTGAAAGAATGATGCTTGCACGAGAGTCAAAGTCAGCCGGATTTTGGCATTGTCGTTTGTGCTGTTGTTTCCTTTTGTCGCTTCGCTGCGCTCCGCGAATGCCTGCGGCAGCAAGGAATTGATCTTTACTTGCCTGAACGGCATGACTGAAGTCATACCCTGTTACGTGTGGATGGCCCTGAAGAATGATGCTTGCGCAAGAGTCAAAGTCAACGGGATTTGGCATTGCCGTTTGTGCTGTTGTTTGTTTTTTGTTGCTTCGCTGCGCTGCGCGAATGCCTGCGGCAGCAAGGAATTGATCGTTTGTGTGCCGGACGGTACGACTGAAGTCATTCCCTGTTACGTGTGGATGTCCCTGAAGAATGATGGTTGCGCGAGGGGTCAAAGTCAACCGGATTTGGCATTGTCGTTTGTGCTGTTGTTTGTTTTTGTCGCTTCGCGAATGCCTGCGGCAGCGAGGAATTGATCTTTTGTGTGCCGGACGGTACGACTGAAGTCATACCCTGTTACGTGTGGATGGCCCTGAAGAATGAGGTTGCGCGAGAGTCAAAGTCACCGGGTGGTGATGGCACACGAAAGCCATGTTTCGACAGAATCATGAATACCTCTTCCACACCCGTGCCCTGACCCGAACCAAAAACAAGTTTTGCAGTGAATTCAAAGCCGCTCCAAAGGGTGAAACC
>JBAVLE010000305.1:0-7845 GCA_049688735.1 Candidatus Angelobacter sp. | reverse complement strand
CAATTCTCGTGCGCTGATCTGGCCCTGTAACAATGCGATCAATCAGCACATACACCGGCTGGCTGAAATCGATATCCAGCAGCGACTCCGGCGTTGCAAACTCAAAGATCTGTCCATTCTGGAAGAGCCGGCCAAAACCTTTTTTGCGCAAGTCGAATAAACGTTCGCGTAGCGCATTCACCGCAGTCTCAGAAATGGCCGCAGCTTTTGCTGACTTGCGTCCGCGTGTCTTTTTCTCCGGCTTGGCCACCGGCGGCGTTACCGCCTGTACAGGGAAGAGCACATTCAGCCGCGTGCCTTCATCCAGCGCAAGAATCGTCTGCGCCACCTCATCGACCGTATCTTTCTTTACTTCCTGTCCGCAGTTCCGGCAAAACGTGCGGCCCACGCGCGCATAGAGCAAGCGCAGGTAATCGTAAATCTCCGTCGCCGTGGCCACCGTTGATCGCGGATTGCGCGTTGAATTCTTCTGCCTTATGGCAATCGCCGGCGCAATGCCATCAATCAGGTCAACGTCGGGCTTCTCAATGCGCTCCAAAAATTGTCGCGCATAGGCTGAAAGCGACTCCACATAGCGCCGCTGCCCTTCGGCATAAATCGTGTCAAAGGCCAGGGAACTCTTGCCGCTGCCGGAAACGCCCGTCACCACCGTGAGCTGGTTGTGCGGAATATCAAAATCAATGTTCTTGAGGTTGTGGACCCGCGCTCCGCGCACAGTGATGCTTTCGCTCTCCGCGATCTTTACTTTCTCCGATGTGTGTTCAGATACAGCCATGGGTTCTCGATTTATTGCTCTTCTCCGCGTCTCAGCGGTGAGCTTTCTTCCGATGTTGCTCTTCTCCGTGCCTCTGTGTCTCCGTGGTAGGTGTTTGCCAGTCCACGATGGACAGCGCTCCCTATGCGGTCGCGGCGAGTGAGGCGGAATCCTTTATTGTAATTGGTTTCCGCCCCAAACTTCACCCGCCGTTCCTATCTGCGTTCATCAGCGTAAATCTGGGGCAAAATGTTTTTCCCCATTCCAATCAGTGTCATCTGTGTTAATCAGTGGTAAGCTTTTTCCCGGTTTTGCTTTTCTCCGTGTCTCTGTGCCTCCGTGGTAGGTTTTGTTTTTCATCTGCGTTTATCTGCGTCAATCTGCGGCGAAAGGTTTTGTCTCGTCTCCCGGCAAAATAACTTTCTGCTCTATCCCCAGTCCCAGCTTTCCCACCAGGCTCTTCAGCTCAATCACTTCCAGCGGACAATCCAGCCAGTTATGGCTCCAGCACACAATCAAGTCGGCCCCTGTTAGCGAATGGCCATGGAAAAGAAAATTCCTGCTTTCATGTTCAAATTCAATCTTCACCAGTTGGCACCGGTCACGCTCCACCCGGCGTAACGCCTCGCAATCAGGAAAGTTTGATTGCACGCGCGTTACGTAAAATCCCAGTTGCCGGGCCACGCCGCCAAACAGCAACACCACTCCCATTTCGTTGATCGGAGCGCACATCAACGGGGAATCAAGCAGCGGCTCTCCATACATGGGCTGTCCCACCATAATTCTGGGTCGCAGAAGCATGTCTTTTGTTGGCCCGGATGTCCTGTTTCTTGCCCTGGCAAGCTGATAATGCGCCGCCACGATGTCCAGTACATCTTTGAACTCCCCATCCAGGCCATCGCGTTTGGCAAATTCCATCATCAGCAGGGGCACGCGGGTCCAGCTTCCTGCCCGCCGTATCAGCGGACGCACGCTGTTCTTGCTCCGCTTGTCATATTCCTCCATCGTCGGCGGCTTCCCCAGCTCCCGGACGACCCCCGCCCAGCCCAAAAACAAAGTCTTCAGCTTTACTTCATACCCGGCGCCAAGTGCCTCCATCCCGCAGGCGTCCAGCGCTTTTATATGGGTGCCAAAATATTTGCGGATATCGTATTTATTTACGTTGGCAGATTTCCGCAGCTCGGTGCTGCTGGGTGCATGTCCCAGCCTGGCAGCGCATTCGTTAATGGCGGCAATTATTTCTTCTTTTGTCACGATTTTTGCTCCGTTAAAGGCTACCCGGCGTCGCGGGCGCCCAGCTGATATGGTTTGACAAACTGCGTGGCACAGCCCGGCCCCGTGCAAGCCCGATTTTGGCTTGCATGGGTAGAGCCGCCTCCGCTGTGGGTTTCGTCCGTGCAACCCGATTTTGGCTTGCACGGTAAAGAAACTCTTGTCTGTGGCCTTTCTGGCTTGCAGGGGGCAGGGGCATGCCAAAACATGCATACCGCTGACATAAGCAGGGCTTTCCCGCTTTTTTTGTCTAAAGGCTGATGACTAAGTGCTAAGGGCTGATTTTTTCGATCCGAGCCAAATACCAAGTACCAATTACCCTTTTCCAGAAGCGTGGATTCCCGCTCTGGCTAAAGGCTAATGGCCAAGTGCTAATGGCTGGTTTCTGTGTCTCTACGCTATCTGTGGCCCTAACGGTGGGCCGGCTATGATCGCGTGGGTGCTGGCCTTTTGGGTTTCCCGCCTCCATCTTGGGGATTCCCTGGTCGCTAAACCGGCTTCGCTCCTGCTGCCGCTCTACGACGGTTCGCCGCTGCCGCTCCCGGCGAGAACCTAAAACGCATAATAAACGAAAGGCGAACAGAAGTCAATAGGCAAAACGCCCCTGTTTAAGATTCAGATGAGAATTTAAAGGCTGAACTCGCCGTCTTTCTCCCAATCAGAGTTCACAAAGTCTACTTCACAGCCAGCGTTCTGTAGCTTAATCATCAATTCCCTCCGCTTTCCCGTTGAATTGTCCAAGTGAACCACGTGGCGACCGGCGGTATCGCTGAACGGCCTGATCTTTCCGACCTCAACCAAAATCGTCTGATTCGGGTGGGTGCCAAAAGCCAACCCGGCCTCAAATAGCACATTCGGTCGCGCTTGGCCTGTCAGCTTCTTTTCATAGGCGGGGTCACTTGGTCGCCGGAATTCCTTCTTTAATTGGGCCTCATCGTCCGGCGTAAATAACACCACCACAGCCTGAGCCTTGCTGAAGGCTGTGTCCAGGATCTCGCCTACATATGGACTCGGCTTGCCAGTCATGAAAATGGCCTTTGACCATTCAATAGGTTGCACTCCAGTGGCCCGGAGGAATTGAAACATTGCCTTGCGCAACTTCTCATTTCGCCCATGTACTACAAAAACCCAGTTGCCTTTCTTCGCTGGCTTCTTTGGACGCTTGCTTCTGCTAGGGGAGCGAGCCCTGCGACCATTTCCTCGTGGAGCTGGAATACTCGCAGGAACGACATCATCTACAGAGCGAGTGGGAGCGGAAGAGAAGCGAGCACCACGGATTTCAGCTAAGTCCGCAGCCGTGGCGAACGGTGAAATGTTGACCCCATGATCCATCGCTACTCTCATAGCCGCTAAATGGCGCGGTAGGGAATGCTCACGGGAACGATTCCCGATTCGTTTGTACACTGCCGCTGGCCCTAAACCAGTTTTGTCCCGCAGCTTCTTGATTAGCCGTTTGTCAATTTGTTGTGCCACGGTTATTTCTTACGTTTCTTTCGTAATTGGAAAAGAGCCTGGTTCACGGCGTTGGTGTCTTTTCCCAACAGGCGAGCAATTTCCTGATTTGTGAACCCGGCTGCCGACAGAGTTCCTATCTTGTCGCCCTCACCCATGTCTTTTACGGCCAGGAGTCCGAGCAGGTTAGCAATCAGATCTAGTGGGTCGGTCTGGGTGCTGTCACCTCGTCCTTTTCCGCTTATTCCCTTTGGCATCACGCTTCCCTCCTTTTTTATTGCGTTCAAGGCGAAACAGCTCATTCAGTGATGCGGCTGTGGTATTCAGAATTCCAGCAGCGTCAGGTTTTTGCAGTCCAAGACCCATAAGGAATTTGGCTTTCCGTGGAATAGTTTCATCCTTCATCCCACTGACGTGCAGGCAGAGGAACGCTAAACACCGCCCGGTTACAGCCTGCCAATCAGGGTCGTTCTCATCATTGTTTGGCATCGCAATACACCTACTCCTATCGTTATGAGAGACTCACCAAGGGGTGCTTCAGAATACAACAGCTTAAGCTCGACGTGAAAGTAGGTTTTTAGCATTCGGCCAAGGCGCTCCGCATGCAAATCCAGTCCCGCGCAGCGGGACGGCTGGCAGTAGCCCGGCACGGTCCCGAGGCGAGCTTGCGAGCTGAAGGGCAAGTGCCGGGAAAGCAAGAAATGATTCTTTCCTTGCGCCGCAGGCTCGTGCGCAGCGCAGCGAAGCGAGGAACAAAGAACCCACGCGCTATAACCCTACAAATCATCTCCGATTGCTTGGATAAAGTGCGGAAGCTCCCCTAACCCACCCAACTCAAGAGGAACAAGAAACATGTTGGAGGGAGATAGAAACCTCTTGAAATGTTCCTGAAGCAACTTCAGTGGTCGTTGCTTCACGCTACCACGGCCCCCCAGGACAACTGGGCGCCTGTGGCAGACCTTCCAGCGGTAAATGTTAGGATTTGCTGCTTTGACCCTGCTGCATTTGTAACGCGATCGAGCGATCATTTCCCGGTCAATGACCATGGCAACGGGTATTTCATTGCGGTCCAGACGATCTTCTATATCTTGCAGAGATGGAGTCACCTGGGCAAAGGCCAGCATGAAACTCCATGATGCGGGACTATTGTCGGTCCAAATTAATTCGCGTCCCGATTCATGCACCATTAACTCACCCCGGGCGATCCCTTTTTCTCGCTTTCTAATCAACAGAGGCACAGAGGCGTCAATGCTCCATTCGTGAATAAGTTCATCCCAATGCCGCACAACTCCTGCGTCAAGACGCGGACGGGTAGTGTGCTTTGCCCACAGAGAGCCAAGTGATGATAGTTTCCGATCAAGATCTTCAGGTAACGGAAAAGGGCATGATGGCAGGGAATGCGATTCCATTGCAACCTCTTTCAAGCCGCCACTCTGCTGTCAACCTTGGGCGCTTTCCACGTTGACTTCAACAGCCTGTCTACTACTCGCTTTGTTTCTGCTTGATGAAATCCTGCGGGATATCCGGGATGATAAATGGGCGCAGCCAATGCAAACTGCCCTTTAACAGTAGGATACCAATACGCGCATTGTTCAGATTGAGCAAGATTGGAATTGAACTTTTCGGAAAAGCGGAATCTCGGTTCTTCAATCGGCGGTCCTTCAGGAAATTCTTTCGCCCCAGCCATGTATCGCCATGTCGTCTTTCCGATAACTAGTATCCGTTGGGGTTTGTAAGTGTGCAAAACTTCTTTGAATCCGTTTATCGCCGCTTTGCTTTGCCACATGCGCGGTGTTGGCCGGCTGCGAGATCCCTTGCCTACGATATCCTGCACGTAGTTATAAAACAGCACATCACCCCAGAACTCCCCATCAGAAAATAATCGTGCCAGTTTTTTCCAGAATGGGTACGTATCGCAGCTGCTTATGGCGCCTAGAGTTATATGGGATTCGTTTTCCGGCATGGCGTCCCAGCAGTAATGCGATTCGCCGAGAATCAGAATCCTTAGGCCGAATCGAGAGTTTACGTAGGAACGTCCCACGGCTGGATGAAAGCGAACATATTTAAAGCGGGTGTCTGCCGGGAGCCAGCGATTCTGAAGCTTCATCATCAACACTCCTCGGTTAGGCGGGTGGCCCAACCTTTCCAGTTATTTTTTGACTCACAACTCCGTGGGTGTCCCCACGCCTTGGCGACTTTTTCGAAGGGTGGGATTCCACGTTGTTAGCTGTCCAGATCCGGGCAATCTGATTGCTCTAAGTTACTTCTTACAACTATCACTCACCATCTTTACGGCGGTAGCCGTGAGGTGGCCGTGCTCTTTGGCTTTCTTGTCCATGCCGTGCTCTTTGGCTTCGTCCTTGGCATCTTCTTTCATTCCGTGCATCGCGGCATTGGAAACCACGCCAGTAATCGCTACCGTGTGCCCGACGTGCGGCGCCAGGTCCACACTGTCACTCTTTACTTCCCAGGTGCCGCCTTTGCTGGTGGTTAGGTTATATTCATTGGCGTCATCGCTCTTCGCAAGACAGCCAGTGAGCGTCCGCGATTTTTTGTGAGCGGTTTTTTTGTCCTTGTCCGCAGCCAGACCCGTTAATCCTGCAAACACAAACAAAGCAAGTACCGCCATTACCATCTTAAGTTTCATACGTACCCCTCCGATAAGGATGATGTGAAAGCAAAGAGCAGGGAACTGCTGGTACGCTCAAAATTCAGAGCAGCGTGCAGCAGCATATAACTTTCTCAACCAAACCATCATAGGGCCGGGACCGCGGAACGTGTTGTTCCCTTTTGGACACTCTCTAACGGTACTCGCCTTTGTTCACGCCGGAATATCACATTGTTCGCCAGGGCACGAATGATCTCGTCGTGCCAAAACGGAACGGTACTCTGCAAAATCGGCTGGCAACTAAGGGCTTCTGCTCAGCAAGACCGCTTACAATGCGAACTGAACGCAACTACATCGCGCAACGCGCGAATTAAAAAGCCCGGAGGACTTTATGAAAATGATAAACCTCGAAAAACTTCTCATCGTTGCCGCTCTGCTGTGCACGCCGCTCATGGCGTCGAGCGCTCAGGCGCCAAGCGCCACGAGCCCGCGTATTTCAACCAGCACCAATGTGATCCTGTGCATGCCCGGACTTGTCTTCAGATGTAACCAGTTCGGATGTTTCTGCGTAAAACCCTGATTGAAAACTCATGCCCCGTCCTTTGCCGTTGTTGCGAAGGATGGGGATTCTAAACATCCGCCGCATGATGTCTGTTCCACCAGCTCCAGACTGCTATCGACACGCTAGCTTTCGCTCGCGAGATTACGCAGCTAAAATAGGTGCAAGAGTTAGGAACTGGACATGAAAAAGCCCGTATCGCTAAGCCATCCCACGAAGCCAAAATCGGGCTCCGCGGCGGAATCTGCATCTGCAATGATCGACGCGAGGATCAAGGAACTTGGAGACTGGCGCGGGAAGACGCTCGCGAGAGTGCGTGAACTCATACACACGGCAGATCCTGAGATCGTGGAAGAATGGAAGTGGATGGGAACTCCCGTCTTTTCCCACGGCGGCATCGTGTGTACGGGAGAGACGTACAAGAGTGTCGTCAAGATGACATTTGCCAAGGGTGCTGCGCTGAAGGACCCTTCAGGCCTATTCAACTCCGGACTTGAGGGGAATGTCAGGCGCGCCATTGACATCCACGAAGGCGAAAAGATCAATGAGTCGGCGTTGAAAGATCTTATCCGTGCTGCGGTGGCACTCAATCTAAAGGCCAAAGCCAGGCCCGAATCTAAGCCGAAGCCTAAATCAAAGTCCAAGCGGGCCAGCAGCAAGCGGGCCGGCTAACTTCATCCGCATTGGCGAATTGGCTCAACCGTAGCACTTTCCATCGGACGGTGGGAACGGCGTAATGGATAGAAGCGCTCTTTGTAAAAAAAAAATGGCGCGGCTCATGCGGCCGCGCCACGTTGTTTTTTTAAGCTTTAGCGATTGTGATTGCCCTTATCGCCCTTGTCGTCATGTCCGTGATTGTCTTTTCCATGGTTTCCATTGTCATGTCCCTGGTTTCCGTGATTATTGTTCCCGTGGTTTTGTGCAACTTCGTGCCCATGATCTTCGTGCCCATGGTTCTGGGCCACCTCACGCGGGTGATAGTCGTGGCTGTGATCTTCCGCCCGGACATGCTCGTCATGACGTACTTCGCGGTGCTCATCTCTCACGTGCTCGTCATGGCGCTCTTCATGGCGTATTTCATTCCGCTCATGCGCGCGATATGCCACTTCGTGCCCGTGATTTTCCCGCACGAAATGATGTTCAGGATAGTAGTGGACAGTATAAGGATGGTGATATTCGTGCCGGTTCACCCAGGTGCGC